>NZ_JBAKHM010000017.1:0-135848 GCF_036902725.1 Micromonospora psammae | reverse complement strand
GATGAAGGCGCTGGCGACGTCCGGGAGCAGGAGCATGTCCGACTCGTGGATCGCCTGGAAACCGCGGATCGACGACCCGTCGAAGGCCAGGCCCTCGGTGAGGAGGTCGTCGTCGACCGACTCGACCGGCAGGTTGAAGTGCTGCATCACGCCGGGCAGGTCACAGAACCGTACGTCGACGAACTTCACGTCCTCGTTCTTGAGGTATCGCAGGAGTTCCTCGGAATCGGTGAACACGGGTCCTCCTGGAAGGCGTAGTCCGGCCATGGGCCACCGCGGCAGCCGGACGGAGCGGCCCGCGCCCATGCCCCGACCGTACGACGGCTCGCCGGGCCGGCGTCGCCCATCCGCCCCATCCGCTCAGGATCATGGGAGATGGCGCATTCCGTCCCGTGCCCTATCCGGGAACATTGGGCGAAACCCGGCCGAACCAGCCGGTCAGGACTGCTCTAATCGGGAGGAGGCGGACGGGAGCCGCCGCCCATCTCAAGGAGGTGCCCCGGCATGCAGATGACCGCGACCGACAACCACGCCGTCGCCCAGGCGGTACACGACGTGGGATCGGCTCTCTGGTTCGGGGGCACGGTGATGGGCGTCGCCGGGGTCAACAAGTCCGGCAGCGACCTCCACCAGGGCATCGACCGGATCCGGGTCGCCGAGTCCGCCTGGGGCCGGTTCAGCCCGGTCCAGTGGCTCGGCATCGGCGCCACCATGCTCGCCGGCCTCCAGCTCAGCCGGGTCGGCCGACGCCGGATGGCACTGCAGAAGGGCTTCGGGACGGTGGGCGCGGCGAAGGCCGGCATCACCGTGCTCGGCGCGGCGGCCACCGCGTACGCCGCGTACTGCGGGAAGCGGATCGGCCAGCTGGCGGAGGAGGCCCACCAGCGCGGCGAGCAGATCGAGGTACGGGACGCCACCCTGCCCACCGCGCACACGCCGGACGCGGTCGCGACGTGGCAGCGTCGGCAGCGCCTGGCGCAGTACGCGGTGCCGGCGCTGGCCGGAGCGAACATCGTCTGCGGCTCGTACCTGGTGCAGTCCTACCGGACCGTCGCCACCGCCAAGGGTGTGCTGCGCCGACTGCTGCCCGACTGAGGCAGGAACGTCCACCCGGCCCGTGCCGAGCCGCACACGCTGGCCGCCCCCGGCGGGCATCCGCGCCCGACCCCGTTCGCCGCGCTCACCGCTGCCGGGACCGCTCATCGGCGAGCTCACGGGGCACCCGAGCCAGCCGGAGGACGGTGACGAGCCCGACGCCTCCGACGATGTTGCCGAGCACGGACCAGCCGAGGGCGCCGAGCCAGTCGAGGTAGCCGAAAGGAGCGCGGCCGGCGGTCAGCGCGGCGAACATCAGGATCGAGTCCAGGACGCTGTGGAAGAGCTGCCCGCCGGCGAGCAGCGCGCCGAACAGCAGCGACGGCACCAGGCGTACGCCGAGGCTCTCGGTGGAGTGCTGCATCCGGGTCATCAGGGTGATCACCATGCCGGCGAGCACGGCCAGGGTGAAGGAGCGCAGGTTGACGCCGAGCGTGGCGAAGTGGGTGCCGGTCTCGATGGCGGTGCGGCGCAGGTCGGGGAAACCCTGGGTGATCAGCCAGGCCACCAGCCAGCCGCCGAGCAGGTTGCCGGCCAGGGTCACGCTCCACAGCCGTAGCAGCGAGCGCACGGTGTTGTGGCCGGCGGCCACCGCGGTCACCGGCACCAGGAAGTTCTCGGTGAACAGCTCGCTGCGGGCCAACAGCAGCGCCACGAAGCCGACGCCGAAGGCGAGCCCGGCGAGCAGGGTCTGCCCGGTGGCCTCCTTGACCAGGAGGTAGGCCAGTACGCCAGTGCCGACGTCGACACCGCCGACAATCCCGGTGACGATCAGCGGGGCCCACGGTCGCGCCAGCCGGTTGGCGCCTTCCTCGACCACGCGGCCGAACGCCTCGGCCACCTCCGGCTCGGAACCGGCCCGTCGATCCTTTCTCACCCCGGCGGCTGCCCGTCACGGTTGGCGGTGGCCAGGTGCCGGACCTCCACCTCGTCGCCCGGGCTAGTGGACGCCATGGGTCTGGAGCCAGAGTTCGAGCAGACCGAGCTGCCACAGCTTGTTGCTGCCGGCCGCGGCCTGCGCCTGTTCCGGGTCGGTGAGCAGCGCGTCGACGTACTCCGGCCGGAACAGCGCGCGGTCCCGCGCGGCCGGCGCCCGCAGCGCCTCGGTGACGAGGTCGCGGACCGGTCCGTCGACGTTGCGCAGCGCGGGCACCGGGAAGTAGCCCTTCGGGCGGTCGATCACCTCGGCGGGCAGTACCTGACGGGCCACCTCCTTGAGCACGCCCTTTCCGCCCTGCGCGACCTTGTGCTCGGGCGGGCAGGCGGCGGCGAGCGTCACCAGGTCCTGGTCGAGGAACGGGGTGCGGACCTCCAGCCCCCACGCCATGCTCATGCTGTCCACCCGTTTCACCGGGTCGTCGGGGAGCATGAGGTGGGTGTCCAGGCGCAGCACCGCGTCGAGAGCGGTGTCCGCGCCGGGCGCGGCGAGGTCCGCGGCGACGAGGTCGCGGCTGGCGTCGGAGTCCATGACGTACGCGGGGCCGACCACCCGGTTCAGCTCGGCGTGGTCCCGGTCGAAGAAGGCTCCCGCGAACGCGTCGGCGGCGCCGTCGCGGGGCACCCGCGTGAGAGGCTGGTGGTAGCCGTAGCCGGCGAAGACCTCATCGGCGCCCTGCCCGGACTGTGCCACCTTGACGTGCCGGGCCACCTGCTCGGAGAGCAGATGGAAGGCGACCACGTCGTGGCTGCCCATGGGCTCGGTCATCGCCTCGATGGTCCGGCGGACGGCGGGCACGAGGTCGTCGTCGGCGAGCTGGATGCGCTGGTGGTCGGTGTCGTACGCGCGGGCGACCAGGTCGGAGTAGTGGAACTCGTCGCCGCTCTCCCCGCCCCGGCTGTCGAAGCCGATGCTGAACGTGCGCAGGTGCTCCTGCCCGGCCTCGGCCAGCAGCGCCACGATCATGCTGGAGTCGAGTCCGCCGGAGAGCAGCACGCCGACCGGCACGTCGGCGACCAGCCGGCGCCGTACGGCGGTGCGCAGCGCGTCGCCGACCGCGGCCCGCCAGTCGTGGGCGTCCCAGCCGGCGTGGGCGGGGTCGCGGACGTACTCGGGCCGCCAGTAGACGCGCTCGCGGCTGCGCCCGTCGGCCTCGACGACGCGCACGGTGGCCGGGGGCAGTTTGTGGATGCCACGCAGGATGGTCCGGGGTGCGGGCACGATCGAGTGCCACGACAGGTAGTGGTGCAGGGCCACGGGGTCGACGCGGGTGTCGACGTCCCCGGCGGCGAGCAGCGCCGGCAGCGTCGAGGCGAACCGCAGCCGACCCGGCTTCTCGGCCAGGTAGAGGGGCTTGATGCCGAGCCGGTCGCGGGCCAGCACGAGCCGCCGCCGGGCCCGGTCGACCAGGCCGACGGCGAACATGCCGACCAGGTGGTCGACGAAGTCCTCGCCCCACTGCGCGTACGCCACCAGGATCACCTCGGTGTCACTGGTGGAGTGGAACGTGTGCCCGGCGGCCCGCAGCTCCTCCCGCAGCTCCGGGTAGTTGTAGACGCAGCCGTTGAACACCAGCGCGAGCCCGAGGTCCTCGCGCACCATGGGCTGGCCGCCCGCCTCGGACAGGTCGATGACGGTCAGCCGCCGGTGTCCGAGGGTGACCCAGCCGTCGCTCCACAGGCCCTCCCCGTCCGGGCCGCGGGAACGCATCGCCTCGGCCATCCGGGTCACCGCGTCGGCGTCCGGCGCCGTCGCGTCGAACCTCGCCTCACCGCTGATGCCGCACATCGTCAGCGTCGGGGGGTCGGGGGCCCGCCGGCAGGGGAACGTCTCCCACCGCGGCGAGACGGCGGTGGGGGACCGGTCAGCCGGGGGCGTCCACGCTCCGATGTCATTCCTCTTCCTCACGTCTGTCGGGCACGGGAGATGGCCGCCGGCCGGCCGGGCCGCGGGGCCGGTCGACCAGGGTGTCCGGGCGTGGCGGCCGGCTCGCCGCCTCCGGTCGCGGCGAGCGCGTACCGGGACGGCCCGGCTGGTCGTCGGTCGTGCCGTACACCGTCCGGCCGTCTTTCCGGGCCGTCGCGGAGCGGCGGCGCGTCACCCACCCACGCAGGGCATCGCCTTCCCCGTGGGCGGGCAGGTCCACCGGTCGTCCGGCCTCCGCCCACCCTGGCGCCGGGCGACGGCTGGCCTGCCCCGACGGTACGTCGGCCAGGTTCCGGCCGAGGGCGGATCGGCGAGAAGGCCCTCCGGTTCCCGACCCGTGGTCCCCCGGATCACTGCTCCTCACCCTTGCCCTCCGGGCGTCGCCACCGGTCGTTGTCGCGGTCGTTCGGGCTGCGCTGTCCACCCCACGGGTCGCGTTCGGGTTCGTCGGTCTGGTCGAAGGCGGGTCGCCGGATCTGGTCGGGGTCCGGCACATCCACCGGCCGCGCGCCGGATTCGGCTGCCGGCTGGTAGTCGCCCGCCTCCCGCGGCCCGTGCGCGCCCTCGGCGCTGGGCGACTCGGGTGTCGGATGCTCGCGGTGCAGCCCCTCGAGCAACGTGTGCGGCGGCTTGGTGTCGCGCTGCGGTAGGTCCCGGCCGAGGTCGGCGACGAGCGGGCCGTACTTGGCGTCGAAGGCGGGACGCTCGGAGCGGATGCGGGGCATCCGGTCGAAGTTGCGCAACGGCGGTGGGCAGGTGGTGGCCCACTCCAGCGAGTTGCCGAAGCCCCAGGGGTCGTCGACGCTCACCTTGGCCCCGTACCGCCACGACTTCCAGGCGTTCCACATGAAGAACAGGGTGGAGATGCCGAGGACGAACGACCAGATGGTGGAGAACGTGTGCATCCAGGTGAAGCCGTCCTGCGGTTGGTAGTCCGCGTAGCGGCGGGGCATGCCGGCCGCCCCGAGCCAGTGGTGGATCAGGAACGTGCCGTGGAAGCCGAGGAACATCGTCCAAAAGTGGATCTTTCCCAGGCGTTCGTCCATGAGCCGGCCGGTCATCTTCGGCCACCAGAAGTAGAAGCCGGCGAAGAGCGCGAACACCACGGTGCCGAACACCACGTAGTGGAAGTGGGCGACCACGAAGTAGGTGTCGTGGACGTGGAAGTCCACGGGTGGGCTGGCCAGCAGCACTCCCGTCAGCCCGCCGAGCAGGAAGGTGACGAGGAAACCGATGGAGAACAGCATCGGTGTCTCGAAGGTCAGTTGCCCCTTCCACATGGTGCCGAGCCAGTTGAAGAACTTCACCCCGGTCGGTACCGCGATGAGGAACGTTGTGGCGGCGAAGAACGGCAGCAGCACCTGGCCGGTGGTGAACATGTGGTGCGCCCAGACGATCATGGAGTAGCCGGCGATGAAGATGGTGGCGCCGACCATGCCCTTGTAGCCGAAGAGCGGCTTGCGGGAGAAGACCGGGATGACCTCGGTGACGATGCCGAAGAACGGCAGCGCGATGATGTAGACCTCGGGGTGGCCGAAGAACCAGAACAGGTGCTGCCAGAGCATCGGTCCGCCGGTCGCGGGGTCGAACACGTGGGCGTTGAAGAGCCGGTCGGCCATCAGCGCCAGCAGGGCGGCGGCGAGCAGGGGGAAGACGAGGATCACCAGCACGCTGGTGATCAGCATGTTCCAGGTGAAGATCGGCATCCGGAACATGGTCATCCCCGGGGCCCGGAGGGTGAGGATCGTGGTGATGAGGTTGACCGCGCCGAGGATCGTGCCCAGCCCGGAGACGACCAGACCGACGATCCACATGTTCGCGCCCACTCCGGGCGAGTGCTCGACACTGGCCAGCGGGGTGTACGCCGTCCAGCCGAAGTCGGCCGAGCCGCTGGGTGTCAGGAACCCGCCCATGACCATCAGCCCGCCGAAGAGGTAGAGCCAGTAGGCGAGGGCGTTGAGCCGGGGGAACGACACGTCCGGCGCGCCGATCTGGATCGGCACGATGTAGTTGGCGAAGCCGAACGCCGCCGGGGTGGCGAACAGCAGCAGCATCACCGCGCCGTGCGAGGTGAACAACTGGTTGTACTGCTCGGCGGAGAGGAGCTGCAGGCCGGGCCGGGCCAACTCACCCCTGATCAGCATCGCCTCCACCCCGCCGGCGATGAAGAACGCGAACGAGGAGAGCAGATACAGCAGGCCGATCTGCTTGTGGTCCGTCGTGCCCAGGAACTTGATCAGCGACGCGCCAGGCAGCGGTCGCCGCAGCGGTCCCGGGTACCCGCCGAACGCGGCCGGGACGAGGACCGCCGGCCCATGATCTCGTACCGGCGCCGTACGCTTCGACATCTCTCCGCCTCGCGTCGTCTCAGTGATGGGGCCACCGCCCATATGCCATCTAACCGACGAGAAGCCCATATTTCTGGCGTACGGTGGAGGTGGTCCGAGACGAGGCCCGACGGCCGTGACGTGCCCGCGGCCGGGAGTGACGACCAGCGCGGAGGTCACCGCAGGGCCGACGTTTGTGGCTCAGGCCAGTCCGTCTCGATAGGCGAACACGGGCCAGGGCCGGCTGCCGGCTCGCCGTACCGCACCGCGAACGGCATCGCCAGGCCGGCCAGGACGAATGCGGCGGCGAAGATGAGCCAGCCGAACCATCCGCCGTCGACGATCAGCAGACTCGCGCCAAGCGGAGTGATCGCCGACGCGATCTGGGCGGTCATGCCGAACATGCCCTGATAGTGGCCCTGTGCATGGGGCGGAGCCAGGTCAGAGGAGACAGCCCACGAGCCGGCGCTGTGCCACAATTCGCCGGTGACGTGCACGGTGGCACCGAGCACGTGCACCACGCAGTGCTCTCATACCGGTACCACGTCGAGCACGAACGTCTCGGCCAAGCGGTCGAACCGCTTGCGGAGAAGATCCGCAGAGCAGGCCAGGCCGAGCGATGCGGTCACGCAGCGGACGAGCGGAACCAGGTAGGTGGCGCCCGATCAGCGACGTCGGTCGTGCCACACCGCTTGCGATCGGTCGGCTGACCGCGGACAGAAGAGCGGGGCAGGGCTCGATGTCTCGAACCCTGCCCCGCTCGCTACGCCTTCCGGCGCCACGTCCCGGCCACGCTACCGGGCCGCGGCATCACCGTCGCGTACGGCGTGCCCGCGAGCCCGAACGGCCAGCATGAGCAGGTCGGGGAGCCAGGGCTGATCGGTCAGCAGAAGCACAGCGGCCTCGGGGACCGGCACCGCACGGACCTCGACGATCTGTTCGGCGTCCTCCGGCATCGTCGGCGCCTGGACGATTGCGGCGCCGGCGGCACACCACAGCCAGGCCTTCTCCGGATGTGGCTGGTGCGGCCGGTACGGCTCTGGACGGTCGGTGACGCAGTTGTGCGCGCCCAGCACGGTCAGCGGGCCGGTGAGAACCGCGCCCGCCTCCTCCAGCAGCTCCCGCCGGGCGCAGTCCTCGACGCTCTCACCGGGCTCGCGCGTGCCTCCGGGCAGGAACCACACGTCGCGGTCGTCGCGGCACAGGATGACCTGGTCGCCGCTGAACCCCACGAGGTGCACGTTGGTGACCAGCGCGTCCGGCGGCGCTTCCGTGGTGAACTGGGCGTCGAGCCCGCCCCACTCCCACCGCTGCGGGGCGAACAGCCGGGGATACGCGGCGGCGAGGCCGGAGTCGGTCGGCATGCGCTCAGATCCCTTCTGGCGGATGGGTCAGCGACTCGGCGCGTCAGGTCGCCGGGGGCGGCCGGGGTGCGGCGCGCCGGCGGAGGTCCGGAGGGGAGCGCCGCTGTCGGGCGGCCTCGTCCGTTGGGCCGGCGCCGGAGACACCCGGCCACCGGTCGCAGGTGCGATGCCCCGCACCCACGGGTGACCGTCGTCGGCACGGCGCTGCGAGGTGTCGATCTCTCCGCGCGGCGCGCCCGGGCCGCCCGGAACCCGCTGAGTCGCGTTGCGAAACTGCTCGATGAAGTTCTTCTTGTCCTCGATCGACGTGACCTGGTCGAACTTCGTCCAGAACTGGTTTCTGGTGTCCTCGGGAAGGCGCGCTTCATGCATGAGATCGTCCAGGCGGCGGATGAGGCGGTGGTCGTCCCGGTGGACGAAACTGTCCAGTATCCGATTCAGCCGCGGCTCCAGGTCATCACTGCGGTTGATCCAGGACCGCACCTGCGTGGTGAACTGCTCACGCACCCTCGCACTGTCGAGCGGCTCGCCGTTGCGTACGTCGACGGCGCTGTCGTGGACGGCGAGCAACGCCGCGACCTTGCTGGCCTCACGCACGGCGGGAATGCGGTAGGGCTCGGCGATCAGCACCGGGTTGCATCCCCACGTCCGGTCCGGGGTGTCGATCAACCGCGCCTGGTCCGGCGCATTCTGCTTGATTCTTTTCGGACTGCTCAGCGGGCCCTGCAACGCGTTCTCGATGACCCGGATCGCCGGGATGCTGCCGAAGGTGAGAGCCGGATCGTCCGGGAGCGTCTTCAGGCCTCCACCGACTGCGCCCTCGCGGTGCAGCGCATATCCCTTCTTGCTCCCGGGATGCGGATCGCCCTCGGTGCCGAGGTAGAACATGTACCGACCGGTGAACTCGCTCTTGGGATAGATCGCGGCGCACAGTTCCTGGATCGTTCCCTTCAGACAACTGTCGACAAAGGTGATGCGGCTGCCTTCCTTGCCCACCGGAATTCCGTTCCCCCGTAGATACCGGGTGAGCCGCTGGTAGGCGCCGTCGACATCCCGATCGTCGACCGACTTGGAGATCTCCCGGTACGGCTGGAGCTGTGGATACTCGGCCCCGCTGTTCCGCTCCTTGTCCTGGACCGCGGCCTCGGCGAGGGCTCGGGAGAGCACCACGTTGTGACAGTGCGCGTCGAAGAAGTCGCGGTCCAGTGCGCGGACGGCCACGCCGAGGCTGAAGCCGTCACGTCCGACGAAGACGATTCGCGTGTTCGGGTCGGCGTCGACGGAAGCCCGCAGGTCATCGAGCATTTCCGCGGCGATGGAGGTGACATAGGGCCCGTGGTGCTCACGGAAGACGGTGTGCGCCTCCGCCACCGCGGCACGGTCGCTCGCGGACGTCAGCCCGTACGCCTCGTAGATCGCCTCGAGCCCGGTGAACTCCTCAAGGGCCGACACAGGTCATGCTCCTCGGTCGGGCCGCGACGGCTCGACGACCCGGGTGAGCCAGCGGACCAGCGGCTCGTGGTCGTCGACGGTCCCCCACCACAGGGGCACCCCGGCACGGCCGCGCTGGTAGACGCCCGCGCCGTCGACCTCCGTGCCCGCCTGCTCCACGTCGACGAAGGGCAGCATCACGGCGGCGCTCAGGGCGACGGAGTCGCTGAGCACGGTGGCTTCGCCCGACCGGTCGACCGTCTCGTCCAGCGCTACGGCCAGCGCCATGGCCTGACGGCGGCTGCGGTCGAGGGAAGGCCCGTCGTCCCCCGGCCCGGGGGTCACCAGGTCGAGCGCGGCGATCCGCCCCTCCCGCGCCGCGTCCAGCACGGTACGAGCGGCATCGGCACGTGCCGACCGCTCGCTGCCGGCCGCCGACTGCGTGACACGCAGCCGGCCGGCGAGGTCCGGAGCGTGCTCGATCAGCTGCGCGAGGTGGAGGGGCTCACCGAGGCTGAGCCAGCGGATCGGCTGCCCGTGGGCGCCGCAGGCGGACCGGACGACGGACGGCGCGTCGGAGGACCCGATCGCGACCGTGACCTCGGTGCGGCCCACGGCGCCCAGGAGGCGGCGTGCCGCCGACCGGGCCGGCTCGTCGACCACCAGCACCAGGGCGAGCCGCGGGACGGCTCGCGCGGCGGCCGCCACCGCGAGGACGGTGGCCGGTCCCCAGGCGGAGGCGGCATCGATGACGAGCGGGGCATCGCGGAGGTTCTCCGGCCAGTCGCCGCCTCGTGCGAGTTGCCGGCTGCTCTCCGCCAGGGCGGTGTCGGGGAACAGTTCGCCGACCGCGCTCAGAGCCTCGTAGTCCTGTCGTGCCTCATCGATGGCCTTGCCCTCGTGCCTCGCACGCTCCGATGTCATCGCCTGCCCCTTGATGGCTGTGGTGACGTAGGCGGACGAACCGCCGTCGTCGGCTGGTACGGCTGCTGCTGTTGTCGACGCGCGACGGGCCTGGGCAGGTAGGCGACCGCGGCCGACCGCCGCTCCTGCAGCGCCGCCACGGACCTGCTCACTCGCGCCGCCCGCTCGCGCAGGGCGTCCGGACCGTCGCGTAACAGTTGATCGTACGGGACCCGCTCGGCCTGGCCGTCGTGGCCGAAGGCGACGGTAAGGTCACTGGACGTGTCGCGGCGGTCGGCGCGGACGGTGACCTGCAGGAGCGGGCCGGACGGTCCCATCTGGATCGAGCGGTGGGTGCGCTGGATGTCCGGGCTGATGCCGAGGTCGGCCACCGCGGAATCGACAAGCAGTTGGATCCGCTGGCCGGCGTCGCGGTCAGGTGTGTCCCCGAGAACGAGACGGTACGAGTCCTTGGCATGCGTCACGTCACCGCGCTCGGGCTGCGCGGCCCGCAGCGCCGCCCGGTCGGCCCAGACCGTCGCCGCCGCGCCGTCGCCCCGGAGGAACCGGCGGAAGGACTGGCGGACGAACTCGTCGGTGGGTCGCAGCCCCCGCGACTCACCGCTGTACTCGGCCGTGACCGCGGTCGCGCAGCGGTCCCAGAGCGAGACGGCGAGCTCCCTCCGGTCGAGACCGGCCGCCCGGTCGGGCACGGCGTTGCAGGTGCGCGCGAACCAGTCCGCTCGGTCCCGCGACACCGGGTTCGCCGACAGGTGCGGGGTACGCCGCAGGAGGTCCTCGCCGGTGAGGACGCCGGGGCCGCTGGTGCTCCGGGCCCATGAGCGCACCTGGTCGAGGTGCTCGGGAAGCAACCCGACCGCCGGGTCGATCGGCACGAGCAGCGTGGGGATGCCTGTGTCGAGGACACGGGCCTCGGCCCACCGCCGGTCGGCGTCGGTGAGGAAGTCGTCCAGCCAGGCGAACGGCATGCCGTCGGCCTCGGCCAGCACGCTCGCGGCCTTCCAGTTGACGCCGTACGGCACCGGGCCGGCCAGAGCGCGGTCGATGACCAGGACGGGCAGCGGGTCGGCCAGGCCGACGACGGGCGCGACGTAGGCGTTCGCGGCATGGTTCCAGGTGGTCGCCCAGCGCAGATCAACCAGGTCCTCGCGGACGAGGTCGTTCAGCATCCGCCCGTGCTCGCGGCTGAGCTGCACCCGGTAGCCATGCAGGTGATGCTCGGCGAAGCCGCGGTCGGCATGGTCGTCGGTGGGGTTGAGGACCCCGTCGATGTCGAGCAACAGCCACGGCTTCACGGTGTCGCGGGCGGCCGGTCCCGATCCGCTCACCGGCCGCGTCCCGGCTTTCGGAAGGCCTCCTGCCATGCCTGCGGCCGCCGGGGCGCCGCGACCGGGGGACGGGTCTGCTGGTGAGCGACCTGCCGCGCGGCCGCCGCGACGGTGGTGCCGCGCGTAGGCGGCGCCAGGGTCCGGATGCTCTCGGCCACCCCTTCGGCGGCATGTCGCCAGGTGTGGTTCTGCCCGAGGTGTTCGCGCAGCTCCGTGGCCCGACGGCGAGTCTCCGGCAGGTCCTTCAGGAGAGCCTCGGCGTGGTCGGCCCACACGGTGGGCAGCGTCGCCTCCGAACGCCCCCGGGTGTTCACCACCGACGGTGCGCCCAGTGCCGCCGGCACCCTGTTCGGGTCGCCGAGGAACATCCCGACCCCGGTGTGGTTCCCGACCAGGACCGGCACGCCGTACCCGGCGGCCTCCAGCGGGGCCAGGCCGAAGTCCTCGTGCCGTGCCGCGTGGATCACCATGTCCGCCCCCCGGAGTTCGGCGGCCATGACGCTCGGGTCGGAGGTGTAGCCCCGAACCCTGACCGGGAAACCGGCGATGTCGGACAGCACGCGTTCCTGTTCCGCGACGTCGGACTTGTGCGCCCCCAGCATCGTCAGCCGTACGTCCAGGCCGCGGTTGTGCAGTTCGCCGACCGCGGCGGCGGCGATGTCGGCCCCCTTGAGGCGGTCGTCGGTGCGCGTGAAGACCAGCAGGTTCAGCCGGGTCTGCTCGGGGTCGTACCGGGGCGGCGTCTCCAGGATCACGCCGGGAGTCATCTCGACCACCGGGGGCGGCTTCTCACACATCCGGGCCAGACGGCGACCCTCGGCGGTCAGCAGCGGACCCACTCCGACCACCAGGTCGGCCCGGGACACCAGGGCGCGCTCGGTCTCGGTGTGCTGGTTCGACTCCAGCGGTTCGCCGCGGCCGCGGTCCATCTCGTCCGCCGTCACGTGGACGAAGTGCACCACCTTCGCGTGCGGGTAGAAGTTGTCGCGCAGGTAGGAGGCGGCCCCACCGGAGAACCGCCCGTGGCCCATGATGACGTCGACATCCGCCGGAAGCCGGTCCGCCCGGAGCAACTGCGCACGCGTGTCGGACAATCCCGGAACCGGATCGAGTACCTGGATGTCGACCAGGGGGTGCGACGGCGAGGGGACGCTCACCCGGGCGGTCACCCGGTGCCCGAGCTCGGCGAGCGCGATGGAGATCTCGCGATTGACGGCGATCGGACCGCCGCCGATCCACTTGTCGCAGAGCGTGAGCACGTTCAACGGCCGGGTCTGCGCCTCCGCCCGGGCCGGCGGCATGGGCACTGTCATCTCTGCTGCCTTCTTCTGGTGTCTCTGCGGATACCTGGTCGGCGGTCAGGGCGCCGGAATCGTCTGCCGCGCGGCCGCGCCGGGCTCATGTCGTCGAGGCGTACGGGACTGTGCTCGTGATCCACGGCGACGGTCAGCCACGCATGCCCGTCGCCGAGTAGAGCCGGCCGACGAGATCGTCCGCCACGTCGGCCAGTTCTGCGGCGTCCGGGCTCACAGCGCCGGTGGTGACGCCGTGGCGTAGCCGGGCCGACAACTCCCGGAGCAGGGACGCGGCCACGAGCGCCTCGGTGCTGGCGAGCTCGACGGACCGCGGCGGCTCGGCGTCGCCCTCGCCTGCCAGCGTCCTGCGGGACATGTCGGCCTGTTCGGCGAAGGTGAGGTCCTGCCGTACCGATTCCTCCCGCTCGTTCCAGCGGTATCGGTGCGTGCTGAGCATGCGTCCCCAGGAATCCGACACCTTCGTCACGTCTGTTACCTCCATGTGCACATCCTGACGGCAGCGGGGAATGGCACGACCTCGACGATCTCGGGACGCCGGTGCGCGACGACCGGAACCAGGCCGGCGGGCACGGCAGCACCGGTGACGGCTCCGGCAGCCCAGGTGTCCACGCACGGCGAACTCATGCAGTGCCCTCCCCCGAACGCACGACTGCATCGGTAGGCAGGAGCGGCGGCCAGGGGCCGATCCCGCTCACGATGCGTACCGGGTGCAGCATAGATCGATGTGTCTACTCACAACAGAGCAGCGATTCGCCGCGAGACGGAGCCGACGGCGCCACGCATCCAGCGGTCGCCGCCGGATCGACCCCCGTTGCTACGCTACGGCGCGGGACCATCGCGGAAACGGGGGATCCAGTGGTGCGAGCGCGGCTTCGGGCAGCGGCGGTCATCGTCGCGTTCGCGGCGACGACCGCCGGGTGCGGCAGCGACGACCCGCCGGCCCAGCCGGCCGCGCCGGCCTCCGCCGCCGCACGGTCACCCGCTGCCACCCCCTCGATGCCGGCGTTCGACCCGCCGACCCGGTTCTCGCCCAGCGGCACCGCACTGGGCAGGGCCCGCCCCGGCGACGTTCTCCTGCACGGAACGACCGCCTTCGTGGGCGGCGAGGCCCGGACCACAGTGGTGGACGTGAGCAGCGGCCGCCAGCTGTCGGTGGTCACGCCGAACCAGTCACCGATCACCGGCAACCCGGCCGCCGCCGGGCACCGGCCGGTGTTGATCGATCCCACCGGACGGCCGGCCGTGGTCGTGCCGTACGCCGTGGAGATCCCCGCCTCCGGCACCGTGGCGGCCCGGCAGGCCGTCGAGCTGCTCGTGATCGATGCGACCGACGGCCGGCCGGTGAAGACCGTGACCGTGGACGCCAAGCCGGCCGGGGGCGACGTCGGTCCGGTCGCCGGTGACAACGTACGCGTGGTCGGCGGCCGCGGCACCGCCGTGGTGCTCGGCATCGGCCGGCAGGTGACCATGGCTGTCGACCTCGGCACCGGCAGCACCCTGTGGCGCGACAACGACTTCGCCGCCTCGGCACTGCTGGGGGACACCGTCGTCGGGCTCACCGCCCCGGACACCCGCTACCGCCGGTCCATCAACGGGCTCGCGCTGCTCGACGGCGCCGAGCGCTGGTCGGCGCTTTCGGTCGCCAACGCCGAACTCGCCGCAGCAGGTCCCTCGTTCGTCGTCGCGGTGGGTGAGCAGAACGACGGCAAGCGCTTCTACGCGCTCGTCAAGAAGGACGGCACCCTGGTCAACCGCACGCAGGGCGAGTACCGGGTGGGGCTGCGCTGCTCCTACGACGAGGCCGCGGTCACGGTGTGCGCCCTGGGCAACTCGGAGCCGCTGTTCGCCCTGGACTCCACCACCGGAGAGGACCTGTGGCAGCTGCCCGCGACGGGCCGGCGCGCCCCGCGGATGACCGCGGCGTGGCACGGCGCGGTCTACGGTTCGGTGAACGACGATGCTGTCGTCCTCGACGCGCGCACCGGCCTGGACAGGTCAGTGTCGCCCGGAGTGGCTCCGGTGGCCGTCACGGCCCACGGGGGTCTCGCCGCGGACCCGTCGGACGGCGATGCGATGGTGTTCCACCCGGCCCTCGGCTAGCCGGTGCGGTCCGCGGCCGCAGCGCCGCGCCGCGCTCAGCCCTCGGGCAGCTGGTCGAGGACCTCACGCGGAGCGGCGAGGGCCGGCAGGGTGCTGGGCTCGGTGTGCCGGCCGGGTTCGCACTTGGCGAATGGCCCGTACTCGGTGGTCATGGCCATCAGGTGCGGATCGAGATGGTGCAGCCACCAGGTGCTCATGGTGTCGTCGAGTCGCGCCCTCTCCCACTCGCGCCACATCGCGTAGAAGCGCGAAATTGCCTCGGGATGCGCCCACCACCGGTCGCACCAGTAGATGCCGCTCTTGGGTCCGCTCAGGACGCGGCGCTCGACGACCTCGGCCAGATACAACCGCATGAAGTCGTCGAGGTTGCGGAACGCCGGCTCCGGCACCTCGTCGGCGGCCTGCTGCGGCTGCCGGGTGGCACTCGCGGTCGCCTGAGGATCCGGGGGCGTGCCGCCGGGCGGCATGGCGCCGGACAGTTGCTCCAGCAGAGCGGACAGTTCGGCGACGGCCGTTTCCGAATCGCTCTGGCCGGTGGGCATGGTCATTGCGGCTCCTGCACCGAGTTGTCGAACGACTGCAGTTCAGCGGTGTGGGGGTTGAGACTCCAGTCCTTCTGGCTGTCCGGATCCCAACGGGCGATGGAGGCCTTGATGGCCTCGGCGTACGGGCCGGCCTGCCAGGGCGCGGTGCGGGCCAGCACCGGCGGCGCACCCGAGCTGTACACCACCATCCGGCCGCGGGGCAGCGCGTGCAGCTCCGCGACGTCGAGCACCCGCTGGCGGCGGGTCTGCCGCGACACGGACCGCTGACCGAAGCCGGATCCGCTGCTCGACGTCGATCGGGTCATGACGTCGTGCTCACCGATGAGGCGGGACAGCTCCTCGAGGAACTCGGGGTCCGCGACACCGCCGCCGTAGGTACGCACGTTCGCCGCCGACCACAGTTTGCGCATGCCTTCGCGGCCCCACACGTCGATGCCCTGAGCGTACGACTGCAGCACGGTGATGATCGGCAGGCCGTGCGAGCCGTAGTAGGAGTACAAGGCCGGCAGTTGCCGGATGCGGCAGATGTTGGCCGCCTCGTCGAGCACCGACATCAGCGGCGGGTCGAGGCGCCGGCCCGCCGAGGCGCGGGCGCGCATCTCTCCGGCCCGTAGCACCGCGTCGGTCAGCGCGGCGATCAGTGGTGCCGGCGATCCCGGGCCGCCCTGGCTGAGCAGGTAGACGGTGTCGCACGTGGCGACGAAGTCCTCGGGGCGGAACTGCCGGATCGTCGGCGAGGACGGCGGGCTGACCCATGCGGTCACGCTCGGCTCCGTCAGGCACATGAGCATCTTCTGCGCGCCCGCGTAGATGCCGCCGCGGGTCTGGTCCGGCATGTTGACCACACCGATGATCGAGTCGGCCGGCAGCTGGAAGCCCGCACCGCTCAGGATGTCGGCCGGCGTCTCGTCGCGCGGGTTCACCGCCCACCGGTACACCTCGAGGATGGACCGGCCGCCGACCGCAGCCGCCAGCAGCAGATTGGCCACCAGCTCCTCGGAGCTGGGGTCGAAGAACGCATCGCGCTGCATGCCGGGCTCACGCTCGGCCGAGGCAAAGTGCTCGGCCAGCCGGCGCGCGTCGGTGATGGTGCCGATCCCGCCGAGCGGGTTCCACCACAGCTGCTGCGGCTGGCCCCAGACCTGCTGCGGGTCGAACACCCAGATCTCGCCGCGGGCCGCGCGCAGATCCCGGGTGGCGTCGATGATGTCGCCCTTGACGCTGGTGACCAGCGTCGGACCGGGGTTGGACACGGTGGCCGGGATCGCGCGGGCGGTGGTCTTACCGGTACGGGGTCCCCAGATGTCGACGGCCATGTCCTCCCAGGACTGGCGCAGTTCCATACCGCCGGCCACGGTGTATCCGATCAGGACACCCGTGTCATCGGGGGCGATGTCACCGGCGTCGGCCAGACTGGCCCGCAGCCGCTTGGCGGATGCGGTGACCCCGTCGCGGCTCAGGTGCGCCAGGTCGCCGCGGCGGGCCATGTGCCGGGCGGCCTTGTCGACCCGGCTGCCCCGGAGGCGGCGCCCCTTGGTCAGCAGCAGTACGCCGGTGGCCAGCGCCGCCACCACCAGCACCTCACCGACAGCCACCAGCGTGCACGCGAGCGTCCACGTGATCTTGCCGGAGATCAACGCCGCGACGGCGCTGAACAGACCCTCGTCGTGGTAGCCGGGCGGCTCGGTCAGCCGCAACGGCAGCCAGACCGCCCCGGCCGCCGCCAGCGCTAGCCCGGCCAGGCCGCCGGCGAGCAGGCCCGAGGAGTCGCTGCTTCCGCCAGGTCCCACTGCTCGGCTCATGTGCGCTGCCAACGGAAATCGGTGTTGCCCAGCTGCTTCTCGATCTCGGTGGGTTCCAGGCGCACCGGGATGCCGGGCCGGGTCCCGACCTTGATGAGGAAGTTCCCACGGCCGATCAGGACCTCTTCCTCGTCCGGCCCGGTCGTCCACGACGGCGGTGCCGACCACGACAGCACCTCGGCGCGTTCGGCCTGCGCCAGGGGCCGTACCCGGGCGACGGCATCGAGCTCCTGCTCGGAGCAGGCGCCGATCATGAGCACCGCGCACCGGTCGGCGAAGCCGCGGGCCTTGGCGCGGTCCTCCTCGTTCGGCAGTGCCTGCAGGTCGCCCAGCGAGTGGGTGATGAACGCGGTGCCGGTGCCCTTGGAACGGTTCAGGCGGGTCAGTGCGTCGATGCGGTCGACCATGCCGTGCCCGACCCGCAACGCCCGCCACATCTCGTCCAGGACCAGGAAGAAACGCCGCGGCGGGGCCAGTCCCAGGTCGGCCATCCGGTGCGCCGCCTCGACCTGACCGAAGCCGGCGGCCCACGTGGTGACCAGGGTGGCGGCGGTCAGCATCTGGTTGGTCTCGCTGATGCCGGAGATGTCCACGCACAGCGCGGTGGTGTCGAGCTCGATCGAGGCGGTGGTGTGCCCCTCGACGGTCGAGCCGAGCGGACCGTGAATCAGCGCCCGCAGCGTACGCCGCAGGTTCTCCGTCTCGAGGCGGTAGCGGTCCAGGTCGTGGTCGTCGTGCCACAGAGTCACCCACCGCACCTGCGTGGGCGCCTCCTCGATGACCCGCAGCACGTCCGACAGCAACGGCTGGGCGGTGCTCTCCCGTTCGGTCAGGAAGCGGAGCGCGGCCGCCAGTACGGTGATCTCGTCCGACGCGAGCGGAGCACCCCGGGTCAGGGTCGCCAGCACCAGGGCGGCGTTCAGCCGACGGTCGACGATCTCCGCATGCAGCTGCTCGATCTCCTTGGGGTCGCGCACGTGTGCCAGCACCTGCTGCCACGGACCGATGTCGAGCGGGTTGATCCGGTGCAGCCCGGGGCCCACGCGCAGCACCCGGCCGCCGAGCGCGGCGACCAGTTCGGCGTAGTCGGGTTTGAGGTCGCCCAGGATCAGCGGGGTCACCCCCTGGCCGACCAGGCTCAGCAGCATCCGCCGCACGCTGGTGGACTTGCCCATGGCCGGCTCCGCCTGGATCCACACCGACGGGTTGTTGATCAGCTTGGCCCGTTCGTACCAGGAGATCGGGTCGAAGCACACAGTCGCGTTGGTGTAGCGGTGCCGGCCCAGTGGGGCGCCGATCGTCGGGGTGGACGAGCCGGTGCCGAACGGCCACAGGCCGCACACCTGCACCGTGGTGCCGCGGTATTCGGTGGGCGACTCGACCCACGACATGTAGCCACCGCCGGGGCCAGGGTAACCCAACCGGGTGGGACGTCGGATCGGGATGACGGAACGGGGCATCAGGGTCCGCCTCCTAGAACGGCACGGTGGCGTGCACGGGCAGCACCACCCCGGTCGGCAGGGTGGCGGCGAAGGTCGCCGCCTGGGCCCCGTACATCGGGCGGAGCATGAGCCGCGCCTCGGCGGCGCGCGAGTCGATGATCCGGGTCGCCTCGTCGAGCTGTTCGACCGAGGAGACGGTGGCGGTGACCAGCACCGTGAAGCGCACGACGCCGGCACCGGAGGCCTCCTCCTGCGCGGCCTGCTCGGCCGCGCTGAGGTCGGCCAGGTCCCGGGCGGTGGCCTGGGACTTCTTCGTGGCGTTGAACCGGGCGTCGCGCTTGTCGGACTCGACGAGCTTGGCCGACTCGGCCGGCGAGTACGGCCGGTAGATCAGTGACACCCGCTTGCGCAGCAGCTGCGGGTCGGGGTCGGTCAGCCGGGCGAACGTGTTGGCGAAGGTGACACCGCGGGGAGCCTCGACCATGCCCCAGGTCCTTGAGACCCCGGAGTCGTGTCGGTAGTAGTCCCAGCTCTCCCGCGCCGACACCGGGCCGGCGTTCTCCCAGGTGAGGTCCAGGTCGGGGGTACGCGACAGCTCGATGCCCACCCCGGGGTCGTATGCGGCGCGCACGGCCCGGACCAGCGAGCGCGGCATCATCGGGCGCACGCCGCCGGCACCGGCGGCCGAGAGTCCGGAGTGCAGGTTCGGCAGCCGGGCGGCCACCTCCCGGCACATGTCCTCGTGCGAGAGCTGCCGCCGGTTCGGCGGCAGCGTGTAGGTGAGCGAGACCCGGGTCTCCACGGTCGCCGAGCCGGCCGGGTAGCTGCGTACCACTTCGTCGAGGACGCGGCGGGCCAGTTCCGGCGCCTGCGGCGAAATCGTGTCGTTGACCTCGGTGGCCAGCCGCGTGCCCGGGTCCGGGGTGCTCTCCACGGTGACCACGGCCTGTACCAGGCCCGGTTCCCGGCTGAGGTTGGACAGCCATGCGGCCAGGTGCGCCACGCGCGCGTCGATGGCGCTCTGGTCGACCAGGTCCATGCCCTCCGGGTAGCAGCGCAGCGTGACGGTGTAGTGCCGCGACTGCGGGATGACCACCACGCCGATGCGCCCGGAGCGGCCCGTCTCGACCTCGTAGACCTGCGAGCGGGCCAGGATGCCGGGCAACTGGTGTGTCTGTGTCACCTTCGAGGCCACGCCGGACAGGTAGAGGTGCTGTCGTCGCGAACGCCCCCGCCACCAGGCGATCCGGGCCGCCATGACCTGCAGTCCGGTGCGCCCGTTGACCTGAATGGCCAGCGGGACCAGGACGACTGCGCCGCACAGCGCGGTCAGCAGGGCGGCCACCAGCGACACGGCGAGCATCAGCACGGTCAGCAGGGCCAGACCAAACATGATCAGCGTGCCGACGGTGCCGAGACCGAACAGCCCGGCCGACACACCGCGGCGCCAGTTGCCGTAGGCGCGCTGCTGCGCCGGGTTCGGCGGCGTGGCCGTCGTCGTCATTGCTCCGCTCCTGTCGGTCCCGTCGCGCCCGCGGCGGCACCACCAATCTTCTTGATCGCCGCCGGGCCGGCCTCCGCCACGGCCTGCCCGACCATCATGCCGGCGCCGATGGGGCCAGCCGCCGCGGCCAACCCGCCGGCGGCGGCCGCGCCGCCACCGGCTGCCACACCTCCGCCGGCCGCGGCCGCGCCGCCACCGGCCGCGCCTCCGCCGCCTCCGGCCATCGCCCCACCGCCGCCGGACGACGCCGGTGCGGAACCGGGCCCGGGACCGGCCCCGGCGGGCCGCACCGCGGCACCCTGTCCGTCGCCGCCACCGCCACCGCCACCGCCGCCGCCACCGCCACCGCGGGTGGAGTTGAGCAGCATGGCGCCGGTGGCGATGGTTCCGGGGGCCGCCATGCCCCCGCCGCCACCACTGCCCATGGCGATCTGGCTGGTCGCCGGGGCCAGCAGCTTCAGCAGGGCCGGCATCGCCACGATGCCCATGCACATCAGCACGATGCCGGTCAGCACGGTGATCAGGTCCTTGCCGTCACCGATCATCCAGAACGCGGCCGCGTACACGGTGGCCGCGGCCGGCTTGTACAGCAATGCCGCCATCAGCCAGCTCATGTAGCGCGCGAGCATGGCGCGCCCGGTGCCGGTCATGGCGGCCGCCGCGGCCAGCGGCATCAGCCCGCTCAGCAGCACCTTGATCGCGGCGATGCCGATGCTCAGCAGGATCTGCATGAACGAGATGAGCAGCAGCATGAACGCGATGGTGATCAGCGCGATGGACGTGAGGCCGTTGAAGGCGGTCGCGCCGGCCACGGGTGCGAACATCAGCAGACGCTCGCCGAGATCGCCGCCGGTCGACGCGTCGACGATCCACGTCGAGTAGCCGTCGCCGAACTCGCTGAGCAGCGCGACGGTCGGCACCCCCGCGGCGCTGATCAGCGTCAACTGCAGCAGGCCGCGCCCGGCGTCGGTGGCGGCCTTGGCGTTGCGCTCCCACACGATTCGCCCGGCCGCGACGAGAAGGGAGAACACCGCGACGGCACCGGTGATCCAGTAGGTGTACTCGCGCAGCCGATCGACCGGTCCCCCGGTGAGGACCGGGGACGGGACCGCGATCCAGCCGGCGATCAGGGTCTTCAAGGCCCAGGCCGCGGTGTCGCTCATGGCCTTCGCGAGGCCGTTCAGCATGGATTCCGCGACGTTCCCGGCGACCGAGGTGCCGATTCCGCCGAGGAAGTCCCCGACGCTGCAGTCCGGCTGGGTGATCGGATTGCACATCAGCGGGCCCCCCATTCCACGACGCCGCTCAGGTCGGTCACGGTGCGGCTCAACGACGTCCAGGCGCCACCGGGCGGCGCCACCATCTTCCAGTCGCCGCCTCGCCACTGAAGCGTGGTCGTGACGATGAACCACCGTGCGGTGGCGCCGTTGACCGACCGGTAGGCCAGGCCGATCACCGCGGTGTCCGGCGTGTAGCTCAGGTACAGGTAACCCGCCAGCGGCGCGAGATCGCCCGGTTGCGCCGGCTGCTCCGGCTCGGCCTCGAGCGCCGCCTGCAGCCGGTCCCGGTCGGCGCTGGGCAGGAACTGCTGGGTCAGGGTCGGCTCCCAGGAAGCCCGGCCGGCGGCGGCGCCCACGCGGCTGGTCAATTGCGCCGCGGCGATCAGCGCGCCCTCCGGCGCGTGGGCGAAGCCCTTGGCCTGCGTGTCGCTGTGTACCCGGGGCCCGGCCCGATCGCTGAACGGCAGCGCGGTGCCGCCGACCACCCGCCAGGTAACGCCCGCCAGCGCGGTCGTCGGGACCGCTGTGGGCGGCTCGCCCGTCGTCTGCGGCTGCACCGCCGGCGCCTCACCGGCGGTGGCCTCGGACGACGCTACGGGGCCGGGCTTGTCGTCGTCGCCGGACCGCACGGCGACGACGACCCCGAGTGCGACGATCACCAGCAGCAACGCCGCGGCCAGCACGAAGCCCGGCCGGGTCCACGGCGACGGTTCCTCCGCGTAGTCGGCCTGGTAGTTCCTCGAACGCATGGCGGTCCCTCCCCGTGATTACCGCGCTCAGGTCAGTGCGTCGACCAGCTGCGGCCCCACTCCGAGCAGTACACAGCCGGCCAGCCACCAGCCCAGCGCCGAGGTGTTGGTGTCGTCACCACGACGGTGCGCGATCGCCATCTTGGCGCCGATGAACATGGCACCGCCGACGGCGACGGCCGTGACGATCCACTTCACCCAGCCGAGGATCGTCAGGATCTTGTCCGATCCGGGGGGCGCGATGTTGCCCGGGTTCGGAGCGGCGATGACATCGGTCGCAGCGTCCTGCACGCTGATGACCACGTCGTGCAGATGCAGCATCGTCGACATGGGTCCTTCTCCTAGGTCGAGACGAGTTCCACAATGGAAGCGCGGAGCATGGCGATGTCGGGTGGGGGGACGCCCAGGTCGGCGGCTCTGTCGGCGGCCAGCAGCACCTCCTGCCAGCCGACGCGCCAGACGTTCGGTACCCATCCGCCCAGCAGTTGCAGCCGCTCGTTGACGATCTTGGGCGGTCGACGCGGCGACGCCGCGACCGCGACGACTCCCTGCACCCGAGCGTGCACCGGAACGGCCCGCCGGCGCCACTGCTCCACCGCGCCGGTCGCCGCCAACGTTCCCGCGGCGCTGGCCCGGCAGACCAGGACGACATTGATCATCGGAGACTGCTGCGGCAACAGCGGCCACACCGGCCCGTGGTCGTAGCCGATTTGGGTCAGCGTCGCCAGTGTGGTGGCGCCGCTGCCGCCGTGACAGCCGACCCACCACACCGGGGGCCACCCGCCGGCGAGAGCCTGCGGCGGCACCGGTATCGCGGAGAGAACCGGAAGCGCGTCGTGCCCCGCACGAACGGGCGCATTGACCGATGGCACGTCAAGATCCGTCCTGCGCTCGACCGTACATGTGACTTTCCCCCGTGCCTGACGTACTCCGCGGCAGACAGTAGCACCCGGTTGCACGCCGATCGATATTGTCGTTCCACATCGGAACGTGCGGAGTCAGGCGCCGACCGGCCGTCCACGATGGACGGGGTACGAACATTCGACACGGGGGCGGAACGGTCATGGGGAAGGAACAAGGCGGACGGGTGCGGTCCGCACCCGTCGTACGGGCAGCGGTGCCCGCGGTCGCGATACCGATGCTGCTCGTAATGCTTTCCGGCTGTGCCCATTCCGGAGTCTCCGGCGGCACGGCACCACGGGACACCGGCCCCGCGCCGGCCGCCGGCGGCCCGGCCGCCAGCGTCACGCCGCCGGAGGCCTTCGGTCGCGACGACGAGGACGACGAGGGGCCCCGCGCGCCCGTCGCCGCGGCGGCGCCCGCGGCGGCGGCTTTCGCCACCGCGTGGGCCAGGCCGCGGCTCGACGCGGCGAGCTGGCTGAACGGCGTCACGCCGTTGTGCGTTCCGCGGTTCGCCGCGCAGCTGCGCACCGTCGACCCGGCTAACCTGCCCGCGTCCCGCATCACCGGCCGCCCCAAGGCGACCTACCCCATCCGGGGCGGCGGCGGGCAGTTCGCGATCCCCACCGACCGCGGGACGCTGCTGGTCAGCGTTGCCGACGTCAAGGGCCGCTGGCTGGTCACCGGCAACGACTTCACCCGGGCCGGGCAATGACCGACAAGAAGACGACAGGTCTGGTGGGCGCTGTCGTCGCGATCACTCTGCTGTTGGGCGGATGCGTCATCGGGCTGCCGCTGTTCCTGATGGCCGGCTCGGTCAGCGCCTCGCCGTGCGGGACGCTACCCGGGCCGGTGCCCTCCGGTGGTGGCGAGGCCACCACCGAGTGGGACCAGAGCCAGGTCGGCAACGCCGCGATCATCGTCGCGGTCGGCCAGGAGATGCAGGTTCCGGCCCGCGGGCTGGTGATCGCCCTGGCCACCGCCATGCAGGAGTCGACGCTGCGCAACCTCGACTACGGCGACCGTGACTCCGTGGGCCTCTTCCAGCAGCGTCCGAGTCAGGGCTGGGGAACCGTGGCCCAACTCACCGATCCCAGGTACGCCGCCGGCAAGTTCTACACGGCGCTGCTCAAGGTCGAGGGCTGGGAGGGCATGCGGCTGACCGACGCCGCCCAGGCCGTGCAGCGCTCCGGCACTCCCGAGGCCTACCAGAAGTGGGAGGACGACGCCTACGCCCTGGCCGCCGTCGTGCTGAAGGTCGGCAGTATCGACGAACTTGGCGGCGGTACCCCCGGCGCGCCCTGCGGTCCCGGCGCCTTCGAACCCGTCCCCGTCGGTCCGGGCGGCTGGGTGCAGCCGGTACGGGCCGGCATCGTCGCACCGTGGGGCCAGGACCGCGGCGACCACCAGCATGCCGGCGTCGACCTGGGCGCCCCGAAGCTCACGCCCATCCGCGCCGCAGCCGCCGGCGTGGTGTCGACCAGCAAGTGCAACGCCCCGGAGTGGCACGGCTGCGATACCGACGGGTACCCCGGCCTCGGTGGATGTGGCTGGTACGTCGACGTCCGTCACGACGGCAACATCGCCACCCGCTACTGCCACATGATCCAACAGCCCTTCGTCAAGGTCGGGCAGAAGGTCGCCGCCGGTGAGGTTCTCGGCCTCGGCGGCAGTTCCGGAAACTCCTCCGGCCCGCACCTGCACTTCGAGGTGCACCGCGGCGTCGCCCCCGGTCAGAGCCTGAGCTTCGGCAACTCCGTGGACCCCGTCGCGTTCATGGCGGGCGTCGGAGCTCCGTTGGGCGGCTGACCGCCGGTAGGTTCTCGTCGAGATGGCGCATGAGCGACGCCGCGGAACTCGTCTATCGAGCCTTCATACCGAGAGGTAGAGGCATGGCAAAGCTGATGTGCGTGACGAACGTGTCGCGCGACGGCTACATCGAGGACGAACGCGGCGCGTTCGACGGGTTCCTCATCGACCGGTGAACGACAGACCCGTGCGATCGCCGGCGACGCTTGCGTGACAGGCGGAGCGCTGACGACTGATTCGGCCGGATGAGACCGCCCAGCACGACCTCGGGTAGCCTCAGGCCGCCGCGCCGGAGCACCTCAACGGACGGCTGGCTGCGGCGCCCGGGCAGGCGTACGTGTCGGCTGCGCCGGCCCCCGCGCGACCGGGCGGACGGTGCCGCGGCCCAGCGTGCCGCGTGTCGGGGCCGGGTAGGCCTTGGCCGCGGCCTGAGCGCCCCTGCCCTCCGCGATTCGCGGCGCGGGAGCGCCGGTCGGCGCGGCCTGGCCCGGCGCAGCTGCCTGGCCGTTGACAGCCGCCGTCTGGCCGGCCGCGTCGGTCATCTGGTCGTGCTGGGTCGCCTCAGCGGTCAGGTCCTGCTCCCGCGCGTAGGCGTGGTCGGCGTAGGCCGGCACGTCGTTGCCGGGCGCGAGCCCCTGTTCGGCGTCCAGCCGGACGTCACGCCACGCACCGGCGAGATTCCGGTCGTCGGCGGCCGCCGCCCGATGCCAGTTCGCGTCGGCGTCGGCGCCGGTCCGGCGCCCGTCGGTCTCCCGCTGCTGCGATGAACGGTCCGCGGGCCCACGGCCGTCGGCTGCGGCGCGCTCCGCCGCCGTTCTCGCCGCGCTGGGACCGGCGGCGTGCCCCTGCCGTTCCGCGGCGTCGCGCACGGCCCGGGACAGCGCGTCACCCGTGTGGGTGCGCCTGCCCGGGGCGGGCACCCGTATGCCGCTCTCGGCGAGTCGTTCACCCGCGGCCCGTCGCGCCATGTCGGCAGCCGGGTCGACACCCTGCCAGGCGGTGGAGGCGCGCCACACCTCGACGACGTCGGCGTTCGTGGCGCTCTGCCACCACTTCGGGTCCGCCGCGCGGTTCCAGGTCGCCGCGTCCTGGCGGTACTGCGCGTACAGCTGGTCGTGCACCTCCCGGGTGCGGTGCGGGTCGAGCCGGGTGGCCTGCGCGGCCAGTTCGCTGCGTACGTCGAACTGTCGGTTGCCGACGGACTGCGCGAACTCGAGCTGCCGCTCGGTCACCTCACGCTGCTGCAGCAGTTGTCGCTGCTGCTGCTCGGCCAGGAACCGCTGGTACTCCACGATCGCCGCGATGAGCTGCATGACGCTGCCAGCGATCTCCGAAACCGCCACGTGTCCGCCTCCGCCGCGATCGTCTGGGGTTACCGCCCGTTCCGGCGGCGTCAGGACCGCCGGGCCCGCGCCTGGCACCGTATCGTGCGGTATCGAGGCGCCGCAGCCCCTGGGGGCCGACGACCAGGCACCGGTCACGGGCCGCCGAGGCCGTCACTTGCGGTTCCAGACCGCCTCCTGGCCGGTGCTCGGGTCCTTGACCGTCAGGGTCCCGCCGTCGGCGCTCAGGACGCCGTCGGCCGATATCTTGGTGATGCCGCAGTCCAGTTCGAGCCGGTATTCCCGATCGCCCTGCCCCTTGGTGGTGCCGGTGCAGGGGACGTCGATGTTCGCCGACACGGAACCGTCGTCGCGCACCGTCATCGTGCGGGACTGGTTTTCCGCCATGATCCACGTGCCGGTCAGCGACGGTTCGCCGCCGCACCCGGCCGTCAGCAGGGCGAACCCGAGCGCCAGCCCGGCAGGTCCCCAGCGCTTGACCACGTTCCCTCCCCGGTATGCCGCGTTCCACCCTAACGGGCGGCACCGCCTCCGGCCCGCCCCGTGGGCACAGGTCGTGGGACCCCACGTGGAAGAGCTACACCCGAGGGTTCGGCACCGAAGATGGTCAGCCTCATTGCCACTCCCCAGATGTGGAGTAGCGGTAACTCGCCCAGCACCGGCAACCCGGCGGGCGTCCACCCGAAGTGACCCCCTGAGACCGGACACCTCCTGACCCCAACACGCTGATGACCGTCGCCTACACCGACCGCGTCGGCGATCGCCGGACCCGCCTCCCTGCGCCGAGCCGTCGACTACCTGCACGCCCGATGAGATCGTCGACGGCGGCGATGCGTTGCTCGAGGGCGAGGATCTCGGTGGCCATCTGCCCGACCACCACGGCGGCGGCACGCTGCCCGGGCAGGGTGATGGTCTGCTGCCGGGCGGCGGCGACCAATGCCTCGGCGACCGGGACGGCGTTCTTGACATGCCCGCGGCGGAGCAGGGCGGTGATGCGGTCGAAGCCGGCGTGCCGGATCGCGGCCGGGGTCTGCCAGCAGGCGAGGACCATCATCGGTTCAGGTCCACAGCCCGTTCCAGCGCGGGGCTGATGCCGGTGAGTAGTTCCTGCAGCCGGAAGAGGGCGCGACCCCATCGCGCCGGCCACTCCACCTTGCCCACCAAGATCAACCGGAGTCACATTGCCGGGTGTGCTCCTGGGCTGGGCGAACAGGGGTCCGGTTGACGCGGGCGAACGTGGGCCACTCCCTGCCACCCCAGGTGAACCCAAGGTCGCTAGACTGGGCCCTCGCGCCCTCGTAGCTCAGGGGATAGAGCATCGGTTTCCTAAACCGTGTGTCGCAGGTTCGAATCCTGCCGGGGGCACCTCGATACTCAGCTAAAACGCCATCTGAGCTGGCAATACATACGCCGCTCGATTCGAACAGGCGTGCAGCCGTAGGCCACCGAGAGTCGCCGTTTGTCGTAGGTCGCGGAACATTCGCGGAATGACCTTGAGGCGTATGCCCAGGTCAGCGGGCGGGCATGGGGCAAGATCCGGAACGGTGGCCATCATACGGGCCAGGCAACGCCGGTCAGTGCCTCAGCGATCCGGTCGTTGACGGTGGCCTCTGCGCCGTCGATGCACTTGGCGTAGACCTTGAGCAGTACATCTACGGAGTGCCCGGCTCGGTTGGCTACCTCGGTCGCCGGGACGCCAGCGTTGAGCCACAGCGACACGGCAGCATGCCTCAGGTCGTACGGCCGACCGGCGAGCGGAGAGTCAACCTGGCGCGGCGGCAGCGCCAGTCGACGCGCCTCATCCCAAACGCGCGAGTACGTCGAGGCCGCAACGACATTGCCCCGCTCGCTGTGGAACAGGCGACCGTCCTTAGCAACACCGAACCGCTCGATGTGCTCGCGCATGATCCTCACGAGCGCGGGCGGGATCGGTACGCCACGCGGCTCGTCCTCGGCACGGTGCTTCAGCCCTCGGTCGTCATGAACCTCGCCGCTGTCGGTCCACCGCTTGCCCGCCTGCGGCCGACTCTTGGCCAGCGTCAGCCGACCCCATCCCTTCTCGGGAAGGTCGCAGTCCTGCTCTCGCAACGCCAGGGCCTCTGCCGGACGGAGCGCGGCGAAGTACAGGCAGGCAAAGAACGCGACCAGGCGCTCACCACGTTTCGCCCTCCGTCCCCGCTGGCCGACATAGGTGACCGCGATCAGCAGTTCCAGCGCCTGGCGCTGGTTGACGACCACCCGACGATCAACGACCTCGGCAATCTTTCTGCGCTGCGACCGAACGCGAAGCTTGTCGATCGGGTTGAACTCCAACTCTTCCAGCTCGACCGCGTACTGAAGCGCGTTGTAGAACACCGACCGCTTCCGACGCACAGTGGTCGCGGCGGCCGGCTTGCCGTCGAGCTTCACCGCCAGGACGTCAAGCGCACTTCGCAGGGTCCCCGCGTCCCGGAGGTCAGGCAGGGGCAGGGAGGCGTGGCGCAGCCAGCGCACCGCGTCGGCAACCTCCGGCGGCATGTCCAAGCCACGAGCCGGCGGCGGCAGTACGTGGTTGCGCAGCGCTTGGCGAAGCAGTTCGACCGGCGGCCGGCAGTGGGCGTCCTTGACGAGCGCCGCTGTGACGGTGGCGAGCGCTTCCGTCATGCTGTCTCGGGACTTGGCCGCAGCGCCCGCCCACTTCATGTCGACGTACTTCTTGGCGAAGTCCAGCCAGGTCACAGCCACCGGGGTCTCCGTCATCGAGTCCGGTAGCCCGGTGTCGATGTGGAACCCCTCGCCCTGGTTGGCGGCCTGCATCAGGTCGGAACGGAAGCCGTCGGCCAGTGCCCGCGTGACGAACGTGCGGGACTTCTCGCGGCCAGCCACCACCCACCGGACGGTGTACGAACGCTTGGCCTTCTTCGACCGGGCACCCTCGGCGGTGTTGGTCTTGATCGCCCAGATGCGGACGCGACGAGACTTCACGCCGCCACCTCGCGCCGCTGTTCCAGCCAAATCCGGAGATCCTTCTTCGATATCCGGAGCTCTCCGTTCGGAAGCCGAATGCAGGCCGGGGCGATGCCGAGTTCACGCCACCGGTAGAACGTCCGGCGCGAGACGTTGTTGAGCGCGGCGAGCACCTCCGGAACGGTCATCAGTTCGTCGTCCACGGTCAGAGTCCTTCCTCCTGTTCGAATCAAGCGGCGACCGGCGGGGTGCCGGCTGGGGTGGTGCTGAGTTCGTGGGCGAGTTCTTCGCGGCCGGTGGTTCGTCGTTCGCGGGCAAGGGCGGCGGCGGTGTTGGCGAGGAGTGCGTCTCCGGTGGTGTGCCAGCCGACTCCGGCGAAGGTGAGGGTGCCGACGATGAGGGTGGTGTCCTCGCCGCGCTGGTCGAGGGGCTCGCCGCCGGCGGCGGGGTGCTCGTGGTCCTGGTCCTCGTGCCGCCGGAACGCGATGCGGGTGTCGCGCAGGAGTTGGAAGGTCACGGAGTAGCGGCGGCCTTTGGTCAGGAAGTGCCCGCCGTAGCCGAGCATGTGCGCCCACCGACGCAGCCGGGCGTAGGGATTGGTGGCCTGTGGTCTTCTGGCCGGTTGGGTGTCAAGGGCGGCTTGACGTGCGGCGATGCAGACGGGGCAGGCGGCGTATCGGGTGTGGGTGCCGCAGTCGGGGCACTGCCAGCGGTCGACGAAGCCGGCTGCGGGTCGGGGGTCGCGGGGCCGCTCGGACAGGGGGACCGGGTTTCCGGTGGGTCGGCCGATGCGCCAGCAGGCGTCGATGAGGCGGGCGGTGTGGTCGCCGTCGGGGTCGGCGTAGTCGCCGATGGTGTCCGCAGTCAGGCGGGTGGAGGTGTGCCCGGTGGCCTCGGTGCTTTTGGTGGCGTATTTGGCAAGGTAGCCGGCGACCATGCCATCGGTGACCTCACCGCTGCCATCGGTGGTGATCGGCCGCAGGTCGACGCCCTTGTCCGGGTCGCCCCAGGCGATAGGCCAGCCCTCGGGCCGGTCGGGGTGGGCGGGGGTGTTGAAGGCGATCTGCGTGGCGGCGTGCCGCAGGGCGTCGACCAGCTCGGTGACGCCGAAGCCGGCCGGCGGGGGTACGACGGCGTCCGGGTCCAGGCCGTCAACGCCGTCGAGGCGGGCGATGGCGTGGAAATGGACCGCTCCCCGTGCTTGAAGTTCGGCGACCTTTCCCGGTGACAGCCGAACGGGCGGCACCTTCCGCGTCTTGCCGCAGGCGGTGACGACCTCGACGCGGGGCACGCCTCGGCGGCGGGCGAGTTTGGCGAGCCATCGTTCCGCGGCTTGTTTGGTGCGGTGCCACAGCTCGCCGGAGAAGATGTTCCACACGACCTGGTGGTCGTGGTCGTAGCAGTCCAGGCACAACGGCCGGCCGAGCACCGCGTCACCGGTTTCATGACGTGCCCAGCAGACAGCGGGGCGGCCGTGGGGGCAGAGGCCGGCGTCGCGGCGGGCGTGGCACGGTTCGGCTCGGCAGTCGCAGCGGCGGCGGTTGCCGCAGGTGTGTCGCTTGACCACGCGGGCGTGAACGGTGCCGAAGGATGGTGCGGTGAAGGTGGCGAACACCGCCGGATGCTGCGCCACCGTGTCGGGGACGCCCTTGCCGCCGACCAGGCCAGCGCGCAGGAGTTGGAACGCGTCCCGCTGGTAGGTCTGCGCACACGACGGGCAGACGGTGGCCCTCCGGTTGCCGCAGGCGGTGTAGATCGCGGCGTCGGGCATGGCGTCGGTATGCCGCTGGTCCAGCATCCGGCCGGTGGCAGGGTCAACGGTGTAGAGGCTGCCGGCGAGGCGGATGGGTCGGGTGCAGCCGGCGGCGGCGCGAACGTGTTCCAGCCAGCCGAAGTAGTCGGGGCGGGTGGCACGTTCGAAGGCGGAGCCGGCGGCGGTGTAGGCGTAGACGGGGGCGATGGTGTCGGCGTTCGAGCCCACACCCCGGGCCGAGGTGGTCTGGGGTGTGAGGTCCAGCGTCGAGGCCATCAGCCGCCGACCTCGGTGAGGTGGCGGGTGGTGATGGTGCGTTCGGTGACGATGACCCGGCAGGCGCCGCACTGGCGCTTGGCCGGCTCGTGCCGGTGACAGGGAATGAGGGTGGTCTGTTCGCCGCAGCGGACGGTGACCGGTGCCCGGCAGGGGCCGCCGGGGATGACGTCGACGAGGGTGCGGCGGATGTCGCACGGGTGCGGGTCGGCGAAGGCGGGGCAGGTGTGGGTGACCTGCTCGATGTCGACGAGGTAGATGGTCATCGGATACCACCGGCGATGGTGGCGAGGAGCTGCCCGGCGAGGGCCGGGGTGACGTCGAGCCGGTCGGCCAGCTCGGCGGCGGTGATGGGTGCTCCGGTGGCCTGTTCGTGCTGCACGGCCGCGAAGCGGGCCGGGGGCAGCAGGTGAGTCGGGACGGTGACGGGTTCCGGCTCGGCAGCCGGGGCGGGAGTCGGCTCGGTGACCGGGGTCGGAGTCGGTTCGGGGGTCGGGGTGATGGCGGCCGGCGGTGCCGGTTCGGGGGTGACCTGCTCGGCCACCTGGACGCGGATCGGCTCCACCTGCTCGACGGTGGGCGTGGTGTCCGCGATGGTGGGCGCCGGGGCGAGGACGAGCTTCACCAGTGCCATGAATGCCAGTGCCGGAACGGCGGACAGGAGCCACCCGGACGGGCCGGGCTTGGCGACGGCGAGTTGCGCGGCCAGGGACAGGCCGGCGGCGGCGATGAGCAGGAACAGCGGGTAGCCGATCGGAGCGCCGGCCCGACGGCGTCGGCGGATGGTCAACAGGCAGGCGATGGGGACCAGTTCGGACACGACGGCGTTGGCCCAGCCGAACCATTCACCCGTGCCGGCGGGGGAGTTGGCGAGGGTCCAGTCCTTGACGTGGGTGAACGAGGCGGCTCCGGCGAAGCCGGCGACAACAAGAAGGATGAGGACCAGGACGGCACCTTCCACGCGGGTGCCCATGCCGGTCGGAGTCTTGGCAGGCATCAGTGGCCTCCGTGGCAGTCAAGGCAGCAGCCGTAGCGGCGGGGGATGTAGTAGGGCTGGACCAGCCCGCAGACCCGGCAGGTGCGCCGGGCGCGCAGGGCTTTGGCGATGGCCTCCCGCTGGGCGGGCGTGGCAGTCCGCTTGGGGGCGGCGAGGTCGAGGCGGTAGAGGTAGGCGACGCGCTTGCCGCGACGCCAGAGGATCTGCGCGACCGGGTCATGACCTCCGGGACGAAGGCCGGCAGCGCGTAGTTGCCGGCGGGTGGCCAGGCCGTCAGGGGCGAGCCGGTACGGGTAGGTCGGAAAGCCGGTGGTGGTCATGCCTGGCCTCCCCAGCGCTGCTGGGCGGCCTGACGGGAGATGCCCAGGCGGGAGCCGATTTCGGCCCAGGAGTAGCCGAAGGCCCGCAGCCCGATCACGGCTTCACCGATCGCGTCATCGATGACGGCGGACAGTGCGACCAGGTCGCGGAGGGCTTCGACGTCGCCGGTGGCGACGCGGCGGCCGTGGGCGCGGATGATGCGCCGCGCGAAGGCGGCGAACTCGTCGTTCTCCACGACGGTGCGGTGCTTGAGTTGTTGCCCGAACGGCGTCAAGGACTTCTTGACAGTGCTCATCAGTTCTCGCCCCCCTGCTGGTGGAGGCGGTCCCACTCGTCGGCAGCGGCCTCAAGGGCCGTGATGACCTGCTCGGCAGTGCGGGTCGGGTCGTCGTTCCACGAGTAGGGCGAGGTGTGCTCGTCGAGGAGATATCCGTCCTCGTCGACGAAGAAGACCGGCGCGAAGTTGTCGAGGTGGTCGACGAACACGGCCATGGCCGTCAGGTAGTCGGCGAGGGTGTCGCCGTCGAGCTGGGAGAAGTGCTCGACCCGGTGGCCGGCGCAGGCGATGCCGATGGCCCCGGCGGCGCAGGCCGGCGGGGTGGGGAAGTCGGTGGGGAAGAGGTTGTTGTAGTAGGTGCCCTGGTGCCAGCCGTGCCGGCGCAGGTAGAGGGCAGCCATCCGCAGCAGGTCAGCGGGTGTGACCGGCGCGGTGGTGGGTGGGTTTTGGGTAGCCTTCATGGCAGCCACGTCCTTTCGGGGCTGTTGGTGGAGGTCGGCAGGACCAGCTCTGCTGCCAGGCGGGTTACTGGTCCTGTCGGCCGGTTATCGGGTGCGCAGCCGCAGGTAGCGGCGGTGGCGGGTGTCTTCGCCGCCCATCGGGGTCGGCGCGGACAGGTAGACGAGTCGGCCGCTGGCCGAGGCAACCCGGACCATCGCGGCGATCTCCGCCGGTTGGGCGACGATCCACAGCTCGATGAACTGGGCGGCGCGCTGGTTGTTCGTGCGGGCGTAGGTGCGCTCTCGGGTGGTCATGCCGCCATCTCCCAATCGCCGGCGGTGCCGGCCGGGGCGGATAAGCGGGTGGGGCGGCGGGTCCAGGCGGCGTAGTCGGCGATGCCGGCGATCTGGCTGTCGGAGAGGTAGGCGACCTTGATGCGGCGGGGAACGCCGCCTTCGGCGATGAGGTAGGCCGCGCCCTGGTTGGTCGGCTGAATGTCGGTGGCCGAGTAGCCCTGCTCGGCCCAGCCGTGACCGAGCACGATGTTCGAGCTGTTGGGTGTGGTGCACCGGAACGCGGCCCGGTAGCCGAACAGGTCCCGCAGGCTGGTGGGGATGATGTCGAAGGACGGCCGCTGGGTCGCTGCCACGACCGGGATGCCGGCGGCACGCCCGCGGGCGACCAGGTCGCGCAGGAGAGCGACGAATTCTTCCTGCTCCTGCTTGCTGCCGACGGTGGCGGAGTAGAAGGCGATTTCGTCGACCAGGACGGTGATGACCGACAGGCCGTCGGCGGCGGTGAGCTTGCGGCGCCCGTGGGCGCGGAGCCAGGCGTAGCGGTTGTTCATCACGACCTGAAGCCGTCGCAGGACGGTCAGGGCTTCGGTGATGTCGGGGCCGATGAACGCGTCAGCCACGTCTTCCCACTGCCCCAGCTCGACGAGCTTGCCGTCCAGCAGCACAAGGCGGGAGTCGACGGCGAGGGCGGCGTGGGCGGCGATGCAGTTGAGGAGGCCGGATTTGCCGCCGCCGGGTTCGCCGCCGGCGAGGAGGTTGCGGTAGGCGAGGGTGATGTAGACGGGCTGACCGAACTCGTCGATGCCGACGAAGATGGGGTCGAACATCGATAGGCCAGGTCCCACCGGAACCCCCGACGTGGGGGCGGGTGCCGTGGTGGTCATGAGGTGCCCTCCCTGGGCGATGAGTGGGCGCGAGGAGCCACACGAACGAGCCGTAGGGCTCCCCGCGTCCCGGTTGGGTAGGGGTCAGATCAGGCCGTCGTCGTGCAGCTCGTCGTGCCGGTCGGCATCGAGCTCGGCGTCACGGCGGCGATCCCACGAGCGGCCCTCACGGCCGCAGGCGTAGCAGTGGAAGTAGAAGCCGTCGGTGGCCTCGTCGTACTCGATCTGCGTCATGGTCAGATCCAGTCGGAAACGTCGTCCTCAGGAGCCGAGGACGACGCCGCGGGCTTGGTGCCGTTGGCGGTGCTGGCCGGCTTCTTCGCGGCCGGCTTGCCCTGGACGGGCAGGGTGATGACGGGTGCGTCGACGTCGGGCAGGTCCAGCGCCGTCGGGATCACCGGCGTCGGCCGGTCGGCCGTAGGCGTGTCCGGGGTGATGACGTCGACCAGCGGGGAGCCCACCGTGGCGGTGAGTACTTCGCGGCGTTTGATGTCGAACCGCAGGTATGCGGAGTTGCCGTCGGAGGCCCGCTCGACCAGAGCGGTGGCGGCGTGGCAGGCGACCGCGATGCGGTCGAGGCGGCCTTCCAGGTCGGCCATCGAAAGGCCGGGGCGCAGGTAGACCCAGACCCGCTCACCAACAGGCGTGGGACGAGCCCACAGGATCAGGGGTAGGGAGCCGGACTGGTTGGCGATGATGAACTGCGCGAAGCACACGCGCAGCCGGTGCCGCACCACGAAGCACCAGGTCCAAGCGACCACGGCGCGGCGGGTGACCGGCAGGGCAGCCGGGACGCCGACGACCAGGGCGACGACCGCCAGCGTGACGGGCGTGGAGGTGTGGTCGGCCAGCTGAACCCAGCCAGCGCCGAGGAGCGTGATGATCCCGATTTCGGGGGTCCACCACCAGAGCAGCCGCAGTACCGGCCAGATGCGGACCAGCACCCAGGCGAGCCCGCCGGTAGGTGCGCCGATGAGCGCGCCGACGAACAAGGCCAGGATGGGGTGCATGTAGGAAGCGGCCACCACGGCCGACAGAAGGCCGACGATGACCGCCGTCAGGATGAACGCCAACCGGGCGTTGCGGGCCGAGGAACGGTGGACCTTGGCCTCGATGACCGTCACCGTTCCGGTGTTCCGCCCAAAGGGGCGGCGAGGTCTAGACTTGGACACGACGAGTCCTCCCTTGCACGAGGGTGGATGAGTGGAGGGCACGGGGTCGGCAGGTTTGGACGCCAGTACCGACCCCGCGCCAGCTCTTACGGGGTGTGACCACCGGTCGTGGTCACCAGGCCGGGAACGTTGGACGCCAGAGCCGTCCCCGGACTGCCTGTGTTCGGTTGAGCGGTGCAGCGGACCTCAGCCGCTACGGGGTGCCACGGACACCAGTGGCAGACACAGCACGGTGAACGAGGACCTACTTCGCCGCCGAGTTACCAGCCTTCGGCTTCAGCGAGATCGCACGGAACGCGACGCCGTTACGCCCATTGGTCGCCCACGGAATGGCCTCCAACTGCTCGACAGCGACGAGCTGTCCCACCGTCACGCCCGGCTTCTCACCCGCCGTGGTGATGGTGATGATCTCGCCGCCAGTCTCGTCGAGAACGAAGACCTGGGTCGACCACATGAGCCGGCCAGTGTTCTTCTCCGACCGCTGGTTGCCGTTCTGGTCGTTCTTCGGCTCCGGGTCCTTCGTCACCTGGACCTGCTTGCTCTGGGTGTCCACGTACAGCTTCATGTCTGCTCCTTTGGCAGAGGGCTTGGGTGCCCCGGGTGTCTCTCACCCGTGCATCAAGAAAAACGCATGCCGGGCTGCCCGAGCAGGTGACGGGACAGGACGCACATGGCGAGGGATGACCGGTAGTGACGAGGGATGACGCACCCCTTGCAATCGCCGCAACAAATAGGGCATGGTGGATCGGGCGAATTGTGTCTGCGTACCGATCGGGGATGGTTCATGACGCCGCTACGGCAAGCGCGACAGGACAGGGGTTGGTCGAAAGCGCGACTGGCCCACGAACTGGAACGGCTGGCGCAGGGGCGGCATGCACTGGCGACACGGGCCAGCCTGCTACGCATGATCTCAGCGTGGGAGAGCGGTGAACGAGATGCGTCTGACCCGTACCGCTCTCTTTTGTGCCAGGCATACGCGCGTGACGCTGCCGAGCTGGGGCTCAGCGGCGGAACTGACCGAGTCCGCTCTGACATCGGCCTCACCTACAGTGCCTCGTTGAGCCAGGCGGCGTCGACCCTCGGCGATTTGACGCGGTTCGACGAGATGAAACACACCGCCGTGGCTCTCGGTAAATACATGCCGGACGCGCTGAACGCGGCTTGTCTCGACTGGCTCTTTGGAACTTCCGTGACGGACCTTCCGGCGCGCGGGGGATCGGTCTCTCCACAAGATGTGGATGAAGTCCGGGCGATGACTAGCACGTTTGACGGGCTTGACAGAAGATTTGGCGGCGAGCACTGCCGAATGATGGCGGTCCGATACCTTCGGGACCGCGTTATTCCGAAGGTTCATGCGACGAAGCCGGCAGCTATTGAGCGGGAACTGTTCAGCGCGACCGCAGTTCTTTGTGAGCTGATCGGCTGGATGGCCTATGACACGTCACGACACTCCCTGGCGCAGCGGTATTTCATTCAGGCACTGCGTTTCGCGGAGGCCGCCGGCGACCAGGCTTATGCGGCCTACGTACTGACCAGCATGGCTGACCAGGCCCTGTACCTTCGCCGCCCAGACCAGGCACTCCGACTCGCCCAGGTAGCCCGAGACACAAGCACCCGGGCCGGCATGCCGGTCGCAGTCACCGAAGCATGCATCTTCGAAGCACGAGCCTTTGCCGCCCAAGGCGACGAAGCGGGATGCACCGCGGCACTGCTTCGCGCGGAGCAGAGCTTCAACCAGGTTGTCCCAGAGGAAGGCCCCGAGTGGAGCAAGCACTGGGGTGATGTGCTGTTTGCCAGCCATGCCGGCACGTGCTGGGTCGAGCTCGGCAAGGCCAAAGAAGCGCGACCCATGCTGCAACTGGTCTGGGACAACACCAAGGACCAAGCCCGCCGCCGCGTCTACGGTGCCGTCCAGCTGGCTCGTGTGGCACTCCTTGACGGGGACATCGAGCAATCAACAGCCTTCGCCATGACGGCAGTTGAATCGGCCGCCGGACTGACGTCTCATCGATCCCGAGAGCACCTGACACAGCTTCGGCAGCAGCTCGCACCCTACGAGCGGCAAGCCGCCGTCAGGAACTTCCAGCGGCGCGCTGATCTGCTCCTGGCCAGCTGAGGTGCATTGAGGTGACCACGCTCGCAGTTCAGTACGGTAAGGCCGTGACGTTGGCCGAGGATCTCCTCGCTGAGGGCGAGCCGGAACGCGAGTTCAACCCAGGCATCGCCGGACGGCTGCCCCGCAAGCGGGTAGCAGGCGGCGCCCTGATCCGTGATCCCGCTGGCAGGGTGCTCTTCGTCGTGCCTGGGTACAAGCCGTTCCTCGACATCCCGGGCGGCGTGGCCGACGCCGATGAATCACCGCTGGCCGCGTGTCGCCGGGAGATCCGCGAGGAGATCGGACTCGACCTGCCTGTCAACCGGCTGCTGGTCGTCGACTGGATTCCGGCCCACGGCGTCTGGCCCGACGGCATCATGTTCATCTTCGACGGCGGGCAGCTCGACGAGGACCAGGCCGATGCCCTCAAGCCGACCGACGACGAACTCAAGGGTCTACGGTTCTTGGCCTACGACGAGGCGGTGCCGCTTCTCCGGCCGTCCATGGCACGCAGGGTGCGAGCTGCGCTCGACGCACTCGACGGTGACCAGCCGCACTACGCCGAGTTCGGCCGATCGCAGTAGTCAGGCTGCCGGCCGGGCTACCGGCGAAGTGGTTCAAACTTTCTGTACGTCTTCAAGGCGGCCCGCAACGGGCCGCACGCGCCGCCGCCAGGGCGCGCGCCGGCCGCTGCCGCTGTCGCTCTGCGGCCGTCACGCCTAACGCCCGGCAGCTGGCGCGAAGGGCGGGAAGCCCGGAGGGCCGCCGCAGAACGACAGACCGTTGACGAGTGGTGTGGTGGGCCGGCAGCCGGCCGGGCCGCGTGGCCACGAGCCGCGCGGCGTAGAGGAGCGCACGCCGTCCACGTCGGCGAGATGCCGGCGGTCGCGGGGTTGCGGCTACTGCGCCTCCGGCGGGGGCGCTCCGGCTCCAGGATGGCCGGGGCTCCGCCGGCGGGTCACGTTCCGCGGGTGGTTGCGGTAGGCCATCCCGCCTGCCATCGACCCGGGCAAGCCGAGCAGACCACCGCCCGACCCGCCAGCGTCCGAACCTGCGTCAAGGTCCGCTTGACGTGGCGGGCCGGGCGGCGGCCCGCTCCCCCGTAGGGCGGGTCGATGGCATACGGGATGGAAGGTTCGGTACGCGTGTACTGGTCAGCTTGGGCAAACCGCCATATGGCTTGCAGGAACCCGGACCAGGCGGTCATGCGACTGCATATCCTGCATAAGGCGGAATGCGTCGGGACAGCCGATCTCACCTAGGGAGTGGCACTCCTCAAGGATTCGCCGTGTGTCTATGGTGACGATACCGCGTGCCACAGCAAAATCGAGAGCGGAGTAGTCGTCCGTTATGAAAATTCCAGAGGGATCTACGTTCTCGATGTGGTATATGATCTCGGCTTCCCCCAGATGCTCCAAGGGCTTGTCCGATGTGCCGCCAAGGCCGCGGCGGATATTGTCGATCTCAGTTAGGGCAACAGTGGTTCCCTCGATTTCGAGAGGTTCGCCTAACCATGTTGCATCTAAGACTTGTTGTAGGTACGGACTGGACGTCACGCCCCTCTTCACTTCACGACGGACGGTCTCTGTCCATCGAGCCCTGTAGTCGTAGCGCTCTTCCAGCAGGTCGAGGCGGTTAACTGCCGCGAAGTTCGAAAGGGTGCATGTGTCGAAGTAAACGTCCCCAATCCTGGCACTCACAGAGCCGGCTCCAGCGATTCTGTCGCCTTGCGGTCACGCCTTCGATACGGAGCAAGTTCGTCAAGCAACTGATCAGATTCGACCGAGAGTAGTTTCGCGAGCGGCTTTACACTGATCTTGCCCTGAACGTAAGCTTCGACTGCCCGGTAGAGTAGATTCCCGGGAACTCGTCTATCGCCACGCGCTTGGAGGTCACTGGTTCTCCCCGTACGGAGGGCGATCCGAGTGGACGACATGGAGCGAATCCTGTCTCGACCCGCAGCATCGATCACTCCGACGTTGTGCAAACGAAACGCGAGTGCGTCCAGGCTCACGCCGTAACGGCTCAGAAGTTCGGCTACCAAATCTTCAGAGACGTAGCCTCGAGGAACTGAGTCCTTCAGCGCATTTGCTGGCATTAGGAACCCAGCCGCAAAAGCGTTTGCGCGCTCTTCGTCGGGGTTCTTGCGGCCGAAGACATTCTCGTCGATTCGCAGAACCTGAGAGTCGCCTGTAAGAAGGTGGCCAATCTCGTGAGCCAGCGTGAACCGTTGACGGGTCGCAGAAATTCCGCTATTCACCAGAGCAAGTCGGAACCCACCGCTTGACACGCTAAGCCCGTCAAGACCGGCAGGAAGTGGCTCGAAACCGATGTCTATGCCGAGCCGCTTCTCTAGCAGGTCGGAAAAGTCAGACAGCTCATAGGGAAAGACTTCATCCGCGACCCCTAGTTGGGACCTCAACTGAACGCTTAGCGCTTCCCCTTGCTGGTGTGGGCTCCCTGCCACTTCCTCGGGTGCGCCCCCTAGCGCAGCAGCCCAAGCGAACCCAAGGTCAGCTAGAAGGCGGTCCAGCTCGACATACTCCTCGGTCCGCGCCAGAGCGGACGCCAACGCCGGCGTGGTGTCTGGCTGGGCGCGAGCCGCTAGGAGGACGGCTGGCTGCTCCTGCTCGGAAAGGAGGGACTGAACTGAGACGCGGAGTGTCTCAGCGACCAGCGCAACTTCGAGAGACTTGAAGTTGCGCTGGCCTGAGAGGGCTCGAGAGAGAGCCGATGCGTCGATGTCGATGGCGTCCGCGAGCTGTTGCTGAGTCATCCCAGCCTCAGTCATTGCCGCACGGATACGGTCGGCGAGGATCTCACGGCTGACGGGCATGAGTCCATCCTATGCCGATCTTGAGAAAATCGCAACGATACCTTGTTCTTACCTCATGACGCAAGAGGCAAAACGGGCGTTAGGAGCTTAAGCGCGATTTAGTACATGTGTCCTAGCGTGGCTGAGGGGTGGCGCGATCAAGCGGCTGAGTCAACCCTGCATAGCCTGGGCACCTGCCTATGCCGGGGAAGTGGGTTCCCGGATCTGCGATCGGTAGGCATGTGTTGCCCAGGTTCTGCCAGTGGCCATGAGTTCGCGAGATTCGCTCATGGTCTAGGGGTCGACGCCGGGAGGCCCATCGATGACGGAGTGGCAGATGCCTCGAGGGCCGCGGCAACGGCTTCGAACTCAGCCAGCGCAGCCGTTAGGTCCTCGACGATCTCGCGGGCTATGAGCTCCGGCGCTGGGAGGTTGTCCATGTCCTCCAGCGACTCGTCGCGCAACCAGGTGATGTCGAGGTTGACCTTGTCACGAGCGACGAGATCGTCGTAGGCGAAGGGCTTGAATCGCTCCGTCTCGATCCGCTCCGAACGCGGCTCCCCGGGCGCGTAGCAGGACACGAAGTCGTCGAGATGGTGCCGGCGCAGGGGGTTCTGCTTGAGCGTGAAGTGCTGGTTGGTCCGTAGGTCGTAGATCCATAGCCGCTCGGTCCACGGCCGCTCGGCCGCAGGCTTCTTGTCGAAGAACAGCACGTTGGCCTTCACGCCCTGGGCGTAGAAGATGCCGGTGGGCAGCCGCAGCATGGTGTGCAGATCAAAGTCACGCAGCATGCGGCGGCGCAATGCCTCGCCGGCGCCGCCCTCGAACAGCACGTTGTCGGGCAGAACGACAGCGGCCCGCCCGTTGATGTCCAGGATCGTGGCGATGTGCTGCAGGAAGTTCAGCTGCTTGTTGGCCGTGGTGACCACGAAGTCCTGCCGCTCGATTTCCCGCTCGTCGCGGGACTCGCGGCCGTCAGCGCCGACCATGGTGAGAGAGGACTTGCGGCCAAACGGCGGGTTGGACAGCACCACCGAGTAGCGCTGCCCGGGGTCCGCGATGAGCGCGTCCTTGACCTCGATAAGGCTTGCGCCGTTCGCGGTGCCGATGCCGTGCAGCAGCAGGTTCATCGCCGCCAGCCGGGCGGTGCCGTCGACCAACTCGACGCCATGCACGAACGTGTCCCGCAGGTGCTCCCGCTCGCTCGGGGTCAACATCTCAGCGTTCCGGGAGGCATACTCGTGCGCGGCCAGCAGGAAGCCGCTCGTGCCAGCCGCTGGGTCCACGACGGTGTCCTGCACAGTCGGCTGGATGCAGTCGACCATCCCGTGGGTCAATGCCCGGGGGGTGAAGTACTGGCCCGCGCCGGACTTGATGTCCTCCGCGCCCTTGGACAGCAGCTCCTCGTACGCATCGCCCTTGATGTCGGTTCCGGTGGCCGACCAGTTCTCCTTGTCGATTAAGTCGACAATCAGGCGCTTGAGCTTGGCTGGGTCCTGGATCCGGTTCTGCGCCTTACGGAAGATCGTGCCGAGCGTGCCGGGCTGCTTAGCAAGATCTTCCAATATATGCCGATAGGTGATCTCCAACTCATCGCCGTCGGCGTCAAGTAGCCGCTGCCAGGAGCAGTGGGGCGGCACGATCCGCTCCGGCTTAAGCGGACGGGTCTCCCGCTCGTGGGCCATCTTAAGAAACAACAGGTACGTCAGTTGCTCGGTGTACTCGATGGTGCCGACCCCATCGTCGCGTAGCACGTTGCAATACGACCACAGTTTGTCGACCAAGCGGCGAGCATTAGACACCGGCCATCTCCTCTACGATTTGCATGTCCCTCGACCGCCCCGTCAACTGACCAGAGAACGCGGCGACGAGAGTAGCATGGCGCAGCCGCTCCGCTTTTGCTCGAACCGCGCTCATTTCAGCGCCCAATCGGTACCGGCGTTCCCGCACCTCGGTAAGCGCCTCGACCAGTTCCCTTTGTCGGGCAAGTGGAGGAACTGGCATGAAGAGCGACTTCAGTTTCGAAACACTGAGAGTGTGAAGACCGCTACTTGAGCTGGCGAGCTCCGTCAATCTTTGCCGATTCTGTGGCGAATTCCAAACAGCTTCTAAGTAGGCGGAGTCCAGTTCGTTTGTCGGACGCACCCTGATCAAGTGGTTCTGATGGACGCAATCTTCGATCGAGCCGTCCCACAGGGCTGCTCGACCGATCTGCGACGGGCTGCCGTTGCCCTCGACTACGAGAAGGTCGCCTGGTTGGAGGCGCAGCCTCGCAAGTTCCCCGCTGAACAGCTCGATCCTATGAACGTCGTGGAGATCGAGGCCGTACTTGGTTACGTTTGCGACGCGGAGGAACGGATACGCATTATTCTGGGGCGTTCGCTTATGCTGCTTCTGAATCCCGCCTTGGACGAGCGTAACTTCGTACAGCGGCCGTTCATCGCCGTCCCGGCACCGCGACAGTGCAGAGGCTTCGTAAGCCGCCAGACGGCGTTGCGTGGATGACATGAGACCATTGGCGGCGTCCAGCCGGGAAAGATGGTCTTCGAGGATGTCGACAAGCTGCCGCTGTTCATTTGGCGGCGGAAGTGGAACGGGTAGGGCGGATACCCGTTTCTTGGATATTTGAGGAAGGACGGAGCCGTCTGCGATAGAAGCTAGATTAAAAGACTCGAACCACAACCGTAGGTAACGAGGATCCACTTGTTCGCTAGGAACGATTGCCATACAATTAAGGTCAATGACGCCTGGGATCGCCATTCGGCGCTTTTTGTTAGTGGCAATTGCGCCTCCCGCTTTCGGGAAAACGATGGTATCGACGGGAACTGTCGCAAGGCCTAATAGCTGCAGCTCATCAGCGGCTAGGTAGGTGCGTGCCTCCCTTAGGTCGGATGCGTGATCATTCATGTCACCGACCTTGAAAAACGGGATTATGCGATCGGGGCGAGGATTCTCGGCAAGGTACCGATCGAGGCTCCTCGGGGTTCTGCCGGGTCGCACAGTAGCGACAGTCTCTAGCGGTGTCACCCGCCACCCTGAAGGGACGGACGTCATGCCGTCAGCTCCATGTTGAGCTGGTTCATGAGCTCGGCCGCCTTCGGACCAAGATCGCGGACGGCGCCGTCGACCCCGCCGCGTTCAATGAAGGGCGCGTTGTCCAGGTCGTCCGGGCTGACGCCCGCCGACGCGGCGATCACTTCGACCATCCGGTCCAGCCACCATCTCTCGGTCTCGCTGAAGGCTGCTCCGGCCTGTTGTTGTTGGAGCAGCCATGCAGCGTATCGTTCGCGGACCCGCTCGGCGTAGGGCACCAGCTGGTCATCGTCGCCCACGGTGAACCGGATCAGGGACACCAGGTCGGTGAGGGTGTGCCGGTCGCTGTGCTTTACGCGGCCGGCGTCGAGGGCCTCGTAGGCGGACCAGATCAGGTCGGGCGTCCAGTTGCGCGGTGGACGGCCGATGCGCTCGGCGAGCTCTTTGATGTCGGTAAAGGCGATGCGCCGCTCGCGGGCCTCGGTCAGCAGCTGGATCGCGGTGATCTCACTGCGGTGCTCGTCGAGGTATGCCTGCCAGGACTCAACGATCGAGCGGGCGCGGGAGGTGTCAACTACCCCATAAGCATCGACGAGGGTGTCGACGCTGACCTCGTCGATAATCCGGTCGTGTGCCTGACGTAGCTCCAGAATCCGCTGCCGTAGCTCTGGATTGGAGGCCAGTGGCCTTACCGCCGCGTCCAGCAGTTCCTGTAGGGCGGCCGCCCGGTCGGGAGCATGAGCTGTCACCTTGGCATGGGTGTCGGGATCGACGGCGTCGACCAGGTCGCGCACAATTTCCCGCACTGGTCTGTCGGCGACTCGGTCGAGTTCGGCCTGCTCGGCCGGCGTCAGCTGCAGCTGCAGCGAGGCGAGCCGTGAGGCGAGGGTAGCGACCTCCGCCTCGGTCAGAGTGAGCGCAGCAGCCTTGTCGAGCAGCTGCTTGAGCGAAACGCCCTTCTCCCGGTTCAGCGGCGGATCGACGAAGTCGTGCTCGGTGACGCCGATGGCGTCGACGATGACAAAGCGAGTCTTCTCGGTGGCGTCCGGGGTTACGGCCTGGAAGTCGGCCGAGGTTATGGTGCGCGCGCCTCGGCCCTTCATCTGCTCGAAGTACGACGCGGAGCGCACGTCGCGCAGGAAGAAGACGCACTCCAGAGGCTTGACGTCGGTGCCGGTGGCGATCATGTCCACCGTCACCGCGATGCGCAGGCTGGCGGAGGTGCGAAACGCCTGCAGCTGGGCCTTGGGATCCTTGGCGCTGTAGGTGATCTTCGTGGCAAAATCGTTGCCCTTGCCGAACACCTCCCGCACGGTGGTGACGACCTCCTCGGCGTGGGCGTCGTCTTTGCAGAAGATCAACGTCTTGGGCACCGTGGTGCGGCCGGGGAAGATCTCGGTGAACAACTTGCCGCGGAAGGTGTCCAGCACCAGCCGGATCTGGGATTTGGCGGTGACCGCCCGGTCCAGCTGCTTGCTGGTGTATTCCAGGTTCTCGTCGAGCTGCTCCAGACGCTGCACGCGGGTGCGCCGGTCGACCTTGGGCACGACGGTGCCGGCGTCGATCTGGGACCCCTGCTCGCTGATTTCGGTCTTGATCCGGTACAGGTCGAAATCGACGTTGACCCGGTCTGCGACCGATTGCGGATAGGTGTACTCGGAGACCAGGTTCTGCCGGAAGAAGCCGAAGGTTTGCTTGCCGGGGGTGGCGGTCAGGCCGACGATGTGCGCGTCGAAGTAATCCAGCACGCCGCGCCACACTCCGTAGATTGACCGGTGCGCCTCGTCGACGATGACCAGGTCGAAGGTCTCCGGCGGCAGCTCCCGGTTGTAGATTACGGTGACCGGAGCGTCGGGGACGAAGTCGTCCAGCCCGGGGTCGTCCTGGTCGGTGACCGGCTGGCCGGACAGCGCCCGGTACACCCGCTGGATGGTGGAGATCACGACATTAGTGCTGCGCAGCATTCCGGCGCTGGTGAGCTTGTCAACGTTGTACAGCTCGGTGAACCGCCGCCCGTCGTCAGGGGTGCGGTAGTTCTGAAACTCAGCCAGGGTCTGGTCGGCGAGGTTGTTGCGGTCAACTAGGAACAGGATCCGGGCGAAGCCGCCGTGCTTGAGCAGTCGGTAGGACTCGGTGACAGCGGTGTAGGTCTTGCCGGCGCCGGTCGCCATCTGCACCAGCGACCGGTCGAACTGTTGCTGGGCCAGAGAGAGTTCGATGCCCTGAATCGCGGTGGTCTGCGCCGGGCGCAGTGGTGCGGTGTCCAATGCGGGTAGGTGCTGCACCTTGGCCCGCCAGGTCGGATTTTCTGGGTCCGCCTCGGCCTCGCGCAGGATGCGGGCCAGGGTGCCCGGCTGCGGGAAGGCGAAGATCCGCCGCGCCCGGGGCTGCGGGTCGAAGCCGTTGGTGAAGTGGGTCTCCGAGCCGCTGGCCTCGAACACAAACGGCAGCCGCCCGTCGATGGTCAGTGCCTTGAGCCGCACCTTGTCCGGCAAGCCCTCGGCGTACCGGGCGGACTGCCACTCCACCCCCGACAGGGGGGTGCCCACGGGTTTGGCCTCGATCACGCCGACCGCCTGACGGTCAACGTAGAGCAGATAGTCGGCGCGGCCGTGGCCCTGGGCCATCACCACCTCACGGACCGCGACACCCTGAGTGGCAAACAGGTTCATCGCCTTGCGGTCCTGTACCACCCAGCCAGCGTCCGTCAACTGGCGGTCTATGAGCAGGCGCGCACGCTGCTCCGCCGCCAGGCGCTGATTCCCCGCTATCCCGTCCATGTGGAGGGACAGTGTAGGCCGCAGGCCAAGATCCGGAACATATGCGGAATGACCAACATTCCGACCGGGTGTCCTATTGACGTTTCCGCAGCTCTGGTCGCCTTAGATGGTCGACCCGCCATCGGATTCCTAAACCGTGTGTCGCAGGTTCGAATCCTGCCGGGGGCACCAGGTCGCAGCCTTGATCATCGATCACTGTTCGGACTTTCGGGGCTTGCGTGCCGGCTGGTTGCCAGATCGCTTCGCTACCTTCGCCCGGCTCGTGCCAAGGCGGCCCGCAAGCGGGCCGCGCCGGCCGGCCACGCTGGCGGGGGACAACTCGAAGACCTCGGGCGCTCCGCCCCGAACCCCGACCTCCTCAGAGATCCGCTACGAAGCCGTATGGTTCCCCGTATGACCCGCCTTCGTCCGACCTAGGAGCATCGCGATGCGATGGCACGATCAGCACGCGGGGCGGGCACATGGGTGGTGAAGTGGGTTGGTGATCGGGAACTACCGGGAGCTTTTCGCTCTGGTGCGTAAGCGGCCGCTCATGTATCTACTCCGGGCAGACTTCGCCAGCGTCGTTGCGTTCGTCGAGGGCTGCGACCACGGGAACGCTCGCAGCCTGCTCACTGGCTTCAGGGAGTGGCTGGTGACCCGCGTCGGGTGTGGGAGCAACCTGGTCTGGTGGAGCCTGGTTCTGCGACTGACCGAGCCGGAAGGCGAGAAGAGCCCGCGCGACATGGACCACGAGACCGATGCCCGCGCCACTGAAACGCTGTTCCAATGCCTGGACGACTTCCTGGCGCTGCGCGAAGAGCACGATGGGCTGCGCAGGATCTACGCAGCCCATCAGGCGTGGCTCGACGCCCGCGATCTCAACCACTGCCTCGCATCCGGCGCACCAGCTTGTCCGGTCGTCGACTGGCCGAAGCCGCAAGCCGCAGGCCGCCATGGGCTGCCTTCCTACGGGCCAGCAGCCACGACGAGGAACGGGCACGAGCGAGCATGAGACGTACCGGACCCTTGGGTGACATACGCGCTCTTCCAAACGGACACTACGGCAGGGCGAGCGTTCCGCATCTAGTCCGCAAGAGATCGATGGACGACGGGAGCGGTGTGAGATGTCGAGAGCCTTTTCCGCTGCCAGACCCTCTTGTGCCCACGTCGTGAGGGCAGCCAGTCTGATCTCATGATCCTCGGTCGCCGTGCCCGTTGGCGCGGGAGCCGAGGGTCAACGGCGGTCAGCTCCTGGACGTGGCAGCCAGCATGGCGACGCAGGTCGAGCCAGGTCACTGCCGAGCGGCTTCCGGCCGCGTCCACATTTTCTAAACCGCGTGTCGCAGGTTCGAATCCTGGGGCACCTTGAGGCCAAACGCCATTTGAGCAGCGGATGCGTCCCCCCGTCGATTAGCGGCACCGAGCAGTGCCGACAGGACCCGGACGAAGGCCGGACGACGTTGGTCTGGGTGTCGAACTCGCCCGGCTTTTCGGTCTCGGGACAGTAGTAGCCCAGGTGGCTGACAGGTCGGCTGGAGCGCCTGAGCGATCATGTCGGCTATGACCTCAACTGCCCCGGACAGGCAGCGGCCCAACGGAGCCCAGTACGTCAAGATCTGGTTCAGGTTCATGCCGCGTGAGGGGTGGCTTCCCTATGACACCGAGGGTCTGTGGGCCGTGGAGGTCGGTCCTGACGTCGCTCGGGTCAGCAATGTGCCGTTCCTTCAGGACCGAGTGGCTGAGGGTGATGTGGTGCGCTTTAGGACGGACCGTGACGGGGTTCGGTGGGCGACCGAGCGGGTTGGGGCGTCCGGCAACTGCACGGTGCGGGTGCTTCCGATCCCTAGCGGCCCGCTCGGACGAAGCCCAGGCCGTGCATGATCGTCTTGGGCTCTTCGGCCTCGGTGGCGAGTCGTTCAGCGAAGATCTTCCGCTCGTCGCGCTCAACGTGCCGGCCGACGCTGACTTTCCGCGGCTTAAGGCGGTCTTGCTCCAAGGCGAGGCTGAGGGCTGGTGGCAGTTCGAGGAGGCGTGTGTGACTGACGCCTGGAATTCCGCCTGACGGGCCGGGCGATGTCGCGCAGGTCCTGATACCGGTCTGTCGCGCAGTTCCGGGGACCGGACAGCCGGCTGCCGGCAGGTCGGGCTGCACTTGATGCGTGACGCAGTGGTCCCACTTGACGCGTTCGCGCGATGGGCTGCGGCTGTTACATCTCAGCGGACGCAAGGCGTACTCGACGGCCAGCCAGGGGCGTGGCCTTCGGCCTGCTCTGTCAATCCAACAGCCCGTACAGTCGCTTGGTGAACATGGAGCAGGTCCGGCAGGCATATGCGTCCGTCGCGGAGCTCTACATCGAGCTGTTCGGTACAAGCCAGCAGGTACACGCCGACGACCTCGCCTTCATCGGGCGACATCTGGCGGACCGACCTGGCACGGTGCTCGATCTGGGCTGTGGGCCTGGCCATATCACCGACTACCTTCGCTCGCTGGGCGTCAACGCGACGGGAATCGACCTGGTCCCCGAGTTCATCGCCCATGCGCGGGCAGCCCACCCGAGCGGTAGCTACGAACTCGGGTCAATGGAAAATCTCGCCGTTGCCGACCACTCGATCGCCGGCATCCTGGCCTGGGGCTCGTTGATCCATCTGCCTCCGCAAGATCTCGACGGCGTCCTCGCTGAGTTCCGGCGAGTAATGGCCCCGGCCGGAACGTTGGTGCTCGCTCTCTTCGTAGGTGACGAGGTCGCCGCCTTCGACCACAAGGTCGTGACCGCCTATCGCTGGCCGGTGGACGAGTTCTCCCAGCGACTGGCGCGAGCTGGCTTCACGGAAGTTGAACGTCTGCAGCGGCCCAGCGAAGGCCCTCATCGGCCGCACGCCGCCATCGCGGCGATCGCGACGGAAGGGTGAGCTGAGTCGACGAGCCGGGGGAGTGCAGGACGGAAGGGTATTCGTACGGGCCAGGCCAACCGCGCAATCCAGGCGTGGCCTGAGTGCGCCCTTCTTCGGGAAACCGTCCTCGTCCGTGATCACCACCGCATCGGAGCGGTCGAGCTGCTACACCAGCCAGAAACGCACGTCACCGCGTAGGGCGTCGGCGTCCCACACCGCCGTACGGGGAGGGAGGCGGTCCGGCGGCAGGCCGCCCTGACCTGGCCGCGCCGTGGTCAGTTCCCTCTTACGCAGAACTCGTTGCCGTCGGGATCGGCCAGCACGACGGCGCCGTCCTCACCGACCTTGAGCCGAGTGGCTCCGAGGGAGACCAGCCGGTCGACCTCCGCTTGCTGGTCGCCACCGGCCGGGGCGAGGTCGAAGCGCTGCCGGTTCCTCACCTCTTTCGGGGCCACGGGCGGACCTCCCCATGCGACCTTCGTGCCGCCGTGCGGTGACTGGATCGCGGTCTCCTGGTCCTGGTCCCACACCAGCGGCCAGCCCAGCGCCTCGCTCCAGAAGAGGCCGACCTCCCGGGTGCCGTCGCAGGCGAGTTCCCCGAGCAGGCCGCACCCGGCGAGGAAGGTGTTGCCCGGCTCGATCACGCAGAACTGGTTGCCTTCAGGGTCGGCCAGGACGACGTGCCCCTCCTCGGGGCGCTGCCCGACGTCGAGGTGGCCGCCGCCGAGCCCCAGCGCCGCCGCCACCGTGTGCTGCTGGTCGGCGGGGCTGGCGCTGGTCAGGTGAAGGTGCATGCGGTCGGGCCCCACCTTCTCCGCGCGGCCTGGGACGAACCGGAGGCTGAGCTGGGTGTCCTCGCCAGGCAGGAGCGCACCACCGGCGTCCTGGACGACCTCCCGGCCGAGCATTCCGGCCCAGAACTGCGCCAGGCGAGCTGGGTCGTGCGCCTCGAAGGTCACCGTCAGCATCCGCGGAAGCATTGCTGCACCGTAGACACGGGCCAGCAAGACAACAAGGTGGTTCTTGAGAAGTCGGCGCGAGAGGAACAGATGGTCTTCCCGGCCAGCTTGGCGGTGTGCTGGGAGCGGTGACGTCCCCACGGCCAGGAGCAAACGGTCTGCCGCTGCCGAGGAAGCGGGGGAGCCCGGAGGGCTACCGCCGGAACGGCCGGCATCCTGCGGACGAGGTCACGCCGGTCCACGCTGGTCCGGCGGCTGGCGGTGGCGTCTGCTCATCGATGTCGGGCCGGCATGGCAGGAGGTTGGCGGTGGCTCCTGTCAGCGGATGCCATCAGCTGTCGAAGCTGGATCACGCGTGGTGGCGTTGGGCGTTGGGCCGCCCGGCTTCCGCCGCTTCAGCCAGGTCGCGCCGACGAGGTTCAGACCGACACCCCAGATCAGGAGGACGACGAGCCACTGCGCCCAGTTCGCCGCGCTCATCTGGCCCGAGAGCAGGTTCCGGACTGTGGCGTACGGGGTGAAGGCTTGTGCGGGCTGGAGGACGTCGACTCCGCCCAGCACGGCCCACAGGCCCAGCGGCAGCACGATGGTGGCGAGGCATGCGACGACGACGGACCGCAGGAGCAGCCCCAGCCCGGTCCCGACCAGCTGGGCGACCAGCTGTACCAGGACGCCGCCCAGCGCGATGGTTGCGGCGTGCCGCCACGGGTCCGGGGTGGTGCCCGACGGTGCGAGTGCGAGAGCAGCGGCACAGACCAGGACCCCGAAGAGTCCGACCGCGGCGGCCAGGAGCGCCGCCGCCAGCAGAGTGGGGGCGGTTCGGGCTGTGCGGGGTGCCCGGCCCAGGTCGTGAGCCAGCAGGACGCCGAGGAACGGCACCGTCACCGACATCAGGCTCTGCACCATGTCCGAGAGGGTGGCGAAGGTGAGGTCGCCGGAGTGCGCTGCCGCGGTCATCGCCAGGGCGGCCAGCAGGCCCAGCAACAGAGTGATCGCCACCAGCACCCGTCGGGGCCGCGTCCCGACGGAACGCCGGGCCGCAGTGAGAGTCGCGTCGGCAAAGCCGGTCGACTCTCCGGTCGTGTCCACAGTGTGCTCTTTCAAATCCCCGCCTCCTGTTTCCCCGTTCCGTCAGGTTCTCCTGTCCGCAGCAGGCAGTGTTGTCCCGATCACGGAATCGTGCTCGAACCGTGGCCGATCTCGGTGCCGCTTTAACTCTGACGAGAAGGCGTGTGCCTCATCGGCCGAGGAACCGCACGATGGCATCGCGAAGAAGTCGGTCCGGGTCGCGAGGCGTGAGGTCAGGGTCGGAAAACGGGAAACCGGCAACGAGCTCGGCCAGCACAGAGGCCAGCCGCTGGCGTTCCGCTCGTAGGTTCGACCACGCCGAGTCGGGCAGCCGCAGCACGTTGAGGAGCAGGTCGCCGGGGTGGTGGTCGCCCTCAGCCAACGGATCGCGGAGCAGAACCTGCACCGCGCGAGGCAGCAGGGCGGGCACGCCAATTTCTTGCCCGAGCATGATGCGCAGGTCCTCGACCGTGAACTCAGCCAACGGCTTACGTCGTAGCTCGGCACAACGACTGACGAGGAAGGTGGCGTCCGGACCGGGGTCCGGCCAGACCTCCCGCTCAAGCTGCTCGATGGTCGTCACGGCGGTCAGGGTAGTCCGCACGGCGATCCTCGGGGTGTGCGCGGCTCTGGCCTCACGGGCGGTCGTGAAAGTGAGGACGAAGTCGAGGCCGGTCACTGCTGGGCGTGTCGGCCGGCCCGGCGGCGCAGGTCGAGCGAGGGCGCTGGCTCGCTACTCCGGTGGTGTCCACCTTCCTGAGCCGTGTGGCATCGTGACGGACGGGCGGCCGACTGGGGGGCACATGAGCAAGAGGAGCCGATACATCGGTCCCGGCATGAGCAGGCCATACCGAGGGACGCCCCAACAAGCGGACCGCTTGACGCTGGTCACCCGTTGGCGGAACTTCGTGCCCGAGCGCCCCGTCCTGGTCCAGACCGGCGAGACCATCTGGATCGAGGACCACCGACCGGCTGGACACCGAAGGCCGCAACGTCACCTCATGGTGGAGCGGAACAACGGCCGGCTCGACTCGTACCCCGGCGAGCTGTACCGCTGAGTGCTGCGGCCAGCGCGAGTCCGTGACCGGCTCGGGAGCGACCCGGTGATCTCGCAGCTGCCCTGCGACTACGCCTTCTACGAGTTCTCCGACGCGCTCCTCTTTCCCGGCTACTTCGGCTGGAACTGGAACGCGTTCTCCGACTGCCTCCTTGATCTGAACTGGGTGCCCGCCGAGGCATACCTCGTCCTGGTGGAACGTGCGCCGCTGCTGATGTCCGACAGCCCCGACGAGCGGCACGTGCTGTTCGAGGTGCTGGCGCGCGCCGTTCGTGCCTGGGCCGACCCGCTCGGTCGGCCTGCCGGCAGGGGAGCCCCGTTCAAGGTGCTGCTCCTGTGTGACGAGGACGAAGACGCGGTGGAGCTGAAGCGGGAGATCGCTAGCCTCAAGCTCTGAGCCAATTCGCCGCGCGCTCGCGCCGCCCGGTTACCGTCGGAGGGTCACCAAGCCGTCAGTTTCCGGTCCGTTGTGGCCGGCCGACCCGAGCACCGCAGACCTCACCACGGCCCGGGGCCGGCGGCGGTCGCGGCGGGAGGAAGGACCACCATGGGCGCGGAGAGGACTGCCAGGGAGTACCGACGCGGTCGCTGGTTCCGGCCGGAGAACCTCCTGATGAGCGCGATGGTGCGGGCCGGTTTGGTACCCAGCTCCTACCTGCTGACGACCAGGGGCCGCAGGACGGGTCGGTTGCGGTCAAACCCGGTCACCATCGTGGAGTACGACGGCCGACGGTGGCTCGTCGCGCCGTACGGGCCGGTGCCGTGGGTGCACAACGCACGCGCGGCGGGCCGGGTGAGCCTCAGCCGCCGGCGGGACACGCGTGACTACGCGATCCGGGAGGTTTCCGCGGCGGAGGCCGGGCCGGTGCTGCGGCGCTACGTCGCCGTGGCGACGGCGACCCGGAAGTACTTCCAGGCCGACAAGGATGCTCCGGTCGAGCAGTTCGTCGCCGAGGCCGACCGGCATCCCGTCTTCGAGCTTCTTCCGATCGGCCCGGAGGCGGCGTGACGGGGGCCGACGGGCATTCGTCGCTCGGGTCGGCTCGTAGCCTGGTCCGATGGATCTGGAGTTCACCGGTGAGCTGTGGTTCTGGAAGGGCCCCGCGCCGTGGCACTTCATCACGGTGCCGGAGCAGGAGTGCGGCGAGCTGGGCGCCGCCTCGTCGGCGGTGACGTACGGCTGGGGCATGATCCCGGTGACCGCGAGGGTCGGCGCCACCGTGTGGCGGACCTCGCTGTTTCCCAAGGACGGGCGGTACCTCGTGCCGGTGAGGGCGGGGGTGCGGCAGGCCGAGGGGATCGAGGTGGGCGACGCGGTGACGGTCCATCTGAGCGTCGACGTCTGACCAGCGGGACGGAGCGAGCCGAACGGCGCGTCCCCTTGTGTTCGGGGATGGCCGTCACTAACCTACAACCTTGTGGTTGTAGGTGAGAGCGACGAGGCGGCGGCCGACCGCGTCTTCCACGCCCTGGCCGACGCCACTCGGCGCGACATCATCGCCCGCGTGATCCGCGACGCGCAGTCGGTGACCGCGCTCGCCCGGCACTACCCGATGAGCTTCGCCGCCGTGCAGAAGCACGTGGCGGTCCTCGAACGCGCCGCCCTGGTCACCAAGCGGCGGCGGGGCAGGGAGCAGGTCGTGCACCCCGACCTGACGGCGCTCCGCCGGGCGGCCCGGCTGCTCGACGCCTACGAGCAGCTCTGGCGGCACCGGGCCCGAGGTATCGAAGAGTTGTTGGCCGAAGACTGAGGAAGGTGACACGCATGCCGGTGATCGGGTCGCACAAGGACGTCCAGGCACTGACGCTCACGTTCGTCGCCGAGTTCGACGCCCCTGTCGAGCGGGTGTGGCGGCTGTGGCAGGACCCGCGCCAGCTGGAGCGGTGGTGGGGCCCGCCGACCTGGCCCGCCACCTTCGAGCAGCACGACTTCGTGGTCGGCGGCTGGTCCCGCTACCACATGACCGGCCCCGACGGCGAGAAGTCGCGGGGCTGGTGGACGGTGACCGCGATCGAGGCGCCGCACCGGCTGGAGTTCGACGACGGCTTCGCCGACGAGAACGGCGAGCCCGTGGGCGCCATGGCTCCCAGCCACACCGTCGTCACGCTCGAGGCCGTCGGCGCGCGGACCCGGATGACCACGGTCACCACCTTCGCCGACGCCGAGCAGATGGAGCAGATGCTGGCCATGGGCGCGGAAGAAGGCCTCCGGCTGGCCCTGGGTCAGATCGACGGCGCGCTCGCCGACGTCCCGCGCTGACCGCCACCCGCCCACCCGCACCCGACAACCGATCGGAAGGGCACCACCGATGAGAAAGCTGATCGTGAGCACGTTCATGACCCTCGACGGGGTGATGCAGGCGCCGGGCGGCCCGAGGGAGGACGACAGCGGCGGCTTCGCGCACGGCGGCTGGTCGGTGAACTACTGGGACGAGCAGATGGGGCAGGTGATGGGGGAGGCGACGAGCAAGCCCTTCGCACTCGTCCTGGGCCGCCGGACGTACGACATCTTCGCCGCGCACTGGCCGCACGCCCCCGAAGAGGAGGGCGGCCGGACGTTCAACGAGGCCACCAAGTACGTCGCGTCGCGCAGCCGGCCCACCCTGGAGTGGAGCAACTCGGTTTTGATCGAGGGGGACGCGGCCGAGGGCGTCGCGGCGCTCAAGCGCGAGGACGGGCCGGAGCTGCAGGTGCACGGCAGCGGCAACCTGGTCCAGACGCTGCTGCGGCACCAACTCGTCGACGAGTACCGGCTCTGGGTCTTTCCGCTCGTCATCGGGTCGGGCAAGCGCCTCTTCGCCGACGGCACCGTCCCCTCCGGGCTGAAGCTCGTCGACAGCAGGGTCTCCAGCACCGGAGTGGTGATGGGCACGTACGAGCCGGCGGGGGAGATCGTCACCGGGTCGTTCGCGCTGGACTGACCGCGCGATGCCGGGGGCGGGAACGGGTTGACCTCAACCCGGGTGCAGGTTGTCGGATGAGGTCATGCATGCCATCCGACTCCACGAATTCGGCCCCGCCGGCAACCTGGTCCTCGACGAACTGCCGGACCTGTCGCCCGGCCCCGGCCAGGTGCGGATCGTCGTGGCGGCGAGCGGGGTGCACCTGCTCGACACGGCGCTGCGTCGCGGCGAGGCCGGCGGCCCGATCCCGCTGCCGGAGCTGCCCACCGTCCCCGGCCGCGAGGTCGCCGGCGTGGTCGACCAGCTCGGACCGGACGTCGACGGGTCCTGGCTCGGCCGACGGGTCGTCGCCCACCTGGGCATGGCGCCGGGCGGGTACGCCGAACAGGCCGCCACCCCGGTCGACTCGCTGTACCCCGTACCGGAGCGGATGAGCTGGGCCGACGCGGTGGCCGCGGTCGGCACGGGCCGCACCGCCCTCGGCATCTTCGAGCTGGAGCGGCCGACGGCCGACGACGTGGTCCTCGTGCCGTCGGCCGCCGGCGGCGTGGGGTGGCTGCTGGTCCAGGCCGCCGCGAGCACCGGCGCGACGGTGGTCGCCGCGGCGCGTGGCGCGGACCGGACGGCACGGCTGCGCGACCTCGGCGCGGACCTGGTGGTGGACTACGGGCAGCCGGAGTGGGTCGATCAGGTCCGGGACCGGGTCGGCGGACCGACCCTGGTGTACGACGGGGTGGGCGGACCGGTCGGCCGGGCCGCTCTGGAGCTGACCAGACCCGGCGGCCGGTTCATGATGTTCGGCTGGTCCGCCGGTGCGGCGACCCGGATCACCACCGAGGATCTGATCGGCCGCGGTCTGACCGCCGGCTGGCTCGGGCAGCGGATGCGCGCGCTGCCCGGCGGCATCCCCGGGCTCGCCGCGAGATCGCTGGAGCTGGCCGGTCGTGGTTGGTGGCGGCCGCTGGTGTCGACCTATCCGTTGGCCGAGGCGGCCCGCGCCCACGCGGACCTGGAGGGGCGCCGGGCGCTGGGCAAGGTGGTGCTCATCACGCGCTGAGCCGGACCAACGCGTGTAACGGTAATTGGCCGGAAAGCGCTGCGGCCGTTGCGCGAGCGCACAGGTCGCTCCCGGCCATAGGCTCCCGTGTATCGGCGATGCAGGTCGCGGTTCCTCGTGACCCGGGTCCGGACGCGATCGAGGGGGCGCGTCCGGCTCCGCCCGTCGCCCGGCTCCATGGTGGACATCGACAGCGCGCGGGGCGTCCTCGACGACTTCGTCGACCAGCCCCGACCCGACGCGCGAGCGACGGCCGGCGGGTTCTCCCCGCCGGCCCTCGTCCTGTCCGGATCAGACCCCGAGCTGGTCGGCCCGGGTGATGACGTGGTCGATCAGGCCGTAGTCGCGGGCCTGCTCGGCGGTGAACCAGCGGTCCCGGTCCCAGTCGCGCTGGACCTCGTCCAGGGTGCGCCCGCTGTGCTGGGCGATCAGCTCCTGCATGGTGCGCTTCACGTGCAGCATGTTCTCCGCCTGGATGGTGATGTCGGCGGCGGTGCCGCCCATCCCGCCGGAGGGCTGGTGCATCATGATCCGCGAGTGGGGGAGCGCGAAGCGTTTGCCCGCCGCGCCGGCGCAGAGCAGGAACTGGCCCATCGAGCCGGCGAAGCCCAGGGCCAGGGTGGCCACGTCGTTCTTGACGTACCGCATGGTGTCGTAGACGGCCATCCCCGCGCTCACCGAGCCGCCCGGCGAGTTGACGTAGAGGTAGATGTCCCGGTCGCTGTCCTCGGCGGCGAGCAGCAGGATCTGGGCGCAGATCTGGTTGGCCGAGGCGTCGGTGACCTCCGTGCCGAGGAAGATGATCCGTTCCCGCAGCAGCCGTTCGAACACCTGGTCACCGAAGGACACCTGCCCGCCGGCCAGCATCCGCACGTCGTACCCGATCATCGCGACCACCCTCCCGTCGCCGGCGGGCGAGGAGTACGGCCCGGGAACCGGCGCCTCCAGCGTGCGCCGGGGGGTGGTCACGGCCCCAGGGTTTCTGCCGGCGGCAGATCCGCCCAGGGCAGAACCGGCCGGCCTACGCCGCGGTCAGCCGCCGCCGGCCCGCCCGGGCCCGCCGCCGGGCCAGCATCCGGGAGGTACGCGCACCGGGGCGCCCGGCCGGCGCGGAGGCGAACACCCGCACCCGGAGGCCGGCCCCGCCCACGGTCGACCCGACGTGCCGCCCCATCCCCGTCGCCGGCAGGCCGGCCCCGGTCGGGCCCAGCGTCGCCCCGCCGACGTGCAGCAGCCGTCCGGCCGGACCGAACGGCCCACCGCCGGGGTGGGACCCGGCCCCGCTCGTCACCGGCGTCGCCGCGTCGTGACCCGCGTGCGGTCCCGCGTCGTCGGCGTGGAACCCGATCCGCAGGCGCGGGCCGGTGGCGTCGCCCCGGGCGGTCGGCACCCGTTCCAGCCGGGCCAGGGCGGCCCGGGGCGCGGTGGGGATCCGCGGCTCGACCCGGCGCAGGTCGTTGCGCGCCTCCTCCAGCAGGTCCGACAGGTTGATCCCGAGGGCGCGGCAGATCGCGGCGAGCACCTCCGACGAGGCCTCCTTGCGGCCCCGCTCCACCTCGGAGAGGTAGGGCAGCGACACCCCGGCCGCCGCGGCCACCTCGCGCAGGGTGCGGCCCTGCCGGAGGCGTACCCGGCGGAGCACCCCACCGATCACCCGGCGCAGCAGCGACATGCGGGCCTCCTCGCGGTCCGGACTCCTCCCCATCATGCCCGGTGCCGGCCGGCCGTACCGTCCCGCTGGGCCACCCCGGCGTGCGGACGCGCCGGCAGCGGCTATGTTGTGGGCGTGCAGGCGACCCAGGGGGAGCGGGACCGACGGTGATCCATTTCCCGGCGCAGCGGCGTGGCCCGCTCAGCGCGTTGAGCCTCCGCCTGGCCGCCGCCCTGGGCCTGGTGCTCCTGACGGTGGCGGTGGTCTACCTCGACCGGGACGGCTACCGCGACGTCGACGAGAACGGGCTGACCCTGCTCGACTGCGCCTACTACGCCGTGGTGACCCTGTCGACCACCGGATACGGCGACATCACTCCGTACGCGCAGTCGGCCCGGCTGGTCAACGTCCTGTTCATCACCCCCGCCCGGGTGATCTTCCTGATCATCCTGGTCGGCACCACCCTCGAAGTCCTGACCGAGCAGTACCGGACCGGCCGTCGCCTGTCGCGGTGGAGGAGAACCGTGAAGGACCACGTCATCATCTGCGGCTACGGCACCAAGGGCCGCAGCGCGGTCTCCGCCCTGCTGGAGAACGGCCTGGACAAGTCCCGGATCGTGGTGGTCGAGCGCAGCGGCGCCGCGCTGCGGCAGGCCACCTCGGCCGGGCTGGTCGCGATCGAGGGCTCCGCCACCCGCTCGTCGGTGCTGGAGGAGGCGCACGTCCGCAACGCCAAGTCGGTGATCATCGCGACCGACAGCGACGACGCGTCGGTGCTGGTCGCGCTGACCGCCCGGCAGCTCACCGCCGGCCAGGTACGGATCATCGCGGCGGTGCGTGAGGCGGAGAACGCCCCGCTGCTGCGGCAGAGCGGCGCCCACCACGTGATCGTCTCCTCGGCCACCGCCGGCCGGCTGCTGGGGCTCTCCACCTCCGCGCCGCCGCTGATCGACGTGGTGGAGGACCTGCTCACCCCCGGTCAGGGCATGGCGCTGGCGATGCGTTCGGCCGACCGGCACGAGGTCGGCAAGTCCCCCCGTGAGCTGGAGACACTGGTCATCGCGCTGGTCCGGCGCGGCAAGGTGGTCACCCTGGCGGACCGGGCCGGTGCGGTGATCGAGACGGGCGACATGCTGGTCCACGTCCGCGACGACCGCCCCCAGTCGGCCACCAGCGCCTGACCTCCCGGGACCGCACAGGTTCCTTTCGCACGCGCGCCTGGCGACTCAGCAGCGGTCGTCGGAGTCCCCGCTCTCGTCCCGGAGCGCCTCGGCGCAGTTGAGCGCGGACCCGGTGGCCGCCGTGCGGAGCAGTTCGTAGAGCGTCTCGCGCTGGTCGACATCGAGCGCGCCGAGTACCTCCTCCTCGGCGGTGGCGAGGGCGCACTCCGCCTCACCGAGGCGTTTTCTCCCGGTATCGGTGATCTCGACCACATGGCGGCGTCGGTCCGCGGCTGAGCGACGCCGCTCCACCAGGTGCGCCTTCTCGAGGTCGTTGAGCAGCCCGACGACGTTCGTCCCGTCCATCTCCAACTTGCCCGCCAGCGCCTGTTGGCTGATGCCCCCCTCCGCGCGCAGCACGGTGAGCGCGACGAGGTGACGAGGCCGCAGGCCGAGCGGCGCCAGCACCGACTCGGAGCGCAGCCGCATCCGTCGGGCCAGGTGATCGAGCAGGGCCCCGGAACGGTGCTCGGACTGGTCGACCGGCACGGCAGGCATGTGACCGAGTCTACCGGGGTGACCACCGATCGGCCTGCTATAAATGATTGACGCAACACCAACCATCTGCAAGGGATCAATAATGCCCCACCTGTTGCACATCGACTCGAGCATTCAGGGCGAGCGTTCGGTCAGCCGGCAGCTCACCGCCCGGGCCGCCGCCGCCTGGCGCGCCGCCCACCCGGGTGGCACGGTCACCTACCGGGACCTCGGCAGCGAGCCCCTGCCGCACCTGGACGAGGCCGGCGGCCTGGCCCGGATGGTGCCCGCCGACCAGCACACGCCGGCCCAGCAGGCATCCTGGGCGCTGACCGAGCGGCTGGTCGCCGAGGTGCAGCGGGCCGACACGATCCTGCTCGGTCTGCCGCTCTACAACTACTCCGCACCGAGCAGCGTCAAGGCGTGGGTGGACCACCTCATCGCCCCCGGCCTCGGGTACCACCCGGAGACCGGGCAGGGGCTGCTCGGTGGCCGCGAGTTCATCGTGCTGGCCAGCCGGGGCGGTGGCTACGGCGCCGACACCCCCCGGGCGGGCTGGGACCACGCCGAGCCCTGGCTGCCGCACGGTCTGTCGATGACCGGCCTGGAGCCCCGCTTCATCACCGCCGAGCTGACCCTCGCGCCGGTGAACCCGGCCATGGCGACGCTGATCCCCCTGGCCGAGGAGAGCCGTGCGGCGGCCGAGCGCGCCATCGACGCGCTCTGGACGCCGGTGTCCGCCGCCTGACCGGTGCCACGGCACACGGAAGGGGTGGTCACTCCTCGGGAGTGACCACCCCTTCGCGGGCGGGCGTGCCGGGTGTCCGGCGACCGGTCAGATGATCGTCCAGGTGTCGCCGCCGGCGAGCAGGCCGGCGAGCTGCTGCTCAGGGGTGTCGGTCACCGACGCCTTGGCGGTGGCGACCTGCTCCTGCACCACGCTGTCGTACGACGGGCGGTCCACCGAGCGGAACACGCCGATCGGGGTGTTGCGCAGGTCCAGGCCGGGCAGCCGGGACAGGGCGAAGGCGTACGCCGGGTCGTTGACCGTGGCGTCGTGCACCACGATCTCCTCGGGCCGGGTCGCCGCGGTCTCCCGCACCTCCAGCCCGAAACCGCCCGGCGGGTGGACGACGCAGAACTGCCCGTCCTTGCCGAACGTGATCGGCTGCCCGTGCTCCAGCCGGATCAGGTAGTCGTCCCGGGTGCCCGGATCCTTGAGCTGGTCGAAGGCGCCGTCGTTGAAGATGTTGCAGTTCTGGTAGATCTCCACGAACGCCGAGCCCTGGTGTTCGGCGGCGGCCCGCAGCACCGACTGGAGGTGCTTGCGGTCGGAGTCGATGGTCCGGCCGACGAAGGTGGCCTCCGCGCCCAGCGCCAGGGACAGCGGGTTGAACGGCGCGTCGGCCGAGCCGGCCGGGGTCGACTTGGTGACCTTGCCGACCTCGGAGGTCGGGGAGTACTGCCCCTTGGTCAGGCCGTAGATCCGGTTGTTGAAGAGCAGGATCTTGAGGTTGACGTTGCGGCGCAGCGCGTGGATCAGGTGGTTGCCGCCGATGGAGAGCGCGTCACCGTCACCGGTGACCACCCAGACCGACAGGTCCGGCCGGGAGACCGACAGGCCGGTCGCGATCGCCGGAGCGCGGCCGTGGATCGAGTGCAACCCGTAGGTGTTCATGTAGTACGGGAAGCGCGACGAGCAGCCGATCCCGGAGACGAAGACGGTGTTCTCCCGCGGGATGTTCAGCTCCGGCATGAACTGCTGGATCGCGGCGAGGATCGCGTAGTCGCCGCAGCCGGGGCACCAGCGCACCTCCTGGTCGGACTTGAAGTCCTTGGCGGTGAGCTTGAGGGCGACGGGCTCAGACATTCTTCAGCACCTCTTCCAGCATCGTCTCCAGCTCGGCGGCGGTGAACGGCAGGCCGCGGACCTGGTTGTAGCCGATCGCGTCGACCAGGTACCTGGCCCGGATCACGTGGGCCAGCTGGCCGAGGTTCATCTCGGGGATGACGACCCGGTCATAGGCGCGCAGCACCTCGCCGAGGTTGGCCGGCATCGGGGCCAGGTGGCGCAGGTGCGCCTGGGCGACGGAGAGCCCGCGCTGGCGCAGGCCACGGCAGGCCGCGCCGATCGGGCCGTACGTCGAGCCCCAGCCGAGCACCAGCACCCGGGCGTCGCCGTCCGGGTCCTCCACCTCGACGTCCGGCACCGGGATCGTCTCGATCCGGGCCGCCCGGGTGCGGACCATGAAGTCGTGGTTCGCCGGGTCGTAGGAGATGTCACCGGTCTTGTCGGCCTTCTCCAGGCCGCCGATCCGGTGCTCCAGCCCGGGGGTGCCGGGGATGGCCCACGGCCGGGCCAGGGTCTGCGGGTCCCGCAGGTACGGCAGGAAGGTGGTGCCGTCCTCGCCGTTGGGCGCGGTGGCGAACTCGACCCGCAGGTCCGGCAGGGACTCCACGTCGGGCAGCAGCCACGGCTCGGAGCCGTTGGCGACGTAGTTGTCGGACAGCAGGATGACCGGCGTGCGGTAGGTCAACGCGATCCGGGCCGCCTCCAGGGCCGCGTGGAAGCAGTCGGCCGGCGACTTCGGTGCGATCACCGCGACCGGGGCCTCGCCGTGCCGGCCGTGCAGCGCCATGTTGAGGTCGGCCTGCTCGGTCTTGGTCGGCATGCCGGTGGACGGCCCGGCCCGCTGCACGTCGACGATGACCAGCGGCAGCTCCAGCGCCACCGCGAGGGAGATCGTCTCGCTCTTCAGCGCGACGCCGGGGCCGCTGGTGGTGGTGACGCCGAGCGCGCCGCCGTACGAGGCGCCCAGCGCGGCGCCGACCGCGGCGATCTCGTCCTCGGCCTGCATGGTGACCACGCCGAACCGCTTGTGCTTGCTCAGCTCGTGCAGGATGTCCGAGGCCGGCGTGATCGGGTACGCCCCGAGGAAGACCGGCAGTCCGGAGCGGACGCCGGCGGCGACCAGGCCGAGCGAGAGCGCGGCGTTGCCGGTGATGTTCCGGTAGGTGCCCGGCAGCATCTTCGCCGGCTTGACCTCGTACCGGACGGAGAAGTCCTCGGTGGTCTCGCCGAAGTTCCAGCCGGCCCGGAAGGCGGCCACGTTGGCGGCGACCAGCTCGGGGCGGGCGGCGAACTTGCGCTCCAGGAAGCGCAGCGTCGACTCGTAGGGCCGGGAGTACATCCAGGACAGCAGGCCGAGGGCGAACATGTTCTTGGCCCGCTCGGCGTCCTTCTTGGACACCGCGTGCTCGGTCAGCGCGCCGACCGTCATCGAGGTCAACGCCACCGGGTGCACCACGTAGCCGGCGAGCGAGTCGTCGTCCAACGGGCTGGCCTGGTAGCCCACCTTGGCCAGGTTGCGCCGGGTGAACTCGTCGGTGTTGACGATGATGTCCGCGCCGCGCGGCAGGTCGGCCAGGTTCGCCTTGAGCGCCGCCGGGTTCATCGCGACCAGGACGTTCGGCGCGTCGCCCGGGGTGAGGATGTCGTAGTCGGCGAAGTGCACCTGGAAGCTGGACACCCCGGGCAGGGTGCCGGCGGGTGCCCGGATCTCGGCCGGGAAGTTGGGCAACGTGGAGATGTCGTTGCCCAGCTGCGCCGTCTCCGAGGTGAACCGGTCGCCGGTCAACTGCATGCCGTCGCCGGAGTCCCCTGCGAACCGGATGACCACCCGGTCGAGTTGACGGATCTGCTTGGTCACGCCTGCACCTCGCTTCGCTCAGCCCCGTCGCGCGGGCGGCTGAACCTGTTGGTGACCTCGCCGTGCCCCGCCACGTGACCTCCTTGACGCGCCGCTGCGCCCGGTCCACCTGTGGTTGGTCCGGCCCGCTGTCGATTCTCACCTCAGAGCCTACGTCGAGTCCTTAGGGCATCCTTGGTGGAGGTCCGACGAGTGGGAACGGATTCGGCGGCCTTCTGTCCGGCTTTGAGCCGTTTCGTGTTGGCCGCCGTAATCCAGATCACCGGGCGAGGGCCCGGGTCGGCGCCGCCCGGTCCAGCCGGGTCGGCGCCGCCGGGTTCAGTCGGATGCCGGATTGCCGGCCGGGTCCGTCACCGGTCCGCTCATCCGCCGCCGCAGCGAGGCGGTGGCCAGCGCCAGCGCCAGCACCACCAGCACGCCGGAGACCGCTATCAGGGCCACCGCGATCTGCTGCACCGAACTCATCCCGTCGTCGCCGGAGGCCTGGCCGGCCACGGCGAGCACCCCCTGCGAGCCGGTCGGCGTGGGGGTGGACGCGGCCGGGGTGGCCAGCGCGGCCGCGGCGTTGATCCGGAAGCTCATCTGCATCTGCCGCGTCCTGCCACTGTGCGGGTCCAGCTTGCCGAGCAGCGCTCCGGCCAGCGGCGCCTGCCGCTGCGCCTCCGGGGAGGCCGCGACCGGCAGCCGCAGCGCGGCGGTCCGGCCCGCCGCGACGGTCCCGACGTCGCAGCGGGTCCGGGTCGGCCCGGCGGCCTCGCAGCCGGCCGGCGGGTTCGGCACGCTGACCCCGGCGGGCAGGATCACCTCGATCCGGCCGGCGGCGTCCACCTTGCCGGTGTTGCCCAGCCGGACGGCCAGCTCGGTCGGGGTGCCGCTGATGTCGAAGGCGACCTCGTCGGCGGCGAGCTTGATCCCCGGCACCGGCGGGCCGGGCGGGAAGAGCACGGCGAAGCCCTCGTCGTCCGCGGTGACGGCGCCCGTGTCCGCCCCCGTCGCGGTCACCCGCACCGAGCCGCTCAACGGCATCTGCCGCCAGGCGGTGCCGCCGACCCGTACCTTGATCGCGCTGCTGAACCGGGCGCCGGCGGCGGCGGTCCATTCGCCGCAGCGCCATGCTCCGCCGCCCGCGGCGGAGCAGCCCGGGGTACCGGCGTCGGTGATGCCGGCGGGCAGGGTGTAGCCGAGGCGGATCCGGGCCGACGTGGCACCGGTGTTGGTGACGGTGACCCGCAGCGTGGTGACGGTGCTCCGGGCGTTCCAGTAGCCGGGGCCGAGCGAGATGTCGCCGGTGGTGACCCGGACGCCGGTCCGGCCCCCGCCCGGCTCGCCGGGTGGCGGCGCGGGCGGCGGCACCGGGCCGCCACCCGGCGGGGGCGGGGCCGGGGCGGTGGTGGGCGGCCGGGTGGTGGTGGTCGGGGCCGGTGCGGGGGCGCTGGTCGTCGGCGCGACGGTGGTGGGCGTGGCATCGGAGGGGGTCGGGTCCGGGTCCGGGGGCAGCGTCGGCGGTCCCGTGGCCGGGTCGGACGCCGGCGCGGTCGGCTCCACCGGGGGCGTGGTCTCCTCCGTGGGCTCACCGGCCGGGGTGGTTTCGCCGGTCTCCGGGGTGGCGACCCGGGTCACCGTCGGTGCCGCCGTCGCCAGGCCGGGCGCGACCGTCAGCGCCACTGTCAAACCTGTCGCCAGTGCCGCCCCGACCAGGGAAGAGGTGCGCTGGTCAAGGGTCCGCCTAGCGAAGCGCAGGTCCACGCGGGCCATCTGTCCTCCGTGACACTGGGTGAGGGTTCATTATTCGGCAACAGTTGCCTCGGGGCACCAGTCCCGTCGGGAAACGAATTCGTAACGTGTTCGGTACTGCGCCCGCTCCGGGCGGGACGGGGTCGGGGCCCGGTAGGCTGACCCACCGTGACCGGTTACCTGGGCTCGTACGCGACGCTCGGGCTGCTGCTGCTCGCCAGCGCCCTCTTTTTTGTCACAGCGTTCTCGGCCAACCGGGTGTTACGTCCCAGCCGTCCGGCTGATCCTCCGGGCAAGCGGGCCAGCTACGAGTGCGGTCTCGACCCGGTCGGCGGCGACTGGGCCCAGATGCAGATCCGCTACTACGTGTACGCCTACCTGTACGTGCTGTTCGCCGTCGAGGCGGTCTTCCTCTTCCCCTGGGCGGTCGTCTTCGACCGGCCCGGCTTCGGCCTGATCACCGTCGCCGAGATGGGCATCTTCGTGGCGATCGTCGCGCTCGGCATCCTCTACGCCTGGCGCAAGAACATCCTCCGCTGGACCTGACCCACCCCACCCCGTCCGCGATTTCGCACTGCCGGCCCTGTTCGGGGCGCTCCGCTCAGGCGGAGACCGGCGTCGCCGGGTCAGGCCAGGCCGCGGCGGGTCAGGGTGGGCGGGCGGTCGCCGCGGATGGAGGCGACCATGTCCAGGACGCGGCGGGTGGGGAGCACCTGGTGGGCGCGGAACACCTGGGCGCCGAGCCAGGCCGAGACGGCGGTGGCGGCGAGGGTGCCCTCCAGCCGCTCCGGCACCGGCAGGTCCAGCGTCTCGCCGATGAAGTCCTTGTTCGAGAGCGCGACCAGCAGCGGCCAGCCGGTGCCGGAGAGCTCGTCGAGCCGGCGGGTGATCTCCAGCGAGTGACGGGTGTTCTTGCCGAAGTCGTGCGCCGGGTCGATCAGGACGCCGTCGGGGCGTACCCCCAGGGCGACCGCGCGCTCGGCGAGCCCGGTCACCGTCGCGACCACGTCGGCGACCACGTCGTCGAAGGCGGCGCGGTGCGGCCGGGTCCGCGGCGCGAGGCCCCCGGCGTGCGAGCAGACCAGCCCCGCCCCGGTCTGCGCGGCGACCCGGGCCAGCGCCGGGTCGGCGCCGGACCAGGTGTCGTTGAGCAGGTCGGCGCCCGCGGCCACCGCCTCCACCGCCACCTCGGCCCGCCAGGTGTCGATCGAGATGACCACCTCGGGGAAGGCGGCCCGGACGGCGGCGATGGTGTCCACCGTCCGGCGGATCTCCTCGGCCACGTCGACCTCGTCGCCCGGGCCGGCCTTGACCCCGCCGATGTCGATGATCTCCGCGCCCTCGGTCACCGCGCGCTCCACGGCGCGCAGCGCGCTGTCCTGGGCGAAGGTCGCGCCCCGGTCGAAGAACGAGTCCGGCGTGCGGTTGACGATCGCCATCACCACCAGCTCGCCCGGGGCGAACGTCCGCCCACCGAGCCGCAGCGCCCCGGCCATGCCCGCCTCCCCGCCCGTCGCCGGCCGGGGTCGCCCGGCCGCTGACGACGCTATCCGGTCCGCCGCCACGCCGTCGGGCCGGGACGCGCACCAGGCGATCGTCGGCGAGCCCGGTGTTGGGGTCGCTCGGGGGCCGGTCCCCGTGCCACGATCTGTCCATGGGTCAGGTGCTGCTCGTACTGGTCATCGCGTTGACGGTCGCCGCGGTGGTGTTCGGGGTGACCGTGCTGATCTCCGGGCGGGATCCCGGCCTGGCGCCGGCCGAGCCGGACGGCCGGGCCGTCCCGCTGCCCGGCAGCCGTCCGCTGCGCGAGGCCGACCTCGGTGCGGTCCGGTTCGACACCACGCTGCGCGGCTACCGGATGGCGCAGGTCGACCAGGCGATGCGCCGGGCCGCCTACGACATCGGCTACAAGTCCGAGCTGATCGGGGTGCTGGAGGCCGAGGTCGCGGCGCTGCGCGAGGGCCGGACCGCCGACGCCGACGCGCTGCGCCGGGCCCGCGAGGAGGCGGCCGGGCGGGCCGAGCCGGGCCCGACCGCCACCGACGCCCCGCCGCACGTGGGTCCGGCCGGCGCCGCGGCGTCCCCCGGTGAGCCCGTTCCGGACACCACCGACCGGCCCGACGACGACGACCCGGCGTGGACCGGCGACGCCGAGCCCGGCGCCGACACCCCGACCGGCGCGGCCGACCCGGCCGAGGGTCGGCCCGCGGCCAGGGTCCGCTCGGAGTCGCTGTGACCGGCCGGGAGGGCGTGGACGGGCTGGGCGAGGTGGCGCAGCCCGGCGCGGGCGAGTTCACCGCCACCGTGATCGTCGACGCCCCCGCCGACCGGGTCTTCGCCGCGCTCACCGACTGGGAGCGGCAGTCCGACTGGATCCCGTTCACCACGGTCCGGGTCGTCGAGGGCGACGGCGGGGAGGGCACCCTGGTCGAGGCGGTCACCGCGCTCGGGCCGGTGGCGCTGCGCGACGAGATGCGGGTGGTCCGGGTCGACGCGCCGTACGAGGTCGGGGTGGTGCACTGCGGCAAGCTGCTGCGCGGCCCCGGGGTGCTGCGCTGCACCCCGATCACCGGGGACCGCACGCAGGTGGTCTGGCACGAGTGGTTCCACCTGCCCGGCGGGGCCGCCGGGCGGCTGGCGTGGCCTCTGCTCTGGCCCGGCTCGAAGGCCAGCCTGACCCTGGCGCTGAAGCGGTTCGCCCGGCTGGTCGAGCAGGGCCGGCTGCCCTGACCCGGCCGGCCCGTCAGGCCCCTGCCTTAGCCTGTACGCCGTGAGTGACCTGGTGAGAGGCCCGGACGGGCTGCCCCGCTGCGCCTGGGGTGCGAGCACCCCGGACTACGCCGTCTACCACGACGAGGAGTGGGGCCGGCCGCTGCGCGGCGACGACGCGCTCTACGAACGGCTCACCCTGGAGGCGTTCCAGTCCGGCCTGTCCTGGCTGACCATCCTGCGCAAGCGCCCGGCGTTCCGGCTCGCCTTCGACGAGTTCCGGATCGAGCGGGTCGCCAGCTACGACGAGTCGGACGTGGCCCGCCTCCTCGCCGACGCCGGGATCGTCCGCAACCGCGCCAAGATCGAGGCGGCGGTCGCCAACGCCCGCGCCGCACTGGAGCTGCCCGACGGCCTCTCCGCCCTGCTCTGGTCGTACGCGCCGCCGCCGCGGGCCGCCCGGCCGGAGTCGTTCGCCCAGGTGCCGGCCCTGACCCCGGAGTCCACCGGGCTGGCCAAGGCGCTCAAGAAGCGCGGCTTCCGCTTCGTCGGCCCCACCACCGCGTACGCGCTGATGCAGGCCACCGGGATGGTGGACGACCATCTCGCGGGCTGCCACGTCGCCGCCCCGACGGCCCGTGATGGGATGGGTGCATGACCGCGACCGACCACCGCAGCACCGGCAGCGCCGATGTCGACGGGCGGGACGACGGCGCCTGGGCGGTGCTGCTCCCGGCCGGGCGTCTCGACGCCGAACGCCTCGTCCACCACGACACCCTGGAGCTTCCCGCCCCGGCCGGGGAACCGGGACCGCGCCCCGGCGCCCCGGTGGCCGTGCTGGCCGACGGGCCGCTGCGCCTGGTGGCGCTGGGCCGGGTGGCCCGCCGCGAGGACGGGACGCTGGCCGTGGCGTACACCCGTCGGGCCTTCGACGAGCCGGTGCCGGCGGAGCCGGTGCGGGTCGCCGGGCCGGTCACCGCGCTCGACGCCGACGTCTACCGGGACCTGGTCGACCGGCTCGGCCCGCCCCCGCTGCGTCGCACCTGGCTGGTCAGCCTGGATCTACCCATCGAGGCGGACTCGCGCGCCGAGGCGGTCCGGCTCTTCTGGTCCTACGTGCAGGAGCTGGGCCCGGCGGAGCTGCCCGCGTTCGTCTCGCCCTCCGGGGACGAACTGGCCATGCAGGCGTTCGTGCTCGGCGCCGAGGCCAACCAGGACCCGGAGGAGGAGGACTAGCCGCCGGCCGCCGTCCGGGGGCGTCCACTGTGGCGGTGACCCGGTGAGGGCGCCCGCTGCCGCCGGACGGCCGGCGGCCGGGCGGCGCGCGGAGGTCGCTCAGTGTCCCTCGAAGACCGGCTTCTGCTTGTTGACGAAGGCCATCGTGGCGGCGCGGTGGTCGGCGGTGGCCCCGCAGATCGACTGGGCCTGCGCCTCGGCCGCCAGGGCGTCGGCGAGGGTGCCCGCGTCGGCGATGGAGAGCTGCCGCTTGATCGCCCCGTAAGCGATGGTCGGACCGGCGGCGAGCCGGGCGGCCAGCTCCTGCGCGGTCGGCAGCACCTGCTCGTCGTCGTCGACCAGCTTGTTGAGCAGCCCCAGCCGGCAGGCCTCCTCGGCGCCCACCGGCTCGGCGAGCATGAGCAGCTCGACGGCCTTGGCGTGGCCGACCAGCCGGGGCAGCGTCCAGGACGCCCCGGTGTCGGCGGCCAGGCCCACCCCGGCGAACGCCATCAGGAACTTCGTCTTCGGCCCGCCGACCCGGAAGTCGGCGAGGAACGCCAGCGAGGCGCCCGCCCCGGCGGCCATCCCGCGCACCGCGGCGATCACCGGCTTGGGCAGGTTGGCCAGCCGGGCGGCGATCGGGTTGTAGTGCGCCCGCACGGTGTCCAGCGGGTTCGCGGCGGCGGACTGGAGGGTCTGCACGTGCTCGCGCAGGTCCTGGCCGGCGCTGAACTGCCCGCCCGCCCCGGCCAGCACCACCGCGCGGCAGGACCGGTCGGTCTCCAGCTGTGCCAGGGTGTCCCGGAGCGCCTCCTTGAGCGCCACGTCGAGCGAGTTCATCGCCGTGGGTCGGTTCAGCGTCAGGGTGACCACGGCGTCGGTCCGGTCAACGAGCAGCGGCTCGGTCACGTTGTCAACGACCCTTCTGTCGGGCGAGGCGGTTGCCGGAGTCGAGGCACTGCTCGACGTACCGGTCGGCGGCCGGCCGCAGCCGGGCCGCGTGCCGGTCGAAGAAGCTGGCCGCGGCGGTGCCGGGCCAGCGCTCCGGGAGCAGCGCCGGCGGCAGCTGCGGGTCCCGGAAGAGGAAGGTACGCCACGCGTGCACCAGGCGGAACCGGGCCGCGTAGGCCTCCTCGTCGCCGCTGCGCACGGTGACCCCGGCCAGCTGTGGGCGCTGCTCGGCGACGAACCGCTCGTACGCGTGCCCGATCTCGGTGAGGTCCCAGGCGCGGCGGACGATGCCCATCGCGCCGGGGGTGCCGGCGGCGTGCGCGGCGGTGAACCGCTCGTAGCGCACCCCGGCCTCCTCCAGCAGCACGTCCACGTCCTCGCTGGCCCGGGTCGCCACCCAGGTGTGCTCGTCGAGGGTGCCGTAGCCGAGGAAGCTCAGGTTGGCGGCGAGCCGCTGCCGCTCCCGCCGACCGTTCGGCGTCTCCAGCACCAGCAGGTCGAACCGGCCGTCCCAGCTGATCCGGCCGGTGCGGTAGATCCGGGCGGCCGCCTCGTCGAGTCGGCGGGCGGCCTTTGGTGTGATCGAATATCCGGGCCCGGAGGTGAGGCGGAGCGGATCGAGCCAGCCCTGGCGGACCATGCGGGAGACCGCGGTCCGCACCGCCGGTGGTGCGATGCCCAACGGCGCCAGCAGCTTGACCAGGGCGGCGACGGGTGCGCGCCCACCCCTCGGCCGGAGGTAGTCGCCGTACAGGTCGAAGAGTGCCGACCGTGCCTGCATGACCGCACATTGTGACAGGCCTTCTCAAGATAAGCTAGATGCTGTTACATCAATGCTGCTCCGGTTTGGGTCCGGCGGTGTTCATCAGGGAAAATCATTGGTCGACACCCCCGCGTACCTTGCGGGTGGTCATGACGAAATGGCTGTGGGGCAACCCACCGACCCTGGTGTAGGTCTGAGGGGAGACAACATGGCGGCGATGAAGCCGCGGACGGGCGACGGTCCGCTGGAAGTCACCAAGGAGGGCCGGGGCATCGTCATGCGGGTCCCGCTGGAGGGCGGTGGCCGGCTCGTCGTCGAGATGACTCCCGACGAGGCCAACGCGCTCGGTGACGCACTGAAGGCGGCCGCCGGCTGAGCGACCGGCGGTCCGCGCGAACCCGCGCGGACGGTTCGTCGCGTCCCTGAGCCACCGGCCGTGCCGGTGGCTCAGGGACTTCGCATGTCACTCGCGGGGCGCCCGGGTCCCGTCCCACGAACGTCATCGGAGGTACGGTCCAGCGTGCTCGCCATCCGTCTGACAGCCGGCGCCGACCGGCTGGACACTCTCGTCCTGCCCGTCCGGTCCGGCGACGCGACCGCCGGGTCCGAGGCCCCGGCGGAGCTGCTGGCCACCGGCGCCGGACTGCCCGCCGAGGCGCTGGAGGAGGCGGCCGAGCTGCTGCCCGCCACCCGGCTCACCGGCCGGTCCGGCGAGACCCGGGCCCACCTGCGCCCCGGTCGTACCCCCGCCCGGCTGCTCCTGCTCGGAGTGGGCGACGGCGGCGAGAAGGACTGGCGCACCGCCGGGGCGGGACTCGCCCGCGCCGCTGCCGATGAGACACAGATCACTTTCGCGCTGCCGGCCGACGTCCCGGCGGGGGCGGTCGGTGCCCTCGTCGAGGGGCTGCTGCTCGCCTCCTACCGGTTCCGGATGACCGACGCCGGGAAGGCCCCCGCGCTCGCCGAGGTGGACCTCCTCCTCGCCGACCCGGAGGCGTACCGGGACGCCGTCGAGACGGCCGAGACCGTTGCCCGGACCACCCGGCTGGCCCGGGACCTGACCAACACCCCCTCCTCGGTGAAGAACCCGCAGTGGTTCGCCGACCAGGTGGCGGCCGCCGCGGCCGACCTGCCCGACCTGCACCTGCGGGTGCGCGGGCCGGAGGAGCTGGCGGCCGAGGGCTTCGGCGGCATCCTCGCCGTCGGCGCCGGCTCGGCCAGCGGTCCCCGCCTGGTCGAGCTGGAGTGGCGGCCCGCCGACGCCCGCACCCATGTGGTGCTGGTCGGCAAGGGGATCACCTTCGACACCGGCGGCATCTCGATCAAGCCGGTGCCGGCGATGAAGCTGATGCGCAAGGACATGGCCGGCGCGGCCGCGGTGGTCGCGGCGACCCTGGGCGCGGCGGCGCTGCGGCTCCCGGTGCGGATCACCACCCTCGCCCCACTGGCCGAGAACATGGTCAGCGGGTCGGCCTTCCGTCCCGGCGACGTCGTCCGCCACTACGGCGGGCTGACCAGCGAGACCACCAACTCCGACGCCGAGGGCCGGCTGGTGCTCGCCGACGCCCTGGCCTACGCCGAGCGGGAGCTGCGGCCGGACCTGCTGATCGACCTGGCCACCCTCACCGGGGCCAACGCGGTGGCGCTCGGCAAGCGGATGGGCGCCCTCTACAGCGAGAACGAGCAGCTCGCCGCCGACCTGCTGGCCGCCATCGACGGGGCCGGGGAGGCGGCCTGGCGGATGCCGTTGCCCGCCGACTACGTCGAGCACCTCGGCAGCGACCTGGCCGACCTGCACAGCTCACCCGCCGTGGGCGGCGGCTCGGTGACCGCCGCGCTCTACCTGCGGGAGTTCACCGGCGACCTGCGTGACCGCTGGCTGCACATCGACATGTCCGCGCCGTCCTGGTCGGACGGGGACGACGCCGAGCTGGCCCGGGGCGCGACCGGTTGGGGCGTACGCGGGCTGCTGCGCTGGCTGGCGACGCTGGACTGAGCCGCCGGTGCCGGCCGGCACCGGCGGGGGCGCCGGACCGGTGGGGGTCAGCGGCGGGTCAGCACTTCACCGCGGCGAGCAGGCCGTCGCCGACCGGCAGCAGTGCCGCCGTCCAGTGCTCGGACTCCCGGATCGCCTTGATCGTCTCGCGGATGGTGACGGTCTCGGCGTCCCGGGCCGTCGGGTCGCCGATCCGACCGCCGGCGAAGGCGCCGTTGAGGGCGAGCACCCCGCCGGGCCGCAGCAGCCGCAGCGCGGCGTCGGAGTAGGCGGCGAAGCCGGTCGGCTCGGCGTCGACGAAGACCAGGTCGTACGCGCCGTCGGCGAGGCGCGGCAGCACGTCCAGCGCCCGGCCGGTGATGATCCGGGTACGACCCGGCGGGAAGCCCGCCTCGACGAAGATCCGCCGGGCGATCCGTTGGTGCTCGACCTCCAGGTCGATGGTGGTGAGCACCCCGTCGACGCGCATGCCGCGCAGCAGCCAGACCCCGCTCACGCCGGTGCCGGTGCCGATCTCGACCACCGCGCGGGCGTTGCCCGCGGCGGCGAGCAGGCGCAGCGCCGCGCCGGCCCCCGGAGTCACCGCGTCCAGGCCCACCTCCCGGGCGAGGCTGCGGGCCGTCCGCAGCACGAGGTCCTCGCCGACGTACGACTCGGCGAACTGCAACGCCTGCGCCGTCGGACTGCCGGAACTGGCGACCGTGGCGATGGGACACCTCCGGGCGGCGGGAGTGGTGCGAGGGGCGGGTTGGCGGTATGAGCCTAGAGGCGAGCCCTCCGGCGCGCAGCCGCGCCGTCCGCCGATGACGATCACGCCCGGGCAAGAGCTGACTCCACCCGACGCATCCGTGCAATCCTGGAGGCGGTACCCCTCTCGCCGCGCCGGTCACCCCCGCAGGCCGTGGCACGGGGAACCGGGGACGGAGTGGGAGGCACCGACGTGACCGACGGCTGGGACTGGCGCCGGCCCGGTGGGGCCCCGGCACCGGCGGGACCGCCGGCCGGGCCGCCGCCGGCTGTGCCGCCGACGGCGCCGCCCGGCGCCGGGCAGGGCGGGACATCACCGTGGTGGTCCGACGCGCTCGCCGACCCCTGGCGGGACCCGTACGCGCCCGCCGCGGTGGTCGTCCCGATCGGGCCCGCCCCCGGCGCCGGCCCCGAGCCGGTGACCGACCCGGACGCGCCGGGCCGACCCGCGCTGCGGCAGCTGCTGCTCGTCCCGCTGGTCGTCGCGCTGCTCGCCGGCGCCCTCGGTGGCGCCCTCGGCTACGCCTTCGCGGTGCGCGGCGGGGCCGCCGGCGGCGTGGCGCTGGGCGCCCGCCCCGCCGAGGCGCCGGCGCTCGCCCAGCGCCGCCCCGAGTCGCTCGCCGGGGTCGCCGGGAAGATCCTGCCCAGCGTGGTGACCGTACGGGTGGCCAGCCTGGGCGGCACGAGCGAGGGCTCCGGCTTCATCGTCAGCGCCGACGGGCACGTGATCACCAACGACCACGTGGTCGCCGGTGGCACCGGCCGGGCCTCGGTGGTCTTCAACGACGGCAGCACCGCGCCGGCCCGGCTCGTCGGGCAGGACCCGGAGTCGGACATCGCGGTCATCAAGGTGGATCGCGCCGGCCTGCGCCCGGTCGAGTTCGGCGACTCCGACGCGCTCGCCGTCGGCGACCCGGTGCTCGCCGTCGGCTCCCCGCTCTCGCTGGCCAACACGGTCACCGCCGGCATCGTCAGCGCGCTGGACCGCACCATGCAGGCGGGCGAGCCCGGTGGTCCGGTGCGGTACTACGCGGCGATCCAGACCGACGCGGCGGTCAACCACGGCAACTCCGGTGGCCCGCTGGTGGACTCCGCAGGCCGGGTGATCGGGGTCAACTCGACGATCAAGTCGCTGGTCGGCGAGGGGCAGGAGGCGGGCAACATCGGGCTCGCCTTCGCCATCCCGATCAACCAGGCCAAACGGATCACCCAGGACATCATCGGCACCGGCAAGGCCCGTCGTACGGTGATCGGCGCCCAGGTGGGCGGGGCCGGGACCGCCACCACCGCCGGGGCCGGCGTACGCCTGGCGGCGGTGGAGCCGGCCGGCCCGGCGGCCGGCGCCGGCCTCAAGGCCGGGGACGTGATCGTCAAGCTCAACGGCCGGCCGATGACCGAGCCGACCGACCTGATCGCGCTGGTCCGCAAGTACGCGCCGGGCTCGGTGGTGACGGTGGAGTACCGGCGGGGCTCGGCCCGGCAGAACGCCTCCGTGACGCTCGCCGCAGACGCCAAGTGAGCACCGGTCACCCCCTCCCGGTAGGCGGTGCGACGTGCGTAGTCTTGGCGTGACGCCGACGAGGAGGCCCAGCAGTGTTCGAGAACCTGAACTGGTGGGAGATCGGTGCGCTGCTGCTCCTGGCGCTGCTGATCTTCGGTGACCGGCTGCCCGCCGTGATCAACGACGGCCTGCGGTTGGTGCGCAACCTGCGCAACATGGCCCGCAACGCCACCGGCGACCTGAGCCGCGAGCTGGGCACCGACATCCAGCTGGAGGACCTCCACCCGAAGGCGTTCATCCGCAAGCACCTCCTCAGCGAGGAGGACGAGGCGGCCATCCGCAAGCCGTTGCAGGGCGTCTACGACAACATCCGTTCCGACGTGACCGGCGTGCACGACGAGTTGAAGGACGTGGCCTCCGCCGCGGACCTGCGCTCCTCCGGTGCCCGCCGGGCCACCGCGACCGGCGGCTCGCCCGCGCCGGCCCCGCGCCCCAGCTACGACGACGCCACCTGACGCCTCCTTTCGCCCCGCGCCAGGAAACCTCTGCACGACCACTCCGCGCCGCAGTGCGGCTAGCACCCCGCCCCTGCTCCGGCCCCGGCCCCTGCTCCGGCCCCGGCCCCTGCTCGTTTCCTGCCCCGGCCTTTGCCCCGGTCCCGCCCCGCCGGCCGGGGTGACGTCGACCCGTCAAGATCGTGCTATTTCCTGGAAGTAGTGGCTTCTCGCTGCACCGATGCCACTACTTCCAGGAAGCAGCACGATCTTGGGTGGTGGCCGGTGATCAACCAACGACGCGTGATTCGTTGGCGTCATCAGCTCCAAAGGGCGGTGAGGAACTCCTTCGCCTGACCCACGGGGAGGTGCGAGGGCTGTGTGGGTACGGAAAGAGGGGCCTCCCTGACGCGGGTGGCCCCTCTTTCGGGGTCTTGCGGCGGCCCGGCGGCCCCGGCCCGGCGGCCGGAACGGGAAAGGTCAGCGACCGGCGGGCTTGAGGCCCAGCGGCTTGCCGAGCAGGGACTCGCGCCGGATGGCGAGCCGGTCGGCGACCTTGCCCAGCGCCTTGGCGGCCGGGGACTCCGGCGCGGCCAGCACGATCGGCTGGCCGGCGTCGCCGCCCTCGCGGACCCGGGTGTCCATCGGGATCTGACCGAGCAGCGGCACCTGCGCGCCGATCGTCCGGCTCAGCGACTCGGCGACCGCCTCGCCGCCACCGGCACCGAAGACCTCCATCCGCGAGCCGTCCGGCAGCTCCAGCCAGGACATGTTCTCGATGACGCCGACCACCCGCTGATGGGTCTGCAGGGCGATCGCGCCGGCCCGCTCGGCGACCTCGGCCGCCGCCGCCTGCGGGGTGGTCACCACCAGGATCTCGGCGTTGGGGAGCAGCTGCGCCACCGAGATGGCGATGTCGCCGGTGCCCGGGGGGAGGTCCAGCAGGAGGACGTCCAGCTCGCCCCAGTAGACGTCACCGAGGAACTGCTGGAGCGCCCGGTGCAGCATCGGGCCGCGCCACACCACGGCCGCGTTGCCCGGGGTGAACATGCCGATCGAGATGACCTTCACGCCGTGCGACTGCGGCGGCATGATCATGTCCTCGACCCGGGTGGGCTTGCCCTCCGCGCCGAGCATCCGGGGCACCGAGTGGCCGTAGATGTCGGCGTCGACCACGCCGACGGAGAGGCCCCGGGCGGCCAGCGCGGCGGCCAGGTTGACCGTGACGCTGGACTTGCCGACGCCGCCCTTGCCGCTGGCCACCGCGTAGACGCGGGTGCGAGAGCCGGGCTGCGCGAACGGGATCACCGGCTCCTGCGAGGCGCTGCCGCCCCGCAGCTTCGACTGGAGGTCCTGGCGCTGCTCGGTGCTCATCACCCCGAAGTCGATCTCGACACCCGTCACACCGGGCACCGCGCCCACGGCGGCGGTGATGTCGGTGCGCAGCTTGTCCTTCAGCGGACAGCCGGCCACGGTGAGCAGCAGCTCGACCCGGACCACGCCGTCGTCGCCGAGCACGGCGGAGCCGACCATGCCGAGGTCGGTGATGGGCCGGCGGATCTCCGGGTCGTTGACGGTGGCCAGGGCGGCCTGGATCGCGTCGTTGACGGTGCTGACGGGTGCTGACATGGGGGCAATGTTACGTCGGCGTGATCGGCGGCCACGTCGAGCCGGGCCGGGGTGTGAGCGAATCGATGACCCGGTGCGGGGTGCCCGGCCGGGACGCGCCCTCAGCTCTCCGGGACGCCGTCCCGGGCGGCGCGGCCGCCGTCCAGGTCGTCGCGGGGCTCGTCGAGCCCCTCACCGCCGCGCTGGACGGCCCTGCCCTGCTGCCGACGCTCCAGCCGCAGCCGGCGCTGGGCCGCCTCGTCCAGCTCCTCCGCCAGCCGGGCCAGCTCGGAGCGGAGGAAGTCCCGGGTGGCCACCTCGCCCATCGCGATCCGCAGCGTGGCGATCTCCCGGGCCAGGTACTCGGTGTCCGCCTTCTGGGCGGTCGCCCGCCGCCGGTCCTCCTCCAGCGACACCCGGTCCCGGTCGGCCTGCCGGTTCTGCGCGAGCAGGATCAGCGGTGCGGCGTACGACGCCTGCAACGACAGCATCAGGGTCAGGAAGGTGAAGGTGTACGGGTCGAACCGCAGGTGCGCCGGGGCCAGGGTGTTCCAGCCGAACCAGAGCGCGATCACCACCGTCATGTAGACGATGAAGTTGGCCGTGCCCATGCCCCGGGCGATGCCCTCGGACCACCGGCCGAACGCCTCCGGATCGAACCGGGGCAGCTTGACGCCCCGGGGCTCGCGCGGCTGGTCCAGCCGCTCGGCCCGCCGCTGCTCAGCCATCGGCGCGGTCCACCGTTTCGTCGCCGGTGCTCGGGGCCGGTGCGGCGTCCCGTTCCCGCCAGTCCGGGGGCAGCGAGTGGTCGAGCACGTCGTCCACGGTCACCGCGCCGACCAGCCGGTTGTTGCGGTCCACCACCGGCATCGCCACCAGGTCGTAGGTGGCCATCCGGCGGGTGATCTCCGGCAGCGGGGTGGTCGGGCGCAGCGGGTCGATGTCGTTGACCACCACCCCACCCAGCAGGTCCGCCGGGGGCTCCCGGAGCAGCCGCTGGAAGTGCACCATGCCCAGGTAGCGGCCGGTAGGGGTGGTCATCGGGGCGCGGGTGACGAAGACCTGTGCCGCCACGGCCGGGGAGAGCTGCTCCTCCCGGATCCGGGCCAGCGCCTCCGCCACGGTCGCGTCCGGCGGCAGGATCACCGGCTCGGAGGTCATCACGCTGCCGGCCGTGCCGGAGGCGTAGCGCAGCAGCTGGCGGACCGGGTCGGCCTCGCCCGGCTCCATCAGGTCCAGCAGCACGTCCTGCTCCGGCGGGGGCAGCTCGTTGAGCAGGTCGGCGGCGTCGTCCGGGTCCATCTCCTCCAGCACGTCGGCGGCCCGTTCCCGGTCCAGCGCGGCGAGGATCTCCACCTGGTCGTGCTCGGGCAGCTCGCTGAGCACGTCGGCGAGGCGTTCGTCGTCCAGCGCCGCCGCGACCTCGTTGCGCCGGGTGTCGGGGAGGTCCTGGAGGGCGTTGGCCAGGTCGGCCGGGCGCATGTCCTCCAGCACGGCGAGGAGGTTGGCCGTACCCCGGTTGTCGGTGGCGATGCCGCTGAGCCCCCGCACCCGGTCCCACTCGACCTGGTGCAGGTGGCCGCGGCGGGTGAGCCGGCTGACCTGCTCCCGGACCGCGACCCGGGACAGCGACCACTCGCCGCCGCGGCTGCACTCCATCGCCACGTCGACGACCGCGCCGGGCTGGCCCGTGTCGAGCTGCACCCGCCGGTCCAGCAGCTCCTGGAGGACCAGCAGCTCGTTCGGGCGCTTCTCGAAGCGACGCAGGTTGAGGGTGCCGCTGCCGAGGACCACCGCGTCGGCGTCGATGCTGGTGATCCGGTTGATGGACAGGAAGATCCGCCGGCGCATCGGCATCTCGGCGACCAGACCCACCACTTCGGGTGGGCGCTGGGTCGGCCGGAGCCGGGCAACCGCGTCGCGGACCCGCCCCACCTGGTCACCGTTCGGATCGAAGACGGCGACTCCGGCGAGTCGGGCGATGTAGACCCGGTTCGGCGTGCTCACGGGCACCAGCCTAAGCGCCTAGTGTTTATCAACATGTCGACCTTGGCCTACGAGATCGTGGACGTCTTCACCGACCGCCCGTTCGCCGGCAACCCGCTGGCCGTGCTCTTCGGCGCCGAAGGGCTGGCCACCGAACAGATGCAGGCGCTCGCACGGGAGTTCAACCTGTCGGAGACGGTGTTCGTCCTGCCTGCCACCCAGGTCGGCGCCACCTACCGGGCCCGGATCTTCACCCCGGTCGCGGAGCTGCCCTTCGCCGGGCACCCCAGCGTGGGCGCGGCGGTGACCGCCGCCCGGCGCGGCATGTTCGGTGTGGGGCAGGTCACCCAGGAGTGCGGGGCGGGTGTGCTTCCGATCGAGGTCACCGCCACCGGCGCCACCCTGACCGGCGGCACCCCCACCCTCGGGCCGGAGCTCGACCCGGAGCCACTGCTGGAGATGGTCGGCCTCACCGCGGCCGACCACGCCGGGCCGGCGCCCCGGGTGGCCGGCTGCGGGCTGGAGTTCCCCTACCTCCCGGTACGCCCGGACGCGGTGGCCCGCGCCCGGGTCAACGCGGCGGCGGCGGAGCGGTACGGGGTGGAGCATGTCAGCGTCTTCTCCTGGGACGCCGACGCGCAAACCGCGCACGCCCGGGTCTTCGTCCCCGGACTGGGTGTGCCGGAGGACCCGGCGACCGGCTCGGCCGCCCTCGGCCTGGGCGTCTGGCTGGTGGCCAGCGGGCTGCTCCCCGCGCGGGGACGCTCCGGGTACACCGTCCACCAGGGCCTCGAGATCCACCGCCCGTCCGTGCTGACCTGCACGGTGACCGCCGAGGGCGGTGCGGCGCTCGGCGCCACCGTCACCGGCCACGTGGTGCCGATCGCCCGCGGTGAGATCGCCGTACCACCCTTCGTCGGCTGACCCCGCACGGCCGGGCCCCTGGTCCGCGCGCGTGGAGCAGGGGGCCCGGTCGGCGGCGATGGCGCGGGACCGGCCGGAATGCGGGAGGATGCCGGGGTGACTGACGAGGTGGATGGGCACGTCACCACGCCGCTGGTCGACGAGGCGATGAAGAAGGCCGCCGTGGCCTGGGTGAGCGTCGCCGACGGCCCGGCGTTGGCGTTGTGGTGCGTACCCCTGGAGGGGGCGCTCTTCGTGGTCAGCGGGCCCGGTGAGCAGTCCGCGCCGGGGCTGGCGGACGCGACCGGGGCGCGGGTGAGCCTGCGCGGCGACCACGGGGGGCGGATCGTGACCTGGCCGGCCCGGGTGACCCGGGTGACGCCCGGCACGGAGGCGTGGGAGAACGCGGCGCCGATGGTCGCGGCGAAGCGGCTCAACGCCCCGGGGCCCACCGCCGACCTGGTCGCCCGGTGGGAGGCCGACGGCTGCGCGCTGAACCGGCTCGCCCCGGCCGGCGCGCCGGAGGCCGGCGGGGAGCTGCCTGACAATTCACAGGCCGAGACACCGCGCGGCGCCCCGGTGGTACGCGCGACCCGCAAGCCGTTCCGCCTGCACCGGGTCCGCCGCCGCTGAGCCGACGGCCGAGCCCGGCGACCGGAGCACGGCGGGCGGCGCGCAGGTCAGCAGGTCGCCGGCAGCGCGTCGACCAGCTCGACCACCTCGCTGAGCGACTCGACGACCGGGCCGTCCCAGCCCTCCTCCGCGTCGAAGACCAGGTGGCCGGCCAGGTCGGGCGCGGTCAGCCGGACCGCCGTCATGCCGGCCCGCTGCGCGCCGGTCAGCTCCCGGCTGCCGCCGTCACCGACGTAGAGGCAGTCCTCGGGACGCACGTCGAGGCGCTGCGCGGCGGTGAGGTAGAGCGCCGCGTCCGGTTTGCACCGGCCGAGTTGGACCGAGAAGATCCGGACGTCGAGCAGGGGAGCGACCGCCAGTTGCGGCAGGAACGCCGGCAGCTCGTGGGTGCAGTCGCTGATGACGCCGGTACGGAGCCCGAGCCGGCGCAGGCCGGCCAGGGCGGACACCGCGTCCCGGCGCAGTCGGGTGTCGGCGCGTACCGCCCGGTGCCGGGCGGCCACCGCGGCCCGTACGGCGGTGTCGGAGGGATGCACGCCGGCCTGCACGCAGACCCAGCGCAGGGTCGCCTCGGCGTTGCCGTGCTCGCCGCTGGCCCGTTGGTAGAAGGTCCGGTCGAGCACCGCGGCGAGCGTGTCCGCGGGGCAGCCGAGCAGGTCGGCGGTGGTCTGGTGGGCGGCGCTGCGCTGCACGCCGCGGGTGAGGGTGCCGAAGAAGTCGAACAGCACCGCCTGATAGGTGGGCATGGGGGAGCGCCTCCGGGCGTCGAGGGGGGTCGCCGGCGCGGACGCGCATGATCGTAACGAAGCGCTGACGGTCCGTGTCGCCGGGTGCTGTGTGAGGATTGCTCTCCGTGTCCTCCAGCCCGTACCGCCCACCCGTGGACCCGCTGACCGCCGGCGTCCTCGCCCTCGCCGTCGCCGCGGTCTCGTCGTCCGCACCGCTGATCGCCTTCGCGGCGGCACCGGCGCTGGCCGTCGCCTTCTGGCGCAACCTGCTCTCGGTCGGCGTCATCGGCCCGTTCTCGCTGGCCCGCCGCCGGTCGGAGTTCCGGGCGTTGACCGTCGGCGCGGGCCGGCGGGAGGGCCTCTACTGCGTGCTCTCCGGGGTGGCGCTGGCCGCCCACTTCGCCACCTGGATGCCGAGCGCGCAGCTCACCTCGGTCGCCGCGGCCACCGCGCTGGGCGCCACCCAGCCGGTGTGGCAGGGGCTGATCGCCCGCTGGCAGGGCCGTCACCTGCCGTACGCCGTCTGGGCCGGCATCGCCGTGGCCGTGGCCGGCGCGGTGCTGGCCACCGGCGCCGACTTCGCCGCCTCCGGCCGGGCCTTCGCCGGTGACCTGCTGGCGGTGACCGGTGGCATGTTCGCGGCGGTCTACACCGCGTTCGGCGAGCGGGCCCGCGCCACCATCAGCACCGCCACCTACACCACCATCTGCTACGGCGTCTGCGCGCTGCTGCTGCTGGTGGTCTGCCTGGTCGGCGGGGTGCCGCTGACCGGCTACGCCACGAGCACCTGGCTGGCCATTCTCGGGCTGGTGGCCGGCGCCCAACTGCTCGGCCACTCGATGTTCAACTACGCCCTGCGGCGGGTCTCGGCGACCACGATCAGCGTGCTGGTCCTGTTGGAGGCGCCGGGCGCGGCGCTGATCGGCTGGGTGTGGCTGGGTCAGCTTCCCCGCCCGCTGGCCCTGCCGGGGCTGGCGCTGCTGCTGGCCGGGGTGGCCGTGGTGGTGCTCGGCGGAGCCCGCGCCGGCCGCCGTCCCGCGCCGGCCCCGGTCCCGGCCGACGCCGCCCCACCCGCTCCCTGACCCCCGCCGCGCGGAGGGCCGCCGGCGCGGCGCGCGTGCCGTCGGCCGCCGCGGGGCGAGTACGCCCGTTCCGCCCTCGTTACCGCCTCCGCCGCGTGAGAGTGCCAGCAGGAGGTGTCGGCGGCGGATGGCGCGAGGGCAGCGGGACGAGGACGGAGACGACAGCGGCACGGTCGTCACCCCGTCGGCCGAGTTCCCCCCGCTGGCCCCGGCGGAGCTGGACACGCTGCGCCGCATCGGTCACCGCTGGCGCCCGGGCGATGCCGGTGAGCTGCCCGTCGATCCGACCCTCGGCCGGCGGCCGGGACGCCCCCAGCCGGGCCGGTTCGGCCGGCTGGCGCCGATCGCGCTGTTCCGCCCGGTGGAGCCGGACGAGCTGGTGGCGACCGAGCGGGCCAACCTGCCCGGCTCCCGCCCCGGCCGGGCGCTGACCCGGGTCCGGCGCGCGGTCCTCGGCCCGCCGCTGAGCAGCGCCGCCGTGCTGTACGAGCGGATGCGCAAGCTGGTGGCCCTGCCGGTGCTCTCCTCCGACCTGCTCAGCTCGGTGGCGTACGGGCCGGAGGCGATGCTGGGCGTCCTGCTGCTCGCCGGCAGCGGCGCGTTGGCGCTGTCGTTGCCGCTGGCCGCCGTGCTGGTGGTGCTGATGGTCGCGGTGGGCGTGTCGTACCGGCAGACCATCGTGGCCTATCCGCACGGGGCCGGCTCCTACGTGGTGGCGGGGGAGAACCTCGGCGCCGGGGCGGGCCTGGCGGCGGCCGCCGGACTGATGATCGACTATGTGCTGACCGTGGCCGTGTCGGTGGCCGCCGGGATGCACGCGGTCACCTCGGCGCTGCCCGGGCTCGTCCCGCTGACCGTGCCGCTGGGCGTACTGGTGATCGCCGGCCTGCTCGCCGGCAACCTGCGGGGTGTCCGCACCGCCGGTCGGCTCTTCGTGCTCCCCACGTACGCCTTCGTGGTCGCGCTGGGTGCGGTGCTGGTGGTGGGCTGGCTGCAGGCGGCGGGTCGGGGGTTCCGGCCGCTGCCCCCGCCGCCGGTGCCGGCGGTCGAGGGGCTCGGCCTGCTGCTGGTGCTGCGCGCGTTCGCCTCCGGGGCGGTGTCGATGGCGGGCATCGAGGCGGTGTCGAACGCGGTGCCGGCGTTCCGCCCACCGGAGTGGCGCAACGCCCGCAGCACGCTCGGCTGGATGGTGGCCATGCTGGTGGTGCTCTTCGTCGGGCTGACCGCGCTGATCCACCTGACCGGTCTGGTGCCCGCCCCCGGCGAGACCCTGGTGTCCCGGCTGGCCCGGGTCACCTTCCCCACCGGCCCCTGGTACGCCCTGGTCCAGGCCGCGACGGCGCTGATCCTGCTGTTCGCGGCGAACACGGCGTTCAACGGCTTCCCCCGGCTGCTCTTCTTCATGGCCCGCGCCGGTCACGCGCCCCGCCGGTTCCTGCACATGGGGGACCGGTTGGCGTTCAGCAACGGCCTGACCGCGCTCGCGGTCGCCGCCGCGGTGGTCTTCGTGCTGTTCCGGGGTCGCACCGAGTCGCTGATCCCGCTCTACGCGGTGGGCGTCTTCCTGGCGTTCACCCTCTCCCAGACCGGGATGGTGGTGCACTGGCGCCGCCGGCGCGGCCCGGGCTGGCGGCGACGGCTGGCGGTCAACGGGGTCGGCGCCGTCCTCTCCGGGCTGGTGCTGGTCACCGCCGCGGTCAGCAAGTTCACCGAGGGCGCCTGGCTGGTGGTGCTCGCCGTACCGCTGATCGTGCTGCTCCTGCAGCGGGTGCACCGGCACTACCGGACGCTGCACGGGGCCCTGGCCCCGCGTCCGCCCGCCGGTCCGGGCCAGCCCGCGGGGCCGGGCGAGGGGGAGGAGCTGCCCCAGCAGGTGCGGCACCTGGTGGTGGTGCCGGTGGCCCGGCTCAACCGGGCGTCGCTGCGCGCCCTGGCGTACGCGGTGTCGCTGGGCCGGCCGACGCTGGCCGTGCACCTGGCGCCGGAGGAGGCGGAGGCGGACCGGTTCCGGGAGCAGTGGCGCGCCTGGGGCGACCACGTCCGGCTGGAGACCATCGTGTCGCCGTACCGGGCGGTGATCGGGCCGTTGGCGCACTACCTGGAGGCGCTGCACGATGCGGCGCCGGAGCTGATGTTGACGGTGATCGTGCCGGAGGTGGTGCTGCGTCGCCGCTGGCACCGCCCGCTGCACAGCCGGGCGGAGCAGCGGCTGCGGCAGGCGTTACGACCGCTGCCGGGGGTGGTGGTGACCAGCGTGCCGGTGCACCTCAGCGAGTGAGCGGGCCCGCGAAGTGCCCCGCCATCAGGGTGTCTCGCCGGCCTGCCGTGCTGACGTCAGGCCGGGGTATGGCAGCGGCGCGGCGGCGGTCGACACCGGGAAAGCCGTCAGTCGTCGATGCCGACGGCCTTGGCGCTGGCCTCCCAGAGCCGCGCAGCGAGCTGCGGGTCGGCCGCCTTGCGCAGCGGCCGGCGCAGCCGCCGGTCGGCGTGGTAGGCGCCGTTCACCAGCCGCGACGGGTCCTGGTTGGCCAGCCAGACCAGCGTCTCGGCGCCCTTCTCCGGGCTGCGGAACGGCAGGAGCCGCATGCCCAGTGCGACGAGCCGGCTGTCGTTGCCGAACCGGGTCCGCACCACGCCGGGATGGAAGGAGTACGCCGGGACGTCCGGCCAGCGGCGGGCCGCTTCGGCGGCGAAGAGGATGTTGGCCTGCTTGCTGGTGCCGTACGCCTGGATCGGGCGGTAACGGCGCAGGGCGGCGTTGAGGTCGTCCGGGTCCAGCACCCCGCTGCGGTGCGCGCCGGAGGCGGTCACCACCATCCGACCGATCCGATCCCGCAGCAGGTTGCTGAGCAGGAACGGGGCGAGGTGGTTGGCCTGGATCGACAGCTCGAATCCGTCCACCGTGGTGAGCGGTTGCAGCACGATCGCCCCGGCGTTGTTGGCGAGCACGTCGATCCGGTCGTACGCGGACCGGAGCCGCTCGGCGAGCCCGCGCACGTCGTCGAGCACGGCGAAGTCGGCACGGAACAGTTCGGGGCGTTCGCCGGCGGCCTCGCGTACCCGGTCCCCGGCGGCCTGGAGGCGGGCCGGGTCCCGCCCGACCAGCACCACCTGGTCGCCGCGTCGGGCCAACTCCACGGCGGCGGCGAGGCCGATGCCGGAGCTGGCCCCGGTCACCACCACGATCCGGCGCCCAGTGAGATCTTCCACAGGTCCATTCACCCCGGTCACGGCACGAGGTTACCGTGGCGTCACAACGCCCTTTGGGATCGTTAAGTTCCGGTCTATTTCAGGTGGCGTCGGCGGGACCGCCGGACGCTGGAAGGAGCGCATCCATGGCCGCTGTCGGTCGCCCCCGCCGGTCCTGCCTCGCGGTACCCGGTTCCAGCGTCAAGATGCTCGGCAAGGCCCAGGGCCTGCCGGCCGACCAGGTCTTCCTCGACCTGGAGGACGCGGTCGCCCCGCTGGCCAAGCCGGACGCGCGCAAGAACATCGTCGCCGCGCTCAACGAGGGCGACTGGGCCGGCAAGACCCGGGTGGTCCGGGTCAACGACCTCACCACCCCGTGGACCTACCGGGACGTCATCGAGGTGGTCGAGGGCGCCGGCGCCAACCTCGACTGCATCATGCTGCCGAAGGTGCAGAACGCGGCCCAGGTGCAGTGGTTGGACCTGACCCTGACCCAGATCGAGAAGACCCTCGGCCTGGAGGTCGGCCGGATCGGCATCGAGGCGCAGATCGAGAACGCCGCCGGCCTGGTCAACGTCGACGCCATCGCGGCCGCCTCGCCCCGGGTGGAGACCATCATCTTCGGCCCGGCCGACTTCATGGCCTCGATCAACATGAAGTCGCTGGTGGTCGGCGCGCTGATCCCCGACTATCCGGGCGACCCGTACCACTACATCCTGATGCGCATCCTGATGGCCGCGCGGATGCACGACAAGCAGGCCATCGACGGGCCGTTCCTCCAGATCCGCGACGTGGAGGCGTTCCGCGAGGTGGCGAAGCGCTCGGCGGCGCTCGGTTTCGACGGGAAGTGGGTGCTGCACCCGGGCCAGATCGACGCCGCCAACGAGGTCTACCAGCCGGCCCAGTCCGACTACGACCACGCCGAGCTGATCCTCGACGCGTACGAGCACTACACCTCGGAGGCCGGCGGCAAGCTCGGCGCGGTGATGCTCGGCGACGAGATGATCGACGAGGCGTCCCGGAAGATGGCCCTGGTGATCGCGGCCAAGGGACGCGCGGCCGGGATGAGCCGCACCTCCACCTTCACCCCGCCCTCGGAGTGAGCCGGCGGGCCGCCCCGGGCGACCGGGGCGGCCCGCCGGTCGCTCAGAAGTCGCTGCCCCCGCTGCTGGTGTCGGCGATCGCCAGCACGATGACCACGATGTAGAAGGCGATGAGCAGCAGCAGCAGGCCGGTGAGGATCCAGCCGACGATGATGGCGGCCTTCGCCATGCCCTCGCCGCCCTCACCGGTCTCCCGGATCTGCTTGCGGGCCACGTGGCCGAGGATCGCGCCGATCGGCGCCGTGATGCAGGAGGCGAAGCCGACCAGGGAGAGCACCAGGGCGGCGATCGCCATGCTGTTGGTCTTGGGCGCCGTCGGGTAGCCGTACCCGGGGTAGGCCGGCCCGGTCGGGTAGGCAGCGGCGGCGGCGTACGGGTCGGCCGGCGCGGCCTGGGGCGGGTACGGCGGCGTGCCCTGGTACGGGGCGGCCGGGGCGTACGGGTCCTGGCCGGTCGGCTGGGCGGGGATCGGCTGGCCGCTGACCGGGAGGGTCGGGTCGGCCGGGGGTTCGTTCCAGCCGCCGGCGGGCGGGGGATAGGTCATGAAGTCTCTCCGTCGCGTGTGGGTGCGCCGTCAGGGTAGCCACGGTGGGGCAAATCCGAGGTCCCCGGCACCGGGTGCCGCGTTGCCCGGGCCGTCCCGACCGGGCAGGATCGCGGCATGGCTATCGACGCGCCCGGCGCGGACCGTTCCGGCACCCGACCGAGGCGGGACGTGAGCCGTCCCGGGCTGGCCCGCCGGACCCGCCCCGTCGCCACCACCGCGCCGGCCGACCAGGACGAGCCGGCGCCGGTGGCCGAGCCGGTGACCATGCGCCTCGACGGGCGGGTCGCCCTGGTCACCGGGGCGGGCAGCCCGGACGGCATCGGGTACGCCACGGCCCGCCGGCTCTCCGACCTCGGCGCCCGGGTCGCGATCGTCTCCACCACCCGGCGCATCCACGAGCGGGCCGGTGAGCTGGGCGTGACCGGCTTCGTCGCCGACCTCACCGACGAGTCGGAGGTCGGCGCGCTCGCCGACGCGGTGGCCGAGCAGCTCGGCGACGTCGAGGTACTGGTCAACAACGCCGGCCTGGCCAGCCGGGCCAGCCCCGAGGTGCTGCGCCCGGTGGTGCAGCTCAGCTACGACGAGTGGCGGGGCGAGATCGACCGGAACCTGACCACCGCCTTCCTGTGCAGCCGCGCCTTCATCGGCGGGATGGCCGAGCGGGGCTGGGGACGGATCGTCAACCTGGCCGCCACCGCCGGGCCGGTCAACGCGCTGCCCACCGAGGCGGCGTACGCGGCGGCGAAGGCCGGGGTGGTCGGGCTGACCCGGGCGCTGGCGATGGAGATGATCGCCGACGGGGTGACCGTGAACTCGGTGGCCCCGGGGACCATCCACACCGCCGCCTCCACGGTGGCGGAGCTCCGGCAGGGGCTCGGTACCCCGGTCGGCCGCCCCGGCACCCCGGACGAGGTGGCCGCGGCGATCGCCTTCCTCTGCTCGCCGGCCGCGTCGTACATCACCGGACAGATGCTGGTGGTCGACGGCGGCAACAGCGTGCGCGAGTCGCAGTACCGCTGACGGTGCGGGTCAGTTGTAGGTGTTGCCGCCCTCCGGGTTGGCCCAGATGGCCAGGGCGATCCAGCCGCAGCAGATCAGCAGCCCGATCGCGGTGAAGACGTAGCTGAGGATCAACCCCCAGGTGGCGAGCTGGTCGCCCGGCTCGCCGCTGCGCCGGATCTGCCGCTTGGCCAGGTGGCCGAGGACGATCCCGGCCGGGGCGAAGACGAACGCGAAGACCAGCGACAGGATGGCCAGGGCATTGGGGCCGCCGCCACCGCCCGGAGGCGGCCCGTACTGCCCGTACGGACCCTGCGGCGGATAGGGCGGCTGCTGGCCCCACTGCGGGTGTTCGGGACGACCCCACTGCGGCTGGTCACCGCTCTGCCCCCACTGGGGTTGTTCGCCGGAGCGGCCCCACTGGTCGGAGTCGGACGGGCGGTCCCAGCCGGACCGGTCGCCGGGGCGACCCGGCTGCTCGTACGGCGAGGGGGGCTGGTCCGGCTCGCCCGGTGGTGGATAGCTCACCCCGTCCGCCTCTCCGCCGCAGGTCACTGGGGTTCTCTCTTGCGGACGCTACCCGTAGCGGTGAACCTTTTCACAGCGGTTGTGTGGACTGGTCACCTTGGCGCGGCAGGCCCGGAAGCCGATACTGACCGAGCGTTCAGTTACCCACGAGTAATGCGCCGATCCCCCGGAGGCTGAGATGGCCCGACTCGCCCAGACGCCCGGCCTGACCGACGTGCAGCGGTCGATTCTGGAAACCGTCCGGGAGTTCGCGGACAAGGAGATCATCCCGCACGCCCAGCGCCTGGAGCACGCCGACGAGTACCCGACCGACATCCTCGACGGGATGCGCGAGATGGGCCTGTTCGGTCTCACCATCGACGAGGAGTACGGCGGCCTGGGCGAGTCTCTGCTGACCTACGCGCTGGTGGTCGAGCAGCTGTCGCGGGGCTGGATGTCGATCTCCGGCATCGTCAACACCCACTTCATCGTGGCGTACCTGATCTCCCAGCACGGCTCCGCCGAGCAGAAGGCCCGGCTGCTGCCGAGGATGGCCACCGGCGAGGTGCGCGGCGCCTTCTCGATGTCCGAGCCCGAGACCGGCTCCGACGTGTCGGCGATCAAGTCGAAGGCGGTCCGCGACGGCGACAAGTACGTCCTCAACGGCCAGAAGATGTGGCTGACCAACGGGGCGTACTCCTCGGTGGTGGCCACCCTGGTCAAGACCGACACCGGCGCGGAGTCGGTCTACGGCAACATGAGCACCTTCCTGCTGGAGAAGGAGCCCGGCTTCGGCGAGACCGCGCCCGGCCTGATCATCCCCGGCAAGATCGACAAGATGGGCTACAAGGGCGTCGAGACCACCGAGATGGTGCTCGACGGGGTCACCGTCCCCGAGTCCGCCGTCCTCGGCGGCGCCGACCAGGTCGGCCGCGGCTTCTACCAGATGATGGACGGCATCGAGGTCGGCCGGGTCAACGTCGCCGCCCGCGCCTGCGGCATCTCCATCCGCGCCTTCGAACTGGCCGTCGCCTACGCCCAGCAGCGCCGCACCTTCGGCCAGCCGCTCGCCAAGCACCAGGCCATCGCCTTCAAGCTCGCCGAGATGGGCACCAAGATCGAGGCCGCGCACGCCCTCATGGTCAACGCCGCCCGGCTCAAGGACGCCGGCCAGCGCAACGACGTCGAGGCCGGGATGGCCAAGCTGCTCGCCTCCGAGTACTGCGCCGAGGTCGTCCAGGAGGCGTTCCGCATCCACGGCGGCTACGGCTACTCCAAGGAGTACGAGATCGAGCGGCTGATGCGGGAGGCCCCGTTCCTGCTCATCGGCGAGGGAACGTCGGAGATCCAGAAGACGATCATCTCTCGCGGCCTGCTCAAGGAGTACAAGCTCTGACGTGTGCGGAGGGGCCGCTGTCGACGCCAGGGCCCCTCCATCACCTCTCGCTGGGAGCGGGAGGTGCCGCTTCCGGGTCCGCGATCGGCTCCGGCGCGGTGACCGGCCCGCCCGCGAGCACGTGCGCGCGCTGCCGGTACGCCTCGATCGCGGCCACGATCCGCTCCTCCGGGACCGCCGTGTCCCGACCGCCGACCACCGGATCCGGCTCCAGCGGGCGTCGGATCACCTGCCGCAGCCGTACGCCGTCGAACCGGCCGTCCCTCCTGCGCGGGACGGCACGGTCGATGTTGGTCCAGTCGTACCGTCGAGAGCCGTACCGGATCCCGCTGGCGGTGAGCGCCAACCGCCCGGTGAACCGCACCTCCCGGTAGGCGGCCCACCCCAGTCCCGCCGCGAGGCCGAGGATGAGCAGCACCCGCAGGGCCCGGCCCCACTGCTGGTCGGAGGGGGGTAGGGAGATCGCGGTCAGCGCACCCCCGCCGATCCAGGCCAGACCCGTCGCCAGGTCCGCCCAGCCCGCCAGCGACCGGCGAGCCACCAGCCCGGGCTCGACCGCGTCCCGACCGGCCACCCGCGCCGTCCAGACCAGTCGGGCGTCCCGCCGCGGCCACCAGCGTTTCGCCAGTTGGTCCGCGCCGACCATCAGCCAGAACAGACAGATGGCGCCGCCGAACTCGAATCGGGGCGCCCGCAGCAGCGGCGTGGCCACCGCCGTCGCCACCGCCGTGGCGACCGCGAGCGAGAGCAACCGCCGGGACCAGAGCCCGTCACCGAGCGACGGTGCGCGGCCGGGCCGCAGGGAGGACATGGCCCGCAGGGTAGGGCCGGCGTGCCAGGCTTGCGGCTCCTCAGCTCCCCGAGCCGGAGAGGTGGCGGGCCAGGTGCCGCCGGGCGCAGCTCACCAGCCCGGTCGGGTCGTCGGCGTACAGGCGGAGTTCGGTCACCGGCTCACTCGGGCCCTTGGCCAGTGGGATGGCGAGCGGCGCGCGCAGGGCGACGTCCACGCTGGTCTGGCTGCCCGTACCGACGTTCAGCACCAGCCCGCCGTCGCCGTCCTCCTCGAACTGGAGGGTGCGGCTGGAGGGCAGCGAGCGGTAGCGGGCGTCGAGGGTGGCGATCGCCGACCAGGGGAGGGTGAAGTCGACCGTGGTGCCGTTGCGGATCCGCAGGCCGCTGTCGCCGACGACGTGCGGGTGCAGTCGCAGGCTGGCGAAGAGGCCGATCATCCAGAGCAGGCCCCAGGCGCCGAGGACCAGCGCCAGCGTCCGTACCCACTCCCAGGGCACGGTGCGGCTGATGATCAGGTCGAAGATCGGGATCTCGATCGCCGAGAGCCCGATGAAGACGCCGAGGATCGGCCGGACCACGCCGAGGTAGCTGAACGCCTCGGCCCCCGGTTCCAGGGCGGGCGGTCGGCGCAGGATCCACCGGTAGAGGCTGCGCCACATCCCCACCTCGTACGCGACCGCCCGCCGCAGCAGGGGCGGTACGGCGAGCCGGCTCTCGCGCACCGGTCACCCCCTCCTTGGGAAATTTTTACATTGCAGTCGCAATGTTAACGGCTCCCGGGAGAGTGTCAATGCAGTTGCACTGTGAAAGCCGCGTGGTGTCGGCTGACGACCGGCTCAGCCGAGCCGGGTGAGCCCGGCGGCGGCCCGCTCGACGATCAGGCAGCGGTCCTCGACGTACTCCATCCCGGCCTCCTCGGCGATCCGCCGCGCCTCGGCCGAGACGATGCCCAGCTGCAACCAGACCGCCGGCGCGCCGATCGCCGCCGCGTCCCGGACCACCTGCACGGCGTCCGCCGCCGGCCGGAACACATCCACCAGGTCGACCGGGTGCGGGATCTCCGCCAACGTCGGGTACGCCTTCTCACCGAAGAGCTCGTCGACCGTCGGGTTGACCGGGATGATCCGCCAGCCGTACCGCTGCATCTGCAACGGCACGCTGTGCGCGGCCTTGCGCGGGTCGCGGGACGCGCCCACGACGGCGATCACGGCCGAGTCGGCGAGGATCTGCTGAGCGGTACGCATCAGCCGACTCTAACCCCGCCGCTCAGGCGTCGCCGTCGAGCGCGCGGCGCAGCCGCGCGTACCCCTGCGGCGTGCCGATCTCCGCGCGCTCATCGGGGTGGGTCAGGTAATGCCGGATCGCGGCGGCGATCCGTTCGGGCGCCGCGTCCAGGTCGCGCACCGCCACCGACCCGCGGCCCCGGGCGTCGCGGCTCGACCCGGGGCGGCCGAGCGGCAGCGAGACCACCCCCGACCCGCGCGGTGACCCCACCCGTCCCGCCGGGTCCAGGTCCGCCCACGGTACGAACCACTGCCGCTCGTGACGGCGGTGGGTGATGCCCTCCGGGGTCAGCTGCACCCCGGGCACCCGCCGCCAGAACAGCACGGCGAACACGACCGTGAGGAGCGCGAACGAGACCGTCAGCGCCAGCCGGAAGGAGCCGTCCCCGGCCCGGGGCCAGCTGTTCGCCGTCTGGTACGCCCCGAGGCCGACCAGCAGCGGGACCAGGGTGACACCGGCGCGGGGCGGGGCGTACAGGGCCCGCTCCCGCTCGTCCACCCGCAGGTCGTCGCCGCTCGGCGGCAGCCGGAACTGCCTCACCAGGAGGCCGACGCAGACGACGAGTGGCAGCAGAGCCAGCAGACCCGCCGTGCCACGTCCCGCCCCGGTGCCGACGCTCGTGAGCAACCCGACGACGACCGCCAGCACGACCGCGATCCGCTGCCGGCGCAGCGCCCCATCGATGGTCTCCCGCATGCCGGCAGGGTAGACCCCGCTGGCTACAGCAGCGTGAGTTGCTCGGTGGCGGGCGGGGCGGGCGGCGTCGACGATCGATGGTCGTCGCCGGGCTCGGCCCGGTGCAGCCCGTGCCGGCGGGCGGCGATCCGCACCCGCGCGGTCAGCTCCCGCTGGTACGTCTGCGGCGCGTAGGCCGCCCCGGAGCCGTACAGCTCGCGGTAGCGGGGGACCAGGTGCGGGAACTCGCCGGCCAGCCACTGCGCGTACCACTCCCGGGCGCCGGGGCGCAGGTGCAGCGCCATCGGGGTCACGCTGGTCGCCCCGGCCGCGGCGACCGCGGCGACGGTGGCCTCGATCGACTCGTCGGTGTCGCTGAGCCCGGGCAGGATCGGCGCCATCAGCACCCCGACCTCGAAGCCGGCGTCGGTCAGTTGCCGCACCGCGTCGAGCCGGCGGCGGGGGCTCGGGGTGCCCGGCTCGACCGCCCGCCACAGCGCCTCGTCCACGAAACCCACCGAGTAGGAGACGCCGACCCGGGTCACCTCGGCGGCCTGCCGCAGCAGCGGCAGGTCGCGCAGGATCAGCGTGCCCTTGGTGAGGATGGAGAACGGGTTGGCGAAGTCGCGCAGCGCCTCGATGATCGGCGGCATCAGCCGGTAGCGACCCTCGGCCCGCTGGTAGCAGTCCACGTTGGTGCCCATCGCCACGTGCGCGCCCCGCCAGCGCGGGGCGGCCAGCTCGCGGCGGACCAGCTCACCGGCGTTGACCTTGACGATCACCTTCCGGTCGAAGTCCTCACCGGCGTCCAGGTCGAGGTAGGTGTGGGTGTTCCTCGCGAAGCAGTAGACGCAGGCATGGCTGCATCCCCGGTACGGGTTGATCGTCCACTGGAACGGGACCCGGGAGGTGCCGGGCACCCGGTTGATAATCGACCTGGCCCGCACCTCGTAGAAGGTCATGCCGGCGAAGCCGGGGGTGTCGAAGGTGCGGACGACCGCGCCGGGCAGCGCCAGCGGCAGGGGTGGAGTCGCTGGCGCCGGCCCGTCGGGATGCCCCTCGTCCGGGGGAGCGGAGAGGTTCTCCCAGCGCATGGCCACCATTCGAACATGCGTACGAGAAGACCGCAAGTGACCCGCCGGACACCGGCACCCGCCCGGCACCCGGCCGGGGGAGGATGGGGGCATGGAGAGGTCGACCTTCGTCTACGACGGGGACTGCGCGTTCTGCACCCGCTGCGCCGAGTTCATCGAGCGCCGGATCCCCACCGGCGCGCGCGTGCTGCCGTGGCAGTTCGCCGACCTCGACGCGCTCGGGCTGACCGAGGCCGAGTGCGAGGAGGCGGTGCAGTGGGTCGGCGCCGACGGCTCCCGCGCCGCCGGGCCGGACGCGATCGCCCGGCTGCTCGGCGACAGTGGTCCGCTCTGGCGGGTCGCCGGGGCCGGCCTGCGGTTCCCGCCGGCTCGGGCGGCCGCCTGGCCGGCGTACCGCTGGGTGGCCCGCAACCGGCACCGGCTCCCCGGTGGCACGGCCGCGTGTGCCCTGCCGCAGGAGGCCCGGGAGCGGCTCTACGGCCCGACCGGCCGCCCGACCACCGACGCCTGACGCGGCGGTCCCGCCGGGGAGGGGCGGTCCCGGCTCGGCCCCGGCCGGTCAGGACGTGGCGGGTCCCACCGCCGGCGCCGGGCCGGCCAGCGGAGGCGTCGGTGGTTGCTCGCCGTCGTCCTCGCCGCCCGCCGCGCTCGTCTGCTCGGCCGCCCGCCGCCGGGCCACCAGCCGCCGGGCCCACACCACCGGGCGTACCCGCTCCAGCGACAGGAAGCTGGTCATCGCCACCAGGTGCGGGATGAACGAGATGGTGATCGTGGCGATGGTGACCAGGTGGAACGAGTAGAAGAAGGCGATCGTCGCCTGCCGCCAGCGTTCCGGGAGCAGGAACACCACCGGGGTGAGCAGTTCGAAGGCGAGGATGCCGAACTGGGCCACGAGCAACAGGTACGGCACCTGGGCGATCAGGTCGGCCAGTTCGGTGCCGCGCCGGATGATCGCCCGCGCGAGCACCGACCCGGTCGCCCAGTCCAGGCCGCCGAAGCGCAGCTTCGCCCAGGCGGCGAGGAAGTACGTGCAGACCACCGCGATCTGGGTGACCCGCAGCGCCCAGCCGCCGGCCTCGCTGCGGGTCGGGTCGCCGTGCCGGGCCCGACCGGCGGTGGGGAGCACAGCCAGCGCGACGAGGAGCCCGAACCGGTCGTGGTCGACCTTGCCGTAGCTCATCGCGACGATCATCCACTGGAAGTAGAGCGCGAAGACGGACCAGCCGAGCAGCCGGTGCGCGCGGCCGGTGGCCGCGAGCAGGGCCAGCACCAGCAGCGCCCAGAAGAGAACCGCGACCAGCGCGGGCGTCGGAGTGGGCAGCGGCAGCAGCCGGCCGACGAGCAGCGGCTGGTAGAGCTCGCCGGGGACGCTCACCCGGGTGCGCACCCAGGGGGTGAAGACCACCAGGTCCGCCGCGACGAAGAGATAGACCAGGGTACGGAAGGCGGCCACCCGGCCCCGGGGGACGGCCTCGGTCAGCCAGCGGGTCATCGGGACGCCTGCCAGCGGACGGTCGTCTCGTCGGACCACCGGCCGGTGGGCCGCCCCTGGCGGATGCCGTACCAGCGGATCACGATGCGGACCTCGACCAGTTCGGGCGCCCCGGGGTGCCGTTCGGCGTACGCGTCGGCGACCTGCCGCAGCAGCGTCGGGTCGGCGGCGTACCGGTCCTGCTGGCCCTCGATCTCGGCGCGGCGGATGCCGGTGGCGTCCTGACCGAGGGGGACCACCGCACCGGTGCGGTCGACCCCTTCGACCCGGGTGTCCGGTGCGGGGGCGTTCGGCGGTTCCGAGGTGGAGTACATCCGGAACGGCCCGAACGGGAAGTGGTCGTCGACGCCCCAGAGGGTGCCGGCGAGCAGCACGGCGAGGCCGAGCGCGGTGGCGCCCAGCCGGACCGTGCGGCCGCGGGGAGTCAACGTCTCCATCGGGTCGTGACGATACGGGATCCGGGCCACCCGGCGGCGTCCCCGCGTGGTGCGGCCCGGCTCCGCGTGTCGTCGTTCGGACCCCGGGTACGGCGACGGCCGGGCCTTCCGGCCCGGCCGTCGAAGTGCCAGCTCAGTGCTTGTGCTCGGCCAGCTGCTTGCGCACGTCGTCCATGTCCAGCGCCTGGACCTGTTCGATCAGGTTCTCCAGGGCCGACTCGGGCAGCGCGCCCGGCTGGGCGAAGACGATCACACCGTCCCGGATCGCCATGATGGTCGGGATCGACCGGATGTCGAACTTGGCGCCCAGCTCCTGCTGCGCCTCGGTGTCGACCTTGCCGAAGACGATGTCCGGGTGCTTCTCCGAGGAGCGCTCGTAGACGGGGGCGAACCGCTTGCACGGACCGCACCAATCTGCCCAGAAGTCGACCAGCACGATGCCGTCGCGCTCGGTCACCTCGTCGAAGTTGGCCGTGGTCAGCTCAACCGATGCCATTGCTCTCTCCGATCCGCGCGGTGTGTTCTCGACCCGTAGAACCAGGGCGGCTGGTGTCGAATTCCCGGGCCGGGTGTGACGAAACCGGCGTCGACCAGCCATTCGGTGATCATGTCCATCGAATCCCGTCGGTCGGTCCCGTCCTGCGGATCGCAAGTGCACGACGCATTTGCGTGACGAGATGTGATGGGAGCGTTCCCATCCGGAACGCCGGCCTGACCTGCTACATCGCGGTAACTTGGCCCTTGACGAGCGGCGATCCCACCTGCGGAGATCGCACAGGATTCCACCACTCATCACGCAGCGTGACGTTACAAAAAGATAAATGTGACGCCGGTCTCTGTCCCCCGGTCGCCGGTGTCGGGCAGAATCTTGGGCATCAGAGCGTGGGCGGCGGGTGCCGGGGAGGGCCCCGCCGCTCATTGCGTCTCCCCTCGGATGTGGCCGGTGTGACATTTCCTCACCCCCAGCGCCCCCGTCATTGCCTTAACAAGCGGTAAGGCATGCTGTGCCGAACTCCATCGCCGCCCGTCGAAGGGGACAAGGATGCAGTTCGGCCGCTACTACGAGGAGTTCGAGGTCGGCGCGGTCTACCGGCACTGGCCCGGCAAGACGGTCACCGAGTACGACGACCACCTCTTCTGCCTGCTCACCATGAACCACCACCCGCTGCACATGGATGCGCACTACGCCGAGTCGGCGACCCACTTCAAGCGCAACGTGGTGGTCGGCAACTACATCTACTCGCTCCTGTTGGGCATGTCCGTGCCGGACGTCAGCGGCAAGGCGATCGCCAACCTGGAGGTCGAGTCGCTGCGGCACGTCGCCCCCACCTTCCACGGCGACACCATCTACGGCGAGACCACGGTGCTGGACAAGCGGGAGTCCAACTCGAAGCCGGACCGCGGCGTGGTCGCGGTGGAGACCCGCGGCTACAACCAGGACGGCACCCTGGTCTGCGTCTTCCGCCGCAAGGTCATGGTGCCAAAGCGGGAGTACGCCGCCGCGGCCGTGCCCGAGGGCGTGGACCCGGAGCGGCCGAGCTTCCCCGAACCCCGCTGACCTCGCACGTCTCCCGACCGGGCCCGTACCTGCCGTGATCCGGCGGGGACGGGCCCGGTCCGGGTCCGGCGGGCATATGCTGGCGCCGGAGGTCCCCATGAGCCACTCCCTCGCCGGAGAGCCGCCCTCTGCCGGACGTCGTGCCGCACCGCTGACCACCGCCGTCTACTCCGCCGCGGAGTGGGACCTGCTCACCACCCTGCCCGGCCGGGTGCTCGTCGCCGCCGCCTCGCCCGCTCCCGGACGCCCACCCCGGGGAGTCGCCGAGGGACTCGCCGGGCTCGACGCCGTCGCGGCCGGTCGGGCCTCGGACAGCGACCTGGTCCGGGCCGTCGTCGCGGCGATCTACGCCCGGCACGACGGGGCCCCGATGCCCGACGAACGGCTGGCCGATCTGGTGGACCTGCTCGCCGCCGCCCGGGCGGCGGTGCGGGTCCTGCGCCGCCGGGCCGACCCGGCCGACTCCGCCGCCTACCGCCAGTGGGTGGAGTCGGTGGCCGCCCGGGTCTGCCACGCCGCCCCGTCGCCGGCCGGCGTCAGCCCCGCCGACCGGCGACTGCTGGACCGGCTCGCCGGGTCGCTGGAGCTGCGGTGAGCGCGGCGCGCACCCCGGCGGGGGCGCGGACGGCGCCGGCCCGGCCGGGCCGTACCCTCTTGTGACCGTGACCGAGGACCAGCTCGACGTGGGCGTCGGACCGTGGCCCGGCGACCCGCCGGACGACCCGCGGTACGACCCGGAGCTGCTCGCCGCCGGCGACCGGCGCAACGTGGTCGACCGCTACCGCTACTGGCGGCACGAGGCCGTCGTGGCCGACCTCGACCTGCGCCGGCACGACTTCCACGTGGCGATCGAGAACTGGCAGCACGACTTCAACATCGGCACCGTGGTCCGCAACGCCAACGCCTTCCTCGCCGCCGAGGTGCACGTCGTCGGCCGGCGCCGGTGGAACCGGCGGGGCGCCATGGTGACCGACCGCTACCAGCACGTCCGGCACCACCCGACGATCGAGGAGTTCGTCGGCTGGGCCGCGGACCGGGAGCTGCCCGTGCTCGGCATCGACAACCTTCCCGGTTCCCTGCCGTTGGAGACCGTCCGCCTGCCGCGGCGCTGCGTCCTCCTCTTCGGTCAGGAGGGACCGGGGCTCTCCGAACCGGCCCGGGCCGCCTGCGACCAGCTCCTCTCCATCGCCCAGTACGGCTCGACCCGGTCCATCAACGCCGGGGTGGCCAGCGGCATCGCCATGCACGCCTGGATCCGGACCCACGCCGGTCCGCCACCCGGCTGAACGCCGCACCCCGCGCCGCCGGCCACGTCGCCGCCACCCGGAACGCCGCCTCTTTCTCGCCCGGGCGGGGGGAATCGGCGGCTCCGCTTGACGGGCCGCCGGCACCGGGTGACGGTGGGGTGGTGAGTGTCGTGGTGAGTTGTCCGAGGTGTGCCGGTCAGGTCCGTCCGCCGGACCTGATGCATCCGGAGTCGCGGTGCGCCCGGTGCGGGCCCGTCGCGCCGCTGAACGTGCCCGAGCACATCGGGGCCGAGATCATGGCGAGCGTGGTGGAGCGGGTCGCCGCCGACGCCGCGCCGGACCGACCGGGGGTGCCCCTCTGGTGCCCGTGGCCGCTGCCGACCGGCTGGACCGTCACCGGCGTCGGCTGGGCCGGTGACGACGCGGCCGGCGTGCGGGCCACGGCGGTGGCCTGCGCCGGTCCCGCCCCGCTCGAGGGCGGGCCGGCCGATCTGGTCCTGGTCGCCGAGGAACCGGGAGTCGGGCTGGGCGCCCGCTTCGCCGGGATGTCCGGACCGGACCCGGGGCCCGAACTGACCGAGGCGTTGACCGGCCCCGGGGCGGGGCACCCGGAGCACGTCGAGCCGGCCCGGATCCGGGTCGGTGGGCATCCGACTCCACTGTGGCTGGTGAATTCCGCGGCCGATCGCAGCGCGTACGCCGGCGAGGCTCGGGGAATGTGGCTACATGCGATAGCCTGGCCGGCGAGCGCGGGTCACCTCCTCGCCGAAGATGTCGTCCTGCACGACCTCTCCGAGTGGACTCCGCCCGAGCTCGTGTACGGTGCACCATCCCCGTACCTGCACGGCAGGGTGTGACCCACCCTCCGGGCTTGTCGGGGAACGGACGCAGATATTCACTGTACGACACCATGCTGATACTCTGGGTGCCGCTGCGGTAAACGGACCCGGCGCCGCGCGAGAGGATGGCCCGCTATGGTCAAGAAGGTCCTCACCTGGGCCGGTATCGCATTCTTGATCTTCTTCGTCGCCTACCGGCCAAACTCTGCAGCGGATGTCTTCAAGTCGCTCGGCGGCGGCATCATGGACATCGCCCAGGGCTTCGGCGACTTCTTCACCAGCCTCGTCGCCTAGCCGCCGATGGGCAGCCCCTCCGGTCCCCCCTTCGACCCCGACGACCCCGACCGGGAGCGCCGGGAACGGGACACCGAGCCGATCCCGAGATACCGGCCCGACGACGGGCCGGGCTACGGCACCGGCCCGGGCCTCTCCGACGGACCCTCCCTTTCGGACGACATCGGGTACGGCGAAGGGCCCGGCTACGCCGGCGAGGGGCGTTCCGGGCGGGCCTGGGTGCGTGACCCGGACGCCAGCCACCAGCAGCCGACCATCTCCGAGGACGAGCTGGCCGGGCTGCGGGCCGACGCCCAGGGCATGGCGCCCCGTCGGGTGCTGCCCTTCGAGGACGAGCCGAGCTCGCTGGTCGCCCGCTACCTCTTCCCCACCGAGCGCTACCGGGGCGAGTGGAAGCGGCACTGGATCCACCTCTCCACCCCGATCATCGTCGGCATCGCCGCGACCTTCGTGCTCGGCTACCTCTCCGGCTTTCTCGCCGGGCAGGACGTCGGCGCGCTCACCACGATCGCGGTGCTCCTCTGGTTCGCGGTGATGGGCTGGGTGGCCTGGAAGGTCGCCGACTGGTGGTACGACCGGTTCATCCTGACCAACAAGCGGGTCATGGTGGTCAACGGCATCATCACCCGCCGGGTCGCCATGATGCCGCTGGTCCGGGTCACCGACATGAAGTACGAGCAGACCCCGACCGGCCGGGCGCTCAACTACGGCACCTTCGTGCTGGAGTCGGCCGGCCAGGAGCAGGCGCTCCGGGAGATCAAGAACCTGCCCAACCCGAACGAGCTCTACCTGCGCGTCGTGGAGGAGATGTACGAGCCGCAGGCGGTCGAGGCGCGGCTGGGCAAGGAGGCCGACGAGGCCAAGGCCGACGACGGCGCCTGAAGGTTTTCGTCCTTTCATCGGATCAACTGCGCACCATTCGCCGTCGACCTGAGGGGCCCGAGCGTGGCAGCCTGCCATGCAGAATGGGGTGCGGAGGTGCGCGGTGGCCGACAGGGACCAACTGGAGGAGGAGTTCCGCGACTTCGTCGCGGCCCGCTCCGGTGCCCTGCTGCGGACCGCGTACCTGCTCGCCGGGGACTGGGCGACCGCCGAGGACCTGCTCCAGACCGCGCTGACCAAGACCTACCTCGCCTGGAAGCGGCTCGGCGGGATCGAGGCGATCGAGCCGTACGCCCGACGGGTCATGGTCAACACCTCGACGAGCTGGTGGCGGCGGCGCTGGCACGGTGAGCGTCCGACCGAGGTGCTGCCGGAACGCGCCGGGGTGGACGAGATCGCCCAGCAGCTCGACCGGGACCTGCTCTGGCGGCACCTGACGGCGCTGCCCGCGCGGCAGCGGGCGGTGCTGGTGCTCCGCTACTACGAGGACATGTCCGAGGCGCAGACCGCCGCGCTGCTGGAGATCTCCCCGGGCACCGTGAAGAGCCAGACGTCCCGGGCCCTGGCCACGCTGCGCCGTCGCCTCGGCGAGCAGGCGGCGCTGGACCTGCCGGCCGAGCGCGCGGCGACGCCGCCCCGCCCCGCCCCGCGTACCCCGGCGACCCGGCGACCGGCGACCGCCGTGCCCGCCGACCGCCTGCCACGCGACCCGGCCGGGGCCGGCGACGCGGCCCGACCGGCGCGGACCGGGGTCACCCGGCCCCGCCCGGCCGCACCCGTGCCGACCCGGAGCGTGCCGGCGGAGAGCCGATGAACTCTCACCCGAGCTCGACCGACAACCAGACCGGCGGTCCCGGGCGTCCAATGGCTGTGACGCAGGACGACCTGGAGCGGGCGCTGCGGGAGACCCTCTCCCGCCGGGTCGCCACGCCCCGGCCGCTCGCCGCCGACCCGGCGGGAGTGGCCATCCGGCGGGCCCGCCGGGCCCAGCGGCGCCGGACGCTGACCGGGCTGGCCCTGGCCGGCGTCACCACCGTCCTGGTCACCGCCGGCATGGCGCAGCTGGGCGGGCAACCCGGCCGGCCCACCACCCCCACCGTGGTGCTGGGCGACCCGCAGGGCGTCGCCACCACCTCCGCTTGGCCCGTCGTGCCGCCCCCGGCGGCCCGGCCGGTCGAGGGCGCGGTCGACCTGATCGTGGGCAGCGCCCTCGTCACCGCCGACGCGAAGCGGTACGACCTCGGCGTCGGCCCGGCCGACCGGGCGCAGCGCCTGCCCGATGGTGGCGGATGGCTGGTGGTGGGCCGGCCGACGGCGGCCAAGCGCAGCCTCTGGGCCGTGCCGGCCGGCGGCCCACCCCAGGTGCTGCTCGCCGGCGCGGAGGAGGTCGTCCTCTCACCCGACGGCCGCCAGGTGGCGTGGCGCGACGGCGACCAGATCTTCGCCGGTGGGATCATCGCCAACCAGATCATCGCCACGGTCGGCGTCACCGCCCCGGCGGGAGCCGTGCCGGCCCGGTTCGTCGGCGACCGGGTCCTGGTGCGCGGCGAGCCCCGCACCGGCGGGTACCTGCTGTGGCGGCCCTCGGCTGGGGCGCTGCCCACCGGCGGCGACCGGGACGTGCGCGACGTCTACGGCGTGCTGCCCGACGGCCGGCTCGCCGGGCGGGTCACCGTCGGGGGCCGCTCCTGCCTGGCCCTGCTCGATTCGGACCTCACCCCGGTCCGCACCGGCTGCGGCCCGACACCCGCCGCCGACGGCCTCGGGGCCGTCTCCGCCGACGGCCGCTGGCTGCTGGTCAACGGCCGCGCCGGCGCGAGGGACGGCGCGCTCCTGGTCGACCTGACCACCCTCGACGCGGCGGTGCCGGACCGCCCGGTCGGCCCCACGATCACCGGCGAGGTGGCCTGGACCGGTTCGGCCGGCGCCGCGTACGCCGACCGGGGTGGCGCCCTGGCGCAGCTGCGCCCCGACCGGGTGCTCGCCGGCGGAAGCGCCGCCTCCACACTGGTGAGCGGCCTCGCCGCCGGCGACCGTCCCGTCGTGGTGACCGGCCCTCCTGACCGCGCCGGTCGCCCGTCGACCCGGTAGCGTCGGGCGGGTGAGCTCGCGCCCGGCGATCGACCTGCACACCCACTCCACCGCCAGCGACGGCACCCTCGGCCCGGCCGAGCTGGTCCGGGCCGCCGCCGACGCCGGGCTGGACGTCGTCGCGATCACCGACCACGACACCACCGGTGGCTGGGAGGCCGCCGTGCGGGCGCTACCGTCCGGGCTGACCCTGGTCCGGGGCGCGGAGATCTCCTGCCGGTGGCACGGCGTCGAGCCGGCGGTGCCGCTGCACCTGCTCGCGTACCTCTTCGACCCGGAGGAGCCGGAGCTGGCCGCCGAGCTGACCCGGGTGCGGGCGGCGCGGGAGGTACGCGGGGAACGGATCGTGGAGCTGCTGCGCGCCGACGGGGTGGACATCAGCTGGCCCGAGATCATGGCCGCCGCCGGCGGTGGCACCGTCGGCCGTCCGCACATCGCCGCGGCGCTCATCCGGGCCGGCCTGGTCGCCACCACCACCGAGGCGTTCGGCGCGGACTGGCTGGGGCAGCGGTACCGGCTGCCCAAGGAGGACATCGACGTGTTCCGGGCGGTGTCGCTGGTCCGCGCGGCCGGGGGCGTGCCGGTCTTCGCCCACCCCCGGGCGACCCGGCGCGGCCGGATCGTCCCGGACGAGCTGATCGCCGAGCTGGCCGCGGCCGGGTTGGCCGGCCTGGAGGCCGACCACGAGGACCACTCGCCGGCCGAGGCGGCGCAAGTCCGTGGCCTCGCCGCCGAGCTGGGCCTGCTGGTCACCGGCTCCTCGGACTTCCACGGCACCCACAAAACCGTCCGGCTGGGCGCGCACACCACCGACCCGGAGGCGTACGAGCGGATCGTCGCGGCGTCCTCCGGGGTGATCGAGGTCGCTTCCGGCTGATCCGCGATTCCGTCCACAGCGGCGCGACTACGGTTATCCGGTGGATCTCAAGCTCTTCGGTGAGGTCTTCGTGACCCTGCTGGTAATCGTCGACCCGCCGGGCATGATGCCCATCTTCCTCGCCCTGACCGGCCCGCTGCCCGCCCGCGACCGCAACCGGGCCGCGTGGCAGGCGGTCGCGCTGGCGCTCGTCGTGATCGTGATCTTCGCGGTGGCCGGGCAGACCCTCCTCGACTACCTGCACGTGGACCTGCCGGCCCTGCAGGCCGCCGGTGGCCTGCTGCTGATTCTGGTCGCGCTGGAGCTGCTCACCGGCAAGGCCGACGACCCCAGCCAGCAGGTCACCTCCAACATCGCCCTGGTGCCGCTGGGCACCCCGCTGCTGGCCGGGCCGGGCGCGATCGTGGCCACCATGCTCTTCGTCCAGCAGGGCGACGGGCTCGACGACTTCTCCGCGATTGCCGCCGCGATCGTCGCGGTGATGGTCGCGGTCTGGATCGTGCTGCGCTTCTCCGGCGGGATCGTCAAGATCCTGCGCCCCGGGGGCATCGAGGTGCTGACCCGGATCGCCGGTCTGCTGCTGGCCGCCATCGCCGTGCAGCTGATCGCCGACGCCGTGGCCGCCTTCGTCACCCAGTACGTCAACATGACCTGAGCGGTGTCCCGCGCCGCACTGTCGTAGCCGGGTGGCAGGATCGTCGGCGTGCGACGAACCTCTTCCGCCGGCCGATCGTCCGGCGCACCCCGACCCCGCGCCGGGCAGGCCGAGCAGTTGGGCTTCGAGGGCATGCCGGAACGGCTCTTCGTCTGCACCCCGAGCAAACTCGGCGCGTACGAGGACTGCCCCCGGCGCTACCGCTACTCCTACGTCGACCGGCCGGCCCCGCCGAAGGGCCCACCGTGGGCGCACAACTCGCTGGGCGCGAGCGTGCACACCGCCCTGAAGAACTGGTACGCGCTGCCGACCGAGCGGCGCCGGCCGGAGGCCCTGGCCGGGCTGCTCAAGGGCACCTGGGTCCGCGAGGGCTACCGCGACGACGAGCAGGAACGGGCGGCGTACCGTCGGGCGCTGGGCTGGCTCGAGGCGTACGTCGGGACGCTGGAGCCGGGCGACGACCCGCTCGGCGTGGAGCGGGTGGTGGCGGTCCGCACGGCGGTGCTCGCCTTCAACGGGCGCACCGACCGGATCGACTCCCGCCCCGGCCCGGACGGGCCCGAGCTGGTCATCGTCGACTACAAGACCGGCCGCACCGGGCTGGACGCCGACGACGCCCGCGGCTCGCAGGCGCTGGCCCTCTACGCGTACGCCGCCGAGCGGACCTTCCGCCGGCCGTGCCGCCGGGTCGAGCTGCACCACCTGCCCACCGGGACCATCGCCGCCCACGAGCACACCACCGAGTCGCTGGCCCGGCAACTCTCCCGTGCCGAGGACACCGCGCGGGACATCATGGCCGCCGAACGGGCGGTCGCCGACGGCACCGACCCGGACGACGCCTTCCCGGCGGTCGCCGGTCCCCGCTGCGGCTGGTGCGACTACCGGCGTAGCTGCCCCGTCGGCGCGCAGACGCCGGGGCGTGAACCGTGGGCGGCGGTGGATCGACCCGCCCCGCCCGCCGAGGACTGACACGCCCGAGTCGCGCCACCTCGGCCTCTGCCCGATCAGCAGCCGGGTGGGGTCAGGCGGCGGTGGCGGTCAGGCGCGCGGCCCGCTCCTTGGCCGCCTGCTGCATCGGCCCCTCCCGCCACTGCCGGGGCAGCGCGGCCAGGGCCAGGCGGAGTGCGCGGACGCTCAGGTTGGCCGAGAGGGCGGTGGTGGGCAGCCCCAGGCCGCCGTACAACCGCAACGCCCAGGGCGGCAGCAGACCGAGCGCCGTGCCGGCGATGCCCAGGTACGCCCACCGGGGCGGCCCCAGGTTCAGGCCCAGCCGGACCGGCAGGCTCAGCTTCCACGGGATGGGTGGCGCGGTGAGGAACAGGGCGGTCTCCGCCGCCTCCTTCGTCATCCGCAGCTCGGGGCGGACCGACCGGTAGTACTCGTCGACCTCCGCGGCGCTGCCGGGCACGTCGGCCGGGTCGAGACCGACCAGTGCGGCGGCGCGCCGCTGCTCGGTGTAGTACCCGTCCACCTCCGCGTCGGTCAGCCGCAGGCCGGCCCGACGGGCGGTGCTGACGAACGACTCGACCTCGGTGACGTGCACCCAACGCAGCAGGTCCGGCTCGTCGATCCGGAACTCCTCGCCGGTGAACGGGTCGGTGGCCCGCAGCCGGGAGTGCACGGCCCGCAGCCGTCGCCCGGCCGCCTCCGCCTCGGCGGTGGTGCCGTGGATGACGGTGCCGACGTAGGTGGCGGTGCGGTCCAGCCGGCCCCAGGCGTCGGACTTGTAGCCGCTGTTCTGCGCCACCCCGGCCATCGCTCGGGGATGCAGCGCCTGGAGGTAGAGCGAGCGCAGACCGGCGACGATCAGGACCGGCTCGTCGTGCACCTTCCAGGTGACCGATCCCGGACCGAAGAGGCCGGTGTCGTCGGAGTCCACCGGTCAAGAGTGCCACGGCCGGGGGCCGACCGGCCCGCTCGTCGCGGACCTCGCCCGGAGCGCCGGTGCACCCCGGCGCGGCGGCGGTCAGACGTCGGCGGTGCGGCGGGCCTGGCAGGTGGGGCAGAGGCCCCAGAAGGTCACTTCCGCCTCGTCCACCTCGAAGCCGTGGGCGATGTTCGGGTCCAGGCAGGGGGCGTCGCCGACGGCGCAGTCGATGTCGGCGATCTCGCCGCAGCCCCGGCACACCACGTGGTGGTGGTTGTCGCCCGCGCGGGCCTCGTACCGGGCGGGGCTGCCGGCCGGCTCGATCCGGCGGGACAGGCCGGCGCGGGAGAGCGCGCCCAGGACGTCGTACACGGCCTGGGTGGAGACGGAGTCGAGGCGTTCGCGCACCCGACGGGTGATCTCGTCGACCTCCAGGTGACCACCGGCGGCCAGCACGTCCAGCACGGCGAGGCGCGGACGGGTGACCCGCAGGCCCCTCGACCGGAGAAGTTCCTCACCACTGGACATGAGGCAATGACAGCACGGGGCCGCCGGACCGACAAGCGAACCCGGCGGCGGGTGGCCCCGGCCACAGCCCCGTCCCGGGTGGGAGCGCATGAACCGTCCCGGCGGGGGCCGCGGGTAGCCGATCGAGGGGCGTGCACGCGCTGTGGATCGACGTACGCTTCTGCCGCGGAACCACATCCGTCTTCGGAGGTGTCGGTGTTCAAGGAGTTCAACGGCCTGCCGGGTCACGTCCTGGTGGTGCACGCCGTCGTGGTGTTCGTTCCGCTGCTGGCGCTGCTGGCCGCCGCGTACGGGCTGGTGCCCCGCTGGCGGCCCCGACTCGACTGGGCGGTGGCCGCCCTGGCGGTGGTGACCCCCGTCTTCGCCTGGGTGGCGACGGAGTCCGGCGAGGCGTTCCAGGAGGCGCTGGAGGCCAAGGGCTACCCGCCCGCGCTGCTAGCCAAGATCCAGGAGCACGCCGACTACGGCGAGGTCCTGCTCTGGGTCACCGTGGGGCTCGCCGTGGCGGCCCTCGCGCTGCTGGCGCTCACCAGCGGCCGATTCCGTACGCCCCGGCTGCCCTCCTGGGTCACCTGGGCGCTCACCGGGGTGATCGTCGTGCTGGCGGTGTTCGCGCTGCTCTACGCCTTCCTCACCGGTGACACGGGCGCCGCGTCGGTCTGGGGCAACACCTTCTGACCGGCCCCGCTCTGCTCTGCACCCGGGGGGTCAGAAGATCGCGCGGGAGCAGAGCAGGCAGAGCAGCAGGAGCAGCACCACCCCGGCCGCCGCGCCGATCACGTACGTGAGCCGTTGGGCGCGCTGCTCCGCCGCGTCCATGGCCTCCATGTCCTGCGGGGCGAGTGCGCGCGGCGGGGCGGCCTGCAGGTGCACCGGCGGTCGCCAGCCGGCCGGCGGTGGGGTGGTCGGGGGCGGACCGGCGTACCCGCCGGCCGTTGCCCCGGGCGGCGGCATGGTGGTCCGGTCGACGTCGGGTGCCGGGAGCCCGGGCCCGGTGTGCTGCGGAGCCGCCCAGGGTGACGGCGAGGTGGGCGCCGGCGCGGACGGGGTGATCGGCTCGGCCGGTACGGGAGCGACCGGCCCGGCGGGGGGCGACCCCTGATCCTCGGGCGGCCGTCGCCAGTAATCGTCCTCGGGGGCACCGCTGGGCGTGGTCACGGCGTTCGACGCTACCAACGCCGCGACCCACCGGCCGCCCGACGCGACGGCGGGCACCCGGCCCACCGGGTGGGGCGGCGCGGCCGGGAGGACTCGTCCGGGGCCGCGGAGCGGTGCCGGCCGGCGGGGCTGCCGCTGGGATAGTCTTGCCGCTCGTGAGTACCGACCCGGACGTACGCGCCGTGCGCGGCGACGACGACCGCGCCGTCGACCTCAGCGAAGACTTCGTGGTGCTGCCGGAGCAGACCGTGGACGACACCGACCACGGCTGGGGCGAACGCGGCGGCGGCAACGACGACTGGCTGCTCGCCGAACGCCCCCCGCACTGGGACTGACCCCCACCGCTACCGATCCACCCCCGGCCGCGCCTTCCGGGCCGGACTCGCGCCCGCTCCGGGTCGCCACCGGCCAAGATCGTGCTCGATCCTGGAAGTAGGGGCCTCGCACCCGCCAGGAAGCCACTACTTCCTGGATCCAGCGCGATCATGGGAGGCGGCGTCCGGAACTCCTGACCGCTGCTGGGTCGCGAACCTCATCCGGACGCTTTGGAGCTGATGACGTATCCGAATCAGCGGTCTGTCGGGTGCGTGGCGCTGTGCGGCCTGTGGCTCCGGGCAGCCCCGGTCGCGGTTCGGCTCGCGCGGTCCGGCGCGGTCGTGGGAGGCGGCGCGGGGACCCGCGTCTGCGCGCCGAACCGCGGCTCAGCCGCGGACCACGACGGCGAAGCGGCTCCCCTCCGGCTGGCCCACGGCCCGGTGCGCCTGATCAGGACGGAGCGCCAGGTAGAGCGCCGATGATCCGTCGGTGGCGTCCCCACCGCCCACCACGTCGAGCACCAGCGCTCCGGGTGCCAGCAGCCCGGTCCTGCCCTCGGCGACGACCAGCAGGTCCACCCGGGCTCCGGGGCGGAGCACGGTGAGCGCCGCCGGTTCGGCGAGCCGGACCGGCACCCCCACCAGCCCGCCCGGCAGCGGCAGCGCCGCACCCTGCCGCGCTCCCGACGCCGGGTCACCCGGCGCGGCCCCGGCAGGCCCCGATCCGGCAGCCGCCCCGGCGGGCCCCGATCCGCGGTCCGCCCCGGCGGGCCCCGATCCGCGATCCGCCCCGGCGGGCGAGGGCGGCGAGCCGGACCCGGCCCCGGCGGATGGGCCGGACGGCGGGGCGGTCGGGGTCGGGCAGCCGGCCGGGGTGTCCAGCACGATCACCGCGAGCCCGAGCAGGGCGGCGACCAGCCCGATCCGCAGCAGGGTGCCACCGCGCGGACGGCCGAGCCGGCGCGCCGGCCGCAGCGAGTCCGCCCCCTGCGTGCCACCGACCGTCACGACGGCTCACCTCCACCTCCGACCCGCGGGCGGCCGGGGTGGCCGCCGGTCAGCAGGCTAGGTGGGAGAGGGGCGGGCCCGGTGGCCCCGGCGCGGGACCTGTGGACAACCGGTGGACCTGTGGACAACCCCCGTACGGGTGTCGGATCTGGTAGCGAGCCGGGCGGGAACGCCGAACGCCCCCGCGGCCGGTGGGCGGCGGGGGCGGTGGCGCAGCGGGATCAGGAGGCGGCGGAGCTGCCGGACGTGCTCGCGGCCGGGGCCTTGGTCGACCCGCCGTTGGACGAGCCCGACGAGCCGGACGAGCTGCTCGACGTGCTCGACGTCGAGTCGCCGCTGGAGGACGAGCTCTCCGACTTGGCCGGCTTGGCGCTGGTGCCGCCGCTCTTGCTCTCCGAGCCGGCGGCGCGGGAGTCGGTCCGGTAGAAGCCGGAGCCCTTGAACACGACGCCGACGGAGTTGAAGACCTTGCGCAGCCGCCCCTCGCACGCGGGGCACTCGGTCAGCGGCTCGTCGGAAAAGGACTGCACCGCCTCGAGCTGGTTGCCGCACGCGGTGCAGGCGTACTGGTACGTGGGCACGTCGTCCTCCGGATCTGGGCACGGCCGGTTGGCACTCGTCGTATTCGAGTGCCAATGGTGCGTCATCGGACCCGGGTTCGTCCAGCGGACGTGGGGGGATCGACACCGGGCGGGGCGGGGAACGGACGCAGCCCACCCGACGGGGTGACAACGGCGCGTACCGGACGGTCGTGCGGTTGGGCGGGCAGGGTCTCCACCAGCTCGCCGTCGTGCAGCAGCGCCACGGTCAGCGCCGAGCCGGCGACCCGGGTCAGGGCCCGGTCGTACGAGCCGCCGCCGCGGCCCAGCCGCAGCCCACGCCGGTCCACGGCCAGCGCCGGTACGACCACCAGCTCCGCACCGGAGATCGCCGAGCGGCCCAGCCGGGGCCCGTCCGGCTCCCGCATCCCCCGGCCGGCGGGCACCAGCGACCCCGGTCCGGCGTACCCGGCCCAGTCCAGGTCGAGGTCGTCGCGGAGCACCGGGAGCAGCAGTTCGCCCTCCGGCGGCAGCGCCGCCCGGAGCACCTCGGGCAGCTCCGGGCCGCCCGGCTCGGAGCCCACCGGGACGTACCCGGTGATCCGGCGTGGGCGCAGCCGGCGTACCAGATCGACCAGCTCGGCCTGGACGCGCGCCGCGGCGGCGGCCCGCTGCGGCGCGGTCAGCGCCCGGCGGCGGGCGAGCAACGCGACGCGGGTCTCGCGTTTCGCCTCGTGCGCCACGTGCGCTCCATCAGAAAATTCCGGCACGCAACACTCCTGACGCAAGGCTTGCCTCCCGGTCGCTCTGTGTCAGCATCGCAGGAACGGGCGCGAAACCTCCGGGGGGCAGCGTTGACGCTACGCGGGCGGTTGACGGCGGCCTTCCTCGCGGTGGTGCTCGGCCCGGTGCTGCTCGGCGCGGTCTTTGTCGGCACCACCCTGGCGGCGGTCGACCGCAGCCGCGCCACCGAACGCCTCGGCGTGGCCGCCGCCACCGTCCGCACCTCCGTCGACGCCCTCTGCCAGCAACTGCGGGCCGCCGCGGACGCCGTCGCGCTGCGCACCGACGCCGCCGCCCGCGCCGTTGCCGCCGGGCAGGTGGTCAGCCGGGGCCTGGCCGCCGCCGTGCTGGTCACCGATGTGACCGGCGTGACCACGTACACCACCCCGGGCGCCCCGCCCACCCCCTGGCAGGACTGCGCGGGGGGCCGACCCGTCGACGGGCGGGTGCGGGTGCTCAGCGCCCGGGTGGACCTGCGCGACCCGGCGGGGAGCGCCCTCGGCACGGTCGCCGCGGCCCACCCGGTCGACCCGGCGTTCGTGACCCGGCTGGCCGCCGCGACCGGCGTCGCGGTCACCCTGCTCGACGGCGGCGCCACCCGGTTCGCCCACACGACCGAGACCTCCCGGGTACGCGAGGCGGTGCTCGCCGCCGCCGGCACGGTCGACGGGGACAAGGTCACCGAGACCGCCGACGGCCGGTACGTCCGGCGGCTCGACCCGGCAGCCGGCCAACCGCTGCCGCTGGTCCTCTCCGTACCGGGGGAGCGGCCGACCGGGCTGCCCGCCGTGCTGGTCGGCGCGGTGCTGCTGGCCGCCCTGCTGGCGGTGCTGGCCGCCGGGCGGCTGGCCCGGGTCACCACCCGGCCGCTGGTCGAGCTGGCCGGGGCGGTGGACCGGGTGGCCCGGGGTGACCTGACCGCGCGGGTGCCGGTGCGCAGCCGGGACGAGATCGGCCGGCTGGCCGGCGCGTTCAACCGGATGACCCGGGAGACGGCCAGCTACGTGGCGGCCCTGACCAGCAGCCGTGACCAGCTCCGCGGGCACCTCGCGGTGCTCGGCGACACCCTGGCCAGCACCCACGACCTGCAACGCATCCTGCGGGTGATCCTGCACAGCGCGATCGGCGCGACCGGGGCCCGGGCCGGGGCGGTGCTGCTGCTGGACCCGGACGGCGTGCTGGTCGGCAAGTGCGGCGAGGGGCTCCAGGACCGCCTGCCGGACCCGGAGACGCTGCGGGTGCCGGTCGGCGCCGGGGTGGCCGGCGCGGTGGCGGCCACCGGGGAGCCGCGGCGCGGGCGGGCCGGGGACGGCGTGCCGGCGCCCGGCGAGCCGCGCTGCGAGACGTACGTCGCGGTGCCCTTCACCGTGCCCGGTGGCCCGGCCGGCGGGGCGGAGCCCGGGCGTGAGCCGGCCGTCGGCGTGCTGGCCCTCTACGACCGGTTGGGCGCCGAGGAGTTCGACGACGCCGACCTGGACACCCTGCGCACCTTCGCCGGGCACGCGGCGGTGGCGGTGGAGAACGTCCGGGTGCACGAGGAGGCGCAGCGGCTGTCGCTGACCGACCCGCTGACCGGGCTCTGGAACTACCGCTACCTGCGCGAGTCGCTGCGCCGGGAGGTGGAGCGGGCCAGCCGGTTCGGGCGGATGCTCAGCATCCTCGTGCTCGACCTGGACCGGTTCAAGGACGTCAACGACACGCACGGCCACGCGGCCGGGGACGCGGTGCTCGCCGAGTTCGCCCGCCGGATCCGCGGCGAGATCCGCGAGGTCGACCTGGCGTTCCGGCAGGGCGGCGAGGAGTTCGTGGTGCTGCTGCCGGAGACCGACGCCCGGGGCGCGGCGATCGTCGCCGAGCGGCTCGGCGCGGCCGTGCGGGGCACCCCGATCGCCGCGGCCGGGCACGCCGGCCGGCGGGTGGCGATCCCGGTGACGGTCTCCATCGGCATCGCCGTCTACCCCGACCACGCCAGCACCGGCCAGCAGGTGCTGGACGCGGCGGACGAGGCGCTCTACGCCGCGAAGGCCGCCGGCCGGGACGGGCACCGGGTCGCCGGGGAGCGGGCCGCCCCGCTGACCGAGGAGATCACGGTGCCGGCCGGGGCGGTGAGCCCGGACGACGGGCTGCCGCGCGCCGGCCCGGTGACCGACCGGCCCGCCGGCCGGCACGGCGCCGGCGCTCCCCGCCCCGCCGCGGGTGTGACGCAGCCGGCTACGGGCGGCGCGTCTTCCGGTCCTCACCCGCCGCGGCAGAGCCGTGGCCGATAGTCTCGCGACATGTCGGAGCACTCAGCGAACCACCCAGCGGCCGCCGCGACCGGCCGCCCCCGTGCGGTCAAGGCCGTCATCCCGGCCGCCGGCCTGGCCACCCGGTTCCTGCCGGCCACCAAGGCGGTCCCGAAGGAGCTGCTGCCGGTGGTCGACCGGCCGGTGCTCCAGTACATCGTCGAGGAGGCCGCCCAGGCCGGCATCGACGACGTGCTGCTGATCACCGGGCGCGGCAAGACGGCCATGGTGGACCACTTCGACCGCCGGCCCGACCTGGAGGAGCGGCTGGCCAAGAAGCCCGAGCTGCTGGCCGCCGTGCAGCGCACCACCGAGCTGGCCGCCATCCACACCCGCCGGCAGCCCGAGCAGCTCGGCCTGGGCCACGCCGTCGGGTACGCCGAGTCGCACGTCGGGGACGCGCCCTTCGCGGTGCTGCTGGGTGACGAGTTCGTCAAGCCGTCCGAGCCGCTGCTGCCGGCCATGTTGGAGCTCCAGGCCCGCACCGGCGGGGTGGTGCTCGCCTTCTTCGAGGTCGACCCGGCCGAGACCAGCCGGTACGGCATCGCCTCGGTGGAGTCGGCCGAGGCGGAGCTGACCGACGTCGGCGAGGTCGTCAAGGTCACCGGCATGGTGGAGAAGCCCCAGCCGGAGGACGCGCCGAGCAACCTCGCCGTCCTCGGCCGGTACGTGCTGCCGGGCCGGATCTTCGACGCGATCCGCCGGACGGAGCCGGGCAGCGGCGGCGAGATCCAGCTGACCGACGCGATGGAGCTGCTGCGCAACGAGGGCGTGCCGGTGCACGCGATCGTCTACCGGGGCACCCGCTACGACACCGGCATGCCGCTGGGCTACCTCCAGACCGTGGTGCAGATCGCCGTCGAGCGGGAGGACCTCGGCGGTGAGTTCCGCAAGTGGCTGGCCGAGTTCGTCAACTCCGACGCGGCGGGCGGCTCCGGTACATGACCGCGACGGCCGACGCCGAGGCGGCCGCGAACGAGCTGACGCCACTCGCCGACTACCTGGGCAGCGTGCTGCGCAGGTTACGCGCGCTGCCTCCGCTCGACCTCGACCTCACCCAGGCGCACGGCAACGTCCTCGCCGAGGACGTCGTCGCGCCGCACTCGTTCCCCGCCTTCGACCAGGCGGCGGTGGACGGGTACGCGGCGCGCTGGGAGGACCTCGTCGGGTACGGCCCGGTCCCCTCCGGGGGGCCGGGCCGTACCGTGCGGCTGAACGTGGTCGGTGACCTCGGCGCGGCGAGCTGGCGCCCGGTCCGGCTCACCCCGGGCTCGTGCTTCTCGGTGGCCGCCGGGGCGCCCCTGCCCGTCGCCGCGGACGTCGTCGTCCCGGTGGAGTGGACGGACCAGGGCATGGCCGCGGTGGAGATCTTCCGCACCCCCAAGCGGGGGTACGGGGTCCGCCGCGCCGGCGAGGAGCTGCCCGCCGGCACGCTGCTCGCCCGCGCCGGCACGTACGTCTCGCCGGCGCTGGTCGCCGTCTTCGCCGCCACCGGCATCGGGCACGTGGTGGTCCGCCCCAGCCCGCGCGTGGTCATCGTGGCCACCGGCGACGAGCTGGTCGACGTGGGCCGGGGCAGCCAGCCCGGCCAGGTGGTGGACGCGAACTCGCACGCGCTGACCGCCGCCGCGGCCGAGGCGGGGGCGCTGGCGTACCGGGTGGGCATCTGCGACGACGACCCGGAGGCGCTGCGCGGCCTGCTGGAGGACCAGACCCTGCGGGCCGACCTGATCCTCACCAGCGGCGGCACCGGCACCGGTCCGGGGGACATGGTCCGCCGGATCCTGTCCCGCCGGGAGGGCGGCCGCGCCGGACCGGTCACCTTCACCGACGTGGCGCTCTATCCCGGCACCGCGCTGGGATTCGGTACGGTCGGTGCCGAGGAGGTGCCGGTGGTGTGTCTGCCCGGTGAGCCCGGCGCGGCGCTGATCGGCTTCGAGGTGCTGGCCCGGCCGGCGATCCAGCTGCTGGCCGGCGCGGAGCCGGTGTTCCGGCCCAGCGTCCGGGCGCACCTGCTGGAGACCGTGTCGTCGCCGGCCGGGCTGCGCGAGTTCCGCCCCGCGCACGTCGCCGAGCGGCGCGGCGGGGGCTACACGGTCCAGCCGCTCAGCGGTGGACCGTTCACCCTCTCCGGGCTGGCCGAGGCGAACGGGTTGCTGGTGCTCGGCGAGCGGGTCACCAACGCCGCCGCCGGGTCCACGGTGGACGTCCTGCTGCTGGACCGGCGCCGGTGAGCCCGTCCCGTCGGCCCGTTCCCACGGGCGGGAGGCCGGCGCGGTGAGCCTGTTCGGGCTCGGCCGGGTGCCGGGGTGGCCGGTGGTGCTGGTGGACGGTCCGGTGGTGCTGCGGCCGTACCGGCGCTCCGACGCGGCCGCCTGGTCGCGGGTGCGGCGCGCCAACCAGGCCTGGCTGTCCCCATGGGAGTCCCACCTGCCGGGCAGTTGGGACGAGACGAACTCGCCGGCCGCGTTCCGCTACGTGTACCGGGACCAGCGGCGGTCGGCGCGGACCGGCGAGGGCATGCCGTTCGCGGTCTGCCTGCGCGAGGACGGTCGGGAACGACTGGTCGGGCACCTCAACGTGGGCAGCATCGTCCGGCGGGCCTACTGCTCCGGCTACGTGGGGTACTGGGTGGACGCCCGGGTGGCCGGTCGAGGGGTGATCCCCACCGCGATGGCGCTCGCCGTCGACCACGCGTTCGGCGCGGGTGGGCTGCACCGGGTGGAGGTCAACATCCGGCCGGAGAACCGGCCGTCCCGGCGGGTGGTGGAGAAGCTGGGCTTCCGCGAGGAGGCGTACCACGTCCGCTACATGCACATCGACGGCGCCTGGCGTGACCACATCGGATACGCGATGACCAGCGAGGAGGTCGCCGCCGAGGGCGGCCTGCTGGCCCGCTGGCACCGGATCCGTTCCGCCCGCGGGTGAGCCGTCCCACGGACGGGATCGGCGCGGCGCGTCATCATCCGGGTCGGCGGCCCGTAACCTCAAGTAACTGCAAGCTGTGGCAAGCGCTGCCCGCCCGTACGATCTGCGCCGTGGACGACCATCCGGGGAAGATCCTGCGGTGGTCCGACGGTTGCCCCGAATTCGGTGACGGGAGGGGTGAGGGTGCCGACCTCGGTGCTCCTCGCCGTCCTCGCCGCCGCCGGCCTGCTCGCCCTGGCCCCGGCGCTGGTCCGTCGGTACGACGCCACCGAGCGGCTGGTGGCGGAGCGGGCGCAGTCGACGGCGCGGGTGCTCCAGCGCCGCCGGCGGCGTCGTACTGTCCCCGGCCGGCGACCCGTCAACCCGTCCCGCGCCCTTGTCGTCACCCTCAGCGAAGACTCCGATACGGGCGGTCTGAGTGCTCCGGTGTCGGCGCCCCCGGCCGCCGGGCGCCGGAAGGGTCGGCTCCGCGCCGTACCGCCGGCACCGCGCCGGGCGCGTCGTCGGCCGCCCCCGCACCGGCACCACACTCCGGCCGTCTACCGGCGGCGTCGGGTGCTCGCCGCGCTGCTGCTGCTGAACTTCGTCGAGCTGATCGGCGTGATCGTGGTCAGCCCCGGGTTCTGGATCGGCTTCTCGGTCACCGCCGCCCTGCTGCTGCTGTACGTCGTACACCTGCGGCGCCGGGCCCTGGCGGAGCGCCGGCGGCGGCGCCTCCGGGCCCGGGAAGCGGCCTGGCTGGCCGCCCGGCAGGCCGAGGTGCGGCGGGAGCAGGCCCGCCGGGCGGCGGCCCGCCGGGAGGCGCAGCGCCGTCTGGCCGCCCAGCGCGAGGCGGTACGCCGTACCGCGATGGGTCTCGACCGGTCGGGTGACCTGCCGGCGGCGGCCGGCGGCGGCGCCTCCGTCTCCTACCGCCGCACCGGCGGCCTCCGCGGCCGCCCCTACTCCTCCGGCCGCGGCTCCCACTCCGCCTGACCCTCCCTCCCTCCCTCGCGGCGATCATGCAGTTGTGGTGTGCGCTCTGTCCGCTCTTGCCCTTTTTGTGGGCACGACAACTGCATGATCGGCGGAAGTGGTGGGTGGCGGGCGGGGTGATTCGCGTGCGGGGCGGCGGACCTGTTAACCTTGGCGCCGGCCCGCCCGGTGAAAGCCGGGTGGGACCGAAGCCGGTTCGCCGGCGGAGGGGCTGTGGCGCAGACCGGTAGCGCACCTCGTTCGCATCGAGGGGGTCAGGGGTTCAAATCCCCTCAGCTCCACCCAAGGTAAAGGCCGTTTCCGCTAGTCGGAGACGGCCTTTTTCGATCTTGTACAGCAGCGGAGTACAGCAGTCCCTCACAGCTCGGCTTTGTTGTCGTACCCGCCAATACGATCTTGTGCATGGAGCGTCCGGTACGGCAGGCATACCTGAACATGATCGCCAAGCAGGTCGGGCCGGTGCTGCGAGGGCACGGTTTCAAACGGTCGCATGGGACCTTCCGCCGGATCTCCGATGCCGGCCATGCCGCGATCATCGAGTTCCAGGGGTCCACGGGCAGCTGGGGCGATACCTCGCTCTTCTACGTCAACCTCGGTGTCGCCACCGTCTCTTGGCTTGACTGGTTCCAGGAGCGCCTGGGCGGAAACTGCCGCGACCGGCCCACGGCGTCGGTCGCTCAATGGTGGACGCGGCTCACCGCTGCTCCCAGGCACTCCGACGGTTTCGATCGGTGGGCGATCCGGTCGGTCGAGGAAGCCGAGGCGTGCGGGGCTGTAGTCGGCCAGGAACTATCGGAGCGCGTAGTCCCGACCTTCGATGCCTTGCTCGCGCACTACACGCAACTTGACGAGGCCCTCGCCGATGGGCGAGTGGATGAGCTACCTGCGGCCTTCGACGCCCGCCCGCCCGATCCGCTCAACGGCATTGACCACTTCCGTCGGCTTGACCACCCCTACGTGGCGTGGATGCTGTCGAGGCGGCCCGCAGCGATCGAATAGCTGGTTCAAATGAACTGCTCGCCGAGGCGCTTGAGCGCCTTCTCGGTCGCCTCGGCGGTGACCTCGCTGTAGATGTTCATGGTCACGGCGATCTGGCTGTGCCTCAGGATCTGCATGGTGACCCGGGGGTGGACGTCGAGCGCCACCAGCAGGGAAGCGCAGGTACGTCGGGTGGTGTGCACGGAGATCTCCCGCACGCCGGCCTTGCGGCAGCGAGTCTTGAAGTCGCGGTGGAACTTCCTCGGCTCGATCGGCGTCCCGAGGCGGGTGGGGAAGACCAGGCCGTTGTCCTGCCATGCCCGGTCGGCGTGTTCCTGGTGCCGCTTCTGATCTTCTCGACGGGAGCGTAGGGCCGTGGCGCAGATGGCCGGCAGGGGCAGGTCGCCTCAGACGCCTCGGTCTTGGTCTCCCGGTGCAGGAGCTGCCGGCGGATGCGCTGGAGTTGGTAGGCCACCGACAGCTCGTTGGCGGCCAGGTCGACGTCCTCCCACCGCAGGCCCAGCACTTCACCCCGGCGCAGCCCGAGGACGAGGATCAGGAGGTACGCGGCGTAGAGCGGGTCGTCGTCGGCTCGGGCCGCCCGGCCCGCCAGCGTCCGTCCGTGCGCCAAGGTCCGCTTGACATGGCGGACCGGGCGGCGGCCTGCTCCCCGGAGGGCGGGTCGGCGGCAGACAGGATGGCAACAGCGCGCGGTCTGTGGGCGTGCCCGACGCAATAGGGGCCGCGTCATCACCGCCGGTCAGCCAGCATGACGGGGTGCCTGAGCTTGTGTGGGACGACGTCAAGAACTTCTTCGACCCGAACCTGATGGGTGCGTTGCCAGACGTGCGTGTCGAGGACGCTTCGGTGGAGGACTGGCAGGCGGTGTTCGACCTGGTCCAGGCGCAGGGCTGGAAGTGGGAGTACTCAGTGGGTGATGCCGTCGTGCCGCTTCCTCCAGCAACCGATGTGCTAGCGCGACCTGCTGACGCTGAACTGCCGATCTTGCGGGTGTGGCCGGTCCCTGGCGTCCTGGTCAACTTCTGGCCATACTCTGCGGTCGAGATCGACTTCGACATCGACCTGCGGGAGTTGCAAGGCCAGGAGCGGCTGGACATGCTGTGTGGGTTCTTTGCGGCCATCGGGCGCAGGCTGGGCAAGCCGGTCTTAATGGCTCCCGAGGGCGACTACCAGCATCCGGTCCTCGGCTTCGACGTCGAGGCTGACCGGGTCGTTCTCCTGGCCGACCCACGGCTACCCGAGCAAAACCAAGGCGGTCCTGGCGAGTGACTAGCTGGGTGACGACCGGCGCGGCTGCCTGGGGGTCAAGGAGTGTCCGGGGCGCACACGGGGCACAAGACAGCGGGAAACGTCGGCAACCAGCCATCAACGACGTGAGCCCAGCAGCGAGCGTGGCCAGCCCATCGACCAGGCCGCCGCAGGTCACGCGACCGCCCGTCCATGTTCCGCTTCAACGTCTGACACCCGGGCTGGGAGCTCACCCCTGCTGCCGACGCAGCTTATCGACGGCTGGCGGTTCCTTCGGGACGAACAACCTTCGGAGGGTGCCGGGTCCGGTGGGGTCTACTCAGGGCACCGGGCGCGTGCCACGCGTGCGGTCGCCCCACACCGGCGATTCCCAAGCTGACAGTGCCCGGGCAGACTGTCGGTGGACCGGTGGCAGAGCGGGGTTATTGCAGCGCTGAGATGCCGGATGCCGTGCGCACGCGGCCGTGCGTCACAGCCATCGACCGCGCGGGCGGAGTGCTGAGTCATTACGCTGGCATTGGCGTGCCCGAGCCGACGATCGGCCACCAGGACGCCGTGCGAGTCCGCGCCCAGCCGGCGCGCTGCCCTTAGCGGCGGGTGCCAAGGGACCACCAGGAGCGTACGGTCAGCGCCGCGATGGCGAACGGAGCGAGCACGGCTGCCAGTGCCAGACCACTGCGCGGATCGCGCGGAAGCCAGAGCACGTTGTCGCCGATCCCTACCGCGTGCGCAATTCGCGCGAGGCCGAAGAACAGCGCGATCGCCAACCCGACCACCCCGACGCGGTACCACCCTGGCCACCGGCACAGCGATGTCGCGAAGGAGCCAGGGATGGACATCGAGAACGCGGCACGGGTGGCTGGGCGGACCGGTGCGACTGCCAGGCCGATGAGGCGCCCATGTACCCGCAACAGGCCGCGAACCGCCCACGCTGCCGGCGGGAATAGGAGCAGCATCACCCCGATCCCGTGCACTGCCCAGGCGCCAGCCAGCGTTGGGCCACCCCAGGAGCCGTGATAGGTACTGGCCCAGACGTCCCCACCATCGTTGCCGTGCAACCCGAGGTACGGGCGGAAGGGGTAAACCAGCACGTTGATCAGGACGAGATACGCAAGGGCGGCAGTGAGCCCGACAGCCGCCGCCGCGACCGGCAGAGCGAGCAGCCCGTAGCCGAACCGGCGGGACGCCATTGTCCGTAAGGCCACCGGCACCGCGAGCACCGTCGCACCCAGTCGACGCCACATGATCGGTCCATACGTCTGCCGTGTGTACCAGCGTGCAGCCGGTCCTATTCGGAGGGTCATGCCAAGCAGTCTCCAGGCGTACCGGCGATCGAGACCATAAGGGTCACCCCGGAGGTCACCCGGAGAACCCGTGCCACCTTGACAGTTCTCGATCTAGGACGCGCACCGCCCACCAGACAGTGCCTAGGCGCTCGGTGGTCGGTAACGCCTGCCTGGTCGAGGAAACGATCTTTGCAATGCGGTGTCCGGCCAACGCGGGCCAGTCCGTGAAGCCGGACGCCTCCCCGATCCAGCAACGCTCCAGGTACTCCCAGCCGCGAAGCTGCTCAAGGTGCTCCGCCGCTACGAAGTGGGCGAGGCGAAGCCGGCCGAAGGCGTCATGCGAGATCCCCGACGGCTTCACCCTGACGCCCCTTGAATCCATCGAGACCCGCGACAGTACAGCAGCCCACAGGAACCGCTCGCCGAGCCGGCTCTAAGGACGGAGCCTGTCGGGATCGTCGAGAACGGCTTCTGCCAGCCGCCCCGGGAACATGCGCTTCACGCTCGCGGCGTATCCACTCCCGTCGGCCGGCCGCGTTACTCGGTCGCCGTCAACCCGCACGGGCATGGAGACAGCAGAAGGGACCTCCAGCGCCGGCGAACCCTCGCACTGAGCCCAGGCGAACGACGAGGAGCCTTCCTGCCCGAGCAGTCGGACCTTGCACGTGCCCGGTCCGCTGACCAGTTCGGCGGAAAGGAGTGCGGCGAGACGCTGCTCCTCAGCCTGGACGGCCGCAGTGCCCCGATCAGGTAGCGCGTACTGCTGCTCGGAACAGCCAGCGACCAGCCCCACCGCCAACCCGAGCCAGACGAAGTGTCGACCATTCACCTTCCGAGCATCCCACCTCAACGGGCGGGACAAGGCCCCAGAAGCAGCCAAGCCAGCGGGCGCTGGGCGAACGAAGATGTACGTGGATGCCCTCGCCGATGTTCAGCTCGCGTCGCTCTGCTGAGGTAGGGGAGGTATCGCGCGGCCAAGGCTTGTGGTCAAGGCACGCGGGTCAGCCTGCGGCCTGACGAACCATGCGGTTGGCGTCGGTGCGTTCGATCGCCGTTGCTCGGAGGAGTTCCCCGGCGACGGTGCGGACGAGCGCGACGACCGCTGTGCCGGACAGCCCGAGACCCGTCCGATGTGCCTCGCTGGCCTGACAGACGGCAGCCAGTGAGCGCTGCCGCGTCCGGTGTGGTTCTCGTCCGGCGATGAAGTCCTGGTTCAGATCGCGGACCGCCAGCCCGAGGGTGGCCACCGCGTCGGACAGGAGGGGCGGAATCTGCTCGTCGTTGGCGATGAGGGCGACCGACTTGCGGGTGAGACCGCGGCTGGCCAGCACAGCTTTGTTGAGATGCTCCGCGCCTTCGCTGTACTGCTGAAGCGAGTTGCGCCAGTGACGCCGTTGCGGTGAGAGCTGCACGACCTCGCGGGCGCCCTGCAGCGCGTCGGACAGCCGCGCCAGGTCACCACCCATCTCCCTCAGCTCGCGAAGCGCTGCATGGACACTCGGGGCGTCACGGTCGGCCAACCCTCGCCCCGCTGCGATCAGTTGCGTGGCCATCCGGGTGATGGCGGGAGAGGCGGCCTTGCGCACGAGCCGCAGCGGATTGAGCGGAAGGAGAACGGTCGCGACCGCCAGCCCGATCGCGCCACCGGTCACCGCATTGACCAGCTGGGTCAGTTCCACCGCTCGCGCGGTCGGCTCGACCGCGGAAACCAGCACCGCCGTTCCGCCGGCCTGCGTGATGACACCCCCACGTCCGGTCAAAGCGATCGCCAGCAGAATCGTGGCAGTGACGATGAGGCCAATTTGCGCCGCCCCGTGCCCGATCAGCACGAGAAACGCGTTCGCGATCGCGATGCCCAGTCCCACACCGGCGATGAGCTCGATGACTCGACGCAGCCGCTGACCCACTGCCGCCGCCACGGTGCCCACGGCGGCGATCGGCGCGAAGACCGGGTTGTGAGTGCTGATCCCGATCTCGCGTGCCGCGATCCAGGCGAGGCCAGCCGCGAGGCCGGCTTGAACGGCCACCCCCGCATAGATGGCCAGCTGTCGCCTTCGGTCCCGTTTGGCGGTTCCTGTCCGCTGCCGCCAGGCGTCGAGCACCTCCTCGGCCCGCGCGGTGTGTGCGTCGCGCGGGACGCTCGCCGCAGGCTCCGGTCGCGACCGCCGCAGCTCGTCCATGGCGGGGGCATCCCCTCCATCGCGGCCGGCAAATCCGTCCGATCCGCTGGATTCCGCCCGACCCCTCAGCGCTCCACCCAGGTCGAGGGCCTTCCGCTCGTCGCGACGGCTTTTTCCCGGTCTCGTACTGCAGCTACCGCCTTGCCGTCGGTGCCCAGGTAGGTAGGGTCCGGCAAGATCATCTCGCAGTACGCGTACTTCGCGCTGACCTCGGCTCGGCTCTCGGCCGCCGAGATCACCGCGAGGCTCGCTCGGGTGTTGGAGTTTCTTCGACTGACGCGAGCCGAGCTCGACGTGGACGAGTACGCCTACGGATGAGGCCGGCTCCGGTGAGCAGGCCGCGGTCAACACCGGCCGGGTATCGGGACGGTGCCGCACGCGTAGGTCGCTGCCTCAAGGAGCTCTGGGGTGAGTCGGATCCCGGTGAGGTGTTCGGCGAGGGCGAACGTCGCCTCGGTGTGGAGTTCGTAGCTCGCGTCGTCGTCCTCGCTGAGATCGAAGCCGACCTGTCGCATCACCTCCAGGAGGCCGTCGGGGTCGCTGCCGTCCCGACCGCTGGGGAACAGCGGCTCGAAGTGCAGTCGAAGGTCCCCGTCCTCCAGCCAGAAGAAGTGATCCACCGCGTTGACGTTGCGAAAGTGGGACACGAGCCGGGTGCCCTTCGAGAGCGGGACGATCACCTCGTCGAGGGTGCCGAGATAGCCGTTGGGTTCGACGGCGAGTGCCCAGTCACCGACCGCGGTGACGCCGACGAACAACGGGTCACCGTGGTGTTCCTTCCATGGCTGGTACGCGGGCTCGAGCAGCTCCTCGGCGCCGGTCACGCGGCACTCCTCCCGCGCGCCCAGTCGGTTCAACAGCTCCGCAGGCGTCAGTCCCTTGACCAGCGTCATGCAGTAGGCCCCCATCAGGCCGGGAAAGCGGTCAGGAAACCAGGTGTAGTCCGAGGCGGTCGCGGTCATGTCCGGATCCTCGCAGGCGTCACCGACACCGCCGGTACGGCCGATGACCCGGGGGCAGAGGCGTCGTGCCGCCGCAGGCTTCCCCACCCGTGGCGATGATCGAGAGCCAGCGGTAGGTGGATCGCGTCAGCGGCACGACGGCCGGCCTCGATTGCGGTGGCGGTGCCGGCTACCCGGGCCAAGGATGGGCCCATGCTCTCCGAGAAGTCGCCGCGAATCGTGCTGGTTGACGACCTCCGCGCGTTCGTCGATGGCCGGGTGGCACAGGTGGCGCGCACCAGCGCGGCGGGCGTTCAGGCGCTGGAGCGACACCGCGGAGAGCGGTTGGACGAGCTGTGGCTGGATCACGACCTCGGTGGGGACGACACGATCTGGCCCGTCGTCGAGGTGTTGGAGCAGGCCGCGTTCGAGGAGCGGCCGTTCGACATCGGAGTTGTGTACATCCACTCGGCGAATCCGGTGGGCGCGATGAAGGTCATGCAGGCGTTGCGGCGCTGGGGTTACCACGTCCGCTCGGCGGCTGGATCGCCGCAGGTCGGCTACCTGGCCGAGGCCGATTAGCGGGCGGGTCGGGCGATCGCGGTGGCCGGCGATGTCGGCCGGCCGTCGAATGGGCGGGCGTCCGGCGTCCGTTGGCGGCTGCACTCGGGCCGTGCGACACGCGACGGGAGTAGTCACGGCAGGGCCGTGACCTGCGGGGCCGTCGCAGGTCGGTGACCCCTTCCGAGCCGTCCAACATGGGCGGGTCGGAGCCGTGACCCCGGCGGCCGGTGACCGGCCGCCGGGGTCTGCCCGGTCAGGACTCGGAGGCCCTGCGGCGGTAGGCGATGAGCAAGGCGGCGCCGGAGGCGACGGCGACGCTGCCGATGCCCGCCAGGACGGGTATCAGCGCACTACCGCCGCTACCGCCGGTCACCGGTAGCTGGGTACGGGTTGGGGTCGGAAACCCGGTCGGAGTTCCCGTCGGCTGGCCGGTCGGGGTGCCCGTCGGGGTGCCGGTGGGCGTGCCGGTCGGGGTGCCCGTCGGGGTGCCCGTGGGCGTGCCCGTCGGGGTGCCGGTGGGCGTTCCCGTGGGGGTGCCGGTGGGCGTTCCCGTGGGCGTTCCCGTGGGGGTGCCGGTGGGCTGGCCGGTCGGGGTGCCCGTCGGAGTGGTTGTCGGCGTTCCTGTGGGTTGGAGGCAGAGGGGGGCGTTGATGGTGTTGTTGTCGAGCGTGACGGCGCCGGTGCGGGCCAGGGCGCGGCCCTGGAGGGTTGCGCCGGTGTTCATGGTGATCGAGGCCTGGGCCAGGATGTTGCCCACGAACTGGGTGCCGGTGCCGATCGTGGCCGAGCTGCCCACCTGCCAGTAGACGTTGCAGGGTGAGGCCCCGTTGATGAACAGGACCCTGCTGTTGGAGGCGGTCGTCAGGGTGGAGTCGATCTGGAAGATGAACACGGCCGCCGGGTCGCCCTGGCCGTTGAGGGTCAGTGTGCCGGTCAGTTGTGCGGCACCGATCCGGTACACCCCCGGGATAAGCGTCGAGCCGCCGAGTTCCGCGGGGAGGTTGGTGAACGGGGTGCGGCCGGCGGCGTCGTTGTAGGCGGTGGTCAGGTCGTTCTTGGCTTGCAGGGCGACGGCGTCGGCGAGGTGGATCTCACCGGCGACGGTGCCCGGTGGGAAGCCGGTGGCGGTGTTGCCGGGGTGGACGCCGAGATCCTGTGCCAGGAAGCTCGGGCCGGTGTTGGTGACGGTGGAACCGGCCAGCACGGAGAAGTTCGCCGCTGTCCCCAGGCCGACCGGCGCCGGCTGGGCGCTGGCACCGGTTCCACTCAAAATCAGCAGGGCGGCGGCTGCGAATGCAGCGGTGACGGCTGCGAGTGCCGGCAGCGCGGCGCGATGACGGTGGCGGATCGAAGTGATTGTCACGTTTGGCCTCTCATGGTGTGTCTCCGGCAGGCGCTGTTACGACAGCGGGCCGTTGTCACGCCGAAGTGCAGCTATAGGTAATCGGACTTTTGCACATCTAAGCCATAATTGAGTAGAAAATGGCCAAGTCTCTGGTTGGTCATTGACGAGGCTCCAGACGGAGGGCCCGGCGAGAGCCCTTCTCCTGCACGGGGGTTGCCGCGTATCGGACGGCACGGAAGGGGAAGCGAGCTGCGGCGGCGGTCTGTAGGGTCGGTTGCCTGCCCGGCCGCGCCGAGAGGAGCCGGAAGTGCCGGAAGGCTGGGAGTGGGACGGGTCCCTGTTCGAGGGCAGTGCGCCCTACTACGAGCGGGGTCGCCTGCCCTATGCCGCGGGTCTGCCCGAGGCGCTCAGGCATGCGCTCCTGCTCGACGGTTCCGGACGCCTGCTCGACGTCGGGTGCGGGCCCGGCACGGTGATCCTGCCGCTCGCGCCGATGTTCTCCGAAGCGGTGGGAATCGACCCGGACGAGGGGATGCTGGCCGAGGCTCGCCGACGGGGCGAGGGTGCCGGCGTCGGCAACGTCCGATGGGTCCGGGCGCGCGCCGAGGAGTTGCCGGCCGGGCTCGGCGCCTTCCGGGTGGCGGTCTTCGCGCAGTCCTTCCACTGGATGGACCAGGAGCGGGTCGCGGACACGGTCCATCGGATGCTGACTCCGGGCGGCGTGTTTGTGCACATCAGCGACGTCAAGGAGCCGCTCCCCTCCGCCGGGCTGCCGTACCCCGTTCCTCCCACCAGCGGAATACGGGGACTGGTGCGGCGCTACCTGGGGCCGGTGCGACGGGCCGGTCAGGGCGTGCTGGTACGCGGCACCCCCGGCGGGGAAGCCGTTGTGCTGGCGCGGGCGGGCTTCGCCGGTCCTGAGCGGCTGAGGGTGCCGGCCGACACGGTGCTGGAGCGGACTGTGGACGATGTCGTCGCCCGGGTCTACTCCCGGTCGGACTCGGCACCCCACCTGTTCGGGCCGAGGCTGGCCGAGTTCGACAGCGATCTCCGAAGACTTCTGCAGGAGGCGTCGGCCGGCGGCCGGTTCTCGGAGCGGGTACCGGACACCGAGGTGTTCGTCTGGCGCAGGTCCGCGACCGCCGACTGACAGCCCGGGCCCGAAGTCCCCTCTCCCTGGGCACCCGGCGACGCGGAGCGCCGGGAGGGGTGGACAGGGCCGAGGCACCCGAGTCGCCGCTCGGCGCCGGCGCGGTGCTTCACAATGAGGCCATGGTGTTGGGGGTTCCGCGTCCGATCGTGGTCGCGCCGATGGCCGGCGGGCCGTCGACGACAGAGCTGGCGATGGCGGCGGGGACCGCCGGCGCGGTCGGGTTCCTGGCCGCCGGTTACAAGGCACCGGACGCGGTGGCGCGGGAGGTCGCGGAGCTGCGGACGAGCCGGCTGCCGTACGGGTTGAACATCTTCGTGCCGTCGTCACCCCCGGCCGACCTGGCGCCGCTGCGGGAGTACCGCCGAGCACTGGAGCCGGAGGCGCAGCGGTACGGGGTCGACCTGCCGCAGCTGCGGCTCGACGACGACGACAACTTCACGGCCAAGGTCGAGATCGCCGCCGCCGCGGCCGTGCCGCTGGTCAGCTTCACCTTCGGGATGCCCGAGGCATCGGCCGTCCAGGCGTTGCGCAGCGCGGGGTGCGCGGTACTGGTGACGGTGACCGACGTCGAGGAGGCGCGGCGGGCGGCCGCCGCCGGCGCGGACGCGCTGATCGCGCAGGCCGGCTCGGCCGGCGGCCACTCGGCCACCACCTCACCCGCCGGATACGACGGATCCTCCACCACCCCGGAGCTGGTGCGCGACGTCGTCGCCGCCGTGGGCCTGCCGGTCGTCGCGGCGGGCGGCACCGGCACCGCGGCGGACGTACGACGGGCACTGGCCGCGGGCGCGGTCGCCGTGCAGGCGGGTACGGCGTTCCTGCTCGCCGACGAGGCCGGGACGCGGCCGGCGCAACGGCAGGCGATGCTCTCCGGGCGGTTCACCGAGACGGTGGTGACCCGGGCCTTCACCGGCCAGCCGGCGCGGGCGCTGCGGAACCGCTTCACGGACGCCTGGTCGGCGAGCGCGCCGGTCGGGTATCCCGCGGTGCACCACCTGACCGCGCCGATCCGCGCTGCGGCTGCCGAACGCGGCGACCCGGACGCGCTCAACCTGTGGGCGGGTACCGCGCATCGGGACGTTCGCCCGGGGCCGGTGGCCGAGATCCTGTCCCGATTGGACGGCTGAGCATCCGCCTGACCGCGGCACGACAGCGCAACGGGCCGGCCCCAGCAGGGAGCCGGCCCGTCAGCGACGTGGCGTCACGGCTTCCAGGAGCCGGCGGCCTCGAAGTTGTGCTCGTACTCCACGACGCCGCTCTTGTCCTTGACGTCGAAGACCACCGCGCCGGACCGCTTGCTGCCGGTCCGCAGCTTGCTGCCGGCGTCGAGCATGTCCCCGCCGCAGCCGGAGAGCGCGCCGGCCAGCCCGTTGGCGGTGGTGCCGTCCTCGGCCACCCACTTGAAGTAGAACGGGTTGATCGAGCCGGTGCCCTTGGTGACCGTGGCGGTCACGTCGGCGACCAGGTAGAGGCCCTTCTGCGGCTCCGGGGCGAACGAGCGGCACGCCTTGGTGGAGGTGCTGAACTTGCGGAGGGTGATCTCGATGGTGCCCTCGTCGTCCTCGATCACCAGGGTGTCGCCGGGCTTCATGTTGAACGTCTCGCCGTCGGTCGGGGCCGACTTCGTGGGCTTGCCACCGGGGACCGCCGGCGCGGCGGTGGTCGTCGGTAGCGAGCGCTCCAGCTCCTGGGCCTTGTCGGCGGCCTTCTTGCCGCCCGCCACCACGGCCGCCACGGCACCGCCGCAGCAGAGCAGCAGGAGCACCGCCACCACGATGCCGACGATGACCCAGATCTTCTTCTTCGACTTCGCCGGCGCCTGCGGGGCGCCCAGCGGGTAGCCCGGGGGCACCGGCCCGCCCGACACGGGCGGGTAGCCGCCCCCGGAGACCGGCGGGTACGGCGCGCCGGAGACCGGCGGCTGCGCCGCGTTCGGGTCGTACGCCGGGTAGGGCGAGCCCGAGACGGGCGGCTGCGGGGCGTACGGGTTCTGCGGGGCACCCGACACGGGCGGCTGCGGGGTGGTCGGGTCCACCGGCGCGTAGGGGTTCTGGGGCGGACCGGAGACCGGCGGCAGCGGCGCGGTCGGGTCGGCGGGGTACTGCGGCACCGGCGCCGTGGGGAACGGGTCCACCGGCGGCTGGTTGGGGTCCTGCGGCCCGTGAGGGGGCTGGGGCTGGCTCACCGTACTCCTCGGCACTTCGACAGATCGAACTCCTGGACGCTAGTAGGTGCGCGCAAGCCGCTCAGCGAAGGGGCAGCACCGCCGCCGTCCGGACCAGGTCGTCCTCGACGACGAACCGGCCGGTGACCACGGTGGGCGGATCGGCGACGGTCGCCTCGGCGACCCGGGCCGGCGCGATCCGCGCGGTGAACACCCCCGCGTCCGGGTCCAGCTCCACCGTGGCGTCCTGGAAGTCCAACCAGGACCCCACGACCGGGTGCCAGACCTTGTAGACGGTCTCCTTGGCGCTGAACAGCACCAGCGGCCAGTGGACGCCGGCCGGCAGCCGGGCGCACCACCGCTCCTCCTCCGGCCGGCAGATCAGCCGACGTACCCCCGGGTTGAGCTCGCGGAGCCGCTCGGCGTCCATGCCGACGGACCGGACGTCGGTGGCCCGGGCGACCGCCGCCGCGCAGTACCCCCGGGTGTGGGTGATGGTGCCGACCAGGCCCGCCGGCCAGACCGGGGAGCGGTCGGCCGCGGCGGGCACCGGCGCGGCCGGCAGCCCGAGCGCGGCCATCGCCCGCCGGGCGCAGGACCGTCCGGCGGTGAAGTCCTGCCGTCGGCTCAGCACCGCGCGTTCGCCCAGCCCGGCCGCTTCGGCGGCGAGCAGCTCGCCCGCCCAGTCCGTCGGCCCGGCCACCGCCACCGCGACGATAGGCGGCAGCAGGTCACGCATCACCCACCCCTTTCAGGTACGACCGCATTCTGGCCCGTTCGGCGTCGAGCCGGTCGGCCGGAGGGTGAACGTACCGCAACGGTGTAACGGCGGAGAGTCCCGTGACGCTGTTGGGGCGACACGGGGTAGTCGTCCGGTGTCCGCCCGTGCCGGCGGGTCGGACCGGCGACGGTCAAGACCGCAACGATCAACGTGAGAGGAAGTGCCCATGACAGGTGCCACCGCGTCGTCGGACTCCCCACCCGACGAGCACGTCCCGCTGACTCCCGGCTGGATCTGCGGCTCCTGCGGTGACGAGTGGCCCTGCGCGACGAAGCGGGACCGGTTGCTCTCGGAGTACCAGGTCGACCGCGCCTCGCTCAGCGTCTACCTGGGTTCCTGCCTGGCCTCGGCGAGTGCCGACCTGTCCGGGTCGCCGGTCGACCGGTTGCGGGACCGGTTCTTCGGATGGGTGCCGAGGGGTCGGTGACACCCGGACGCCGGTGGTGGCCGCCGACGGCGGCCACCACCGGCGGTCAGGCCCGGCGCGGGCGGCGGGTCAGGCCGAAGCCGACGACACCGGCGACCGCGGCGAGCACCCCGCCGACCGTGGTCCAGATCCAGCGCGAGCCGAGGTCGGGCAGCCAGTCGGCGAACCTGTCGTCCTCGGCGTCGACGGGGGCGGCCGTCGGCTCACCGGTCAGCACCGTGCCGGCCTCGGTGACCGGGGTCAGCGGGGCGTTCAGCTTCCCGTCGTCGCGGGAGCCGTCGTCGTCGGCGCTGACCAGCAGCTCCACGTCGACCGGGAGCCCCAGGTCGGGCTCGGGCAGGTCGACCACCGAGAGCCGCAGGTAGTAGGTGCCGGGCAGCGGGTCGGCCGACCACGGCTCCGCCCAGGAGCGGACCTGACGCAGCGTGCAACCGAGCGTGACGGTGCCGGCCGAGGCGTCCACGGTCGGCGTCTGCGCCCCGTCCGTGCAGGCCTGCCGGCGGCGCAGCCCGTCGAAGACCTCCACCGTCCAGGTCGAGGTGCCGCTGCGGGTCTTCGGGAACGACACGCTGGCGGTGATCCGGTGGCGCTGGCCGGCGGTGGCCGGGAACGACCAGTACAGGAAGTCGCCGATGGAGGCGTCGACCCGTACCGGCTGGCCGGCGGCGATGCCGGTCGCGGTGAGGAAGGACGTGCCGGCCCGGGTGACCGGGGTGGCGCCTGGGGAGGGGGTGGGCGTGGTGGCCGCGGCCGGGGTCGGGGCGGCCAGCAGGGCCAGTCCGGCGGCGGCCAGCGCCGCACCGGTCCGGACGATCGGGGTTCGGGTCATCGGTTCTCCCTCCAGGTCGTCGTCCACCAGCGGGTGAGCAGGCCGGTGACCAGCCCGGCGAGCAGGCCGGCCAGGGTCAGCAGGGCGAGCAGCACCCAGCCTCGGCCGAGGTCGGGTGCGGCCGGGGCGGGGGAGGCGGCGACCACGTCCACGGTCAGCTCGACCGGCATGCCGGGCGTGGCCCGGGTGCCGGCTCGGGGTGCGAAGGCGTTGCTGACCACCAGGCAGACCGTGGTGGTGGGCGCGGTGCCCGCCGTGGCCTCCGGTGTCGGGGTGGCCCCGTCCTCCGTTGCCGACCAGCGCAGCCCCGCCGACACCACGTCGGTACGCCCGCTGCCGGCGTCCACCCCGCGGACGAGTTCCCGACCGTCGGCGGTGGTGGCCCGTAGCAGGACCGCGTGGTCGGGGTTCACCGGCCGGTCCAGCGCCAGGCTCACCGAGGCCCGCAGCTCCTGGCCGGGCCGGACCGGGACCCGGTACCAGCGGTGTTCGGAGAAGGTCTCCCGGTCGCTGTAGACGCCGGGGGCGAGCAGCGGCGCGTTGCCGCAGCCGGCCGCGCCGCCGACCACCGTGGGGGTGGCGGTGTAGGTCTGGTTCGCCCGGTCCACCAGTTGTTTGATCCGGCCGGCGAGCTCCTCGGCGCTCTGCGCCGCCGTGTAGGTGCCGCCGGTCGCCCCGGCGATGCAGAGCAGCTGCCGGCGCACCTTTTCGTCGGGGGCGAGACCGAGGGTGTCGACGACCAGCTTGGTGCCCTGGGCGGCCAGCTCCCGGGCCACCTCGCACGGATCGGGTGGCGCGCAGGTGTCCTCGCCGTCGGTGATCAGCACGATCCGACGGGTGGTGGCGCCGGTGCCGAGGTCCTGGGCGGCGGAGCGCAGCGCCAGGCCGACCGGGGTGAAGCCGGTGGGTCGCAGGGTCGCCACCGCGGCCTTGGCCTGGGTGCGGTCGACCCGGCCGACCGGCACGATCTGCTGGGTGTCGAGGCAGCCCTGCTTCTTGTCCTTGCCGCGGTAGGTGGCCCCGAGCACCCGGATGCCGAGCTCGGTCTCCTCGGGCAGCGCGTCGACCACCTCGTTGAACGCCTGCTGGGCGACGGAGATCCGGCTGCGCCCGTCGATGTCCCGGGCCCGCATCGAGCCGCTGACGTCGAGCACCAGCTCGACCCTCGGTGGCTCGGCCGGTCTCTCCTCGTCCGCGGCGGCCGGCGCGGGGCCGGTCAGGATGATGGCGGCCGCCAATCCGATCAGGACGGCCGTCGATCGTCTCTTGTTGATCACCGCGCGAAGTGTAGTGAGATCCACTCTGGATGATCGTCGGGGGCGGGGTGTTGCCCCGGCCGGGTCGGGGGCGGCCACCCCGGCCGCCATCGCCGGGCCGGGTGCTGCCTCCGTCGTTCGGGTGGCGTCCGGTGTCGCGCGCCGGGCCTCCAGCGCCGTTCCGCCGCGTGGGGCACTGGGCGGGGGTGCGGCCCCCGCGCCGCTGATCACCGCGATCCGGCAGGAAAGGTACGCCCCTTCGGTTCGAACCGACGGACGGTCGGCGCGAGGTGACCAACCGTGAGATGTCAGATGTAAACCAATTGCTCCCCTGCGCATCCGTCGGGAATCTGACTCGAGTCCTCCCGTTGTGCCGGTGCCACAACGTGGTTAAGCTTTTCCTGCGCGCCCCAATCGCCCGCTTCCCCCGTGGCAGGCGATCGGGGCGCGCGCTATTGTGCCCGCGGTTCTCAGCGGTCCCGTGCCCACGCCGGTCGACCCCGCCCCGGGCCCCTCCCCACTCTTCCGAGTCGCACCCGTCCGAGCCGAGCCGGGCGGTCGTCGCCACGGCCCGGCGGTCCGGCGCGCGGTCAGATCCAGCGGCCGTCCAGCCACATCCGGGCCGACCAGTCCTCGTAGGGCAGCAGGGTGCCGACGAAGATCGGATGGAAGTACGCGAAGCAGAGCGCCACCAGCAGCACGTACCCACCCACCACGAGGCCGCCCACCAGCCGGCGGTCGTACCCCTGCTCCGGGTCCGCGTCGGCGGGCGCGGCGCCCGCCGGCCCGGTCGGCGTGACGATCGCGCCGAGCACGTAGACGACGGCCAGCACCAGGAACGGCAGCGCCGGGGCGGCGTAGAAGGAGAACATCGTCCGCCCGTCCAGGGCGAACCAGAACCAGGGCAGCAGGCCGGCGGCGACGGCGACCAGGATCGCCCCGGCCCGCCAGTCCCGCCGCGCCACGCCCAGCCAGACCAGCGCCACCAGGGCGGGCAGGAACGACCACCAGAGCAGCGGCGTGCCGAGCAGCAGGATCTCCGCGGCACAGCTCGGCGCCCCGCAGGCGCCCTCTCCGGACCAGTAGAACGCCACCGGCCGGCCGAGCAGCAGCCACTGCCACGGCCAGGACTGGTACTTGTGCGCGGACTCCAGGCCGGTGTGGAACTCGAACGCGGCCTTGTGATACTGGTACAGGTTGTTCAGCGCCCCCAGTACCGGCGTGTCGCTGAGCATCGGATAGCTCGGCGACGCCGTCCGGTAGTAGCCGACGTCGCCCAGCAGCCAGCCCGACCAGGTGAGCAGGTACGTCCCGACGATCAGCAGGCCGGCGAGCACCATCCAGGGCAGCTCGTCGAGGAGCGCGTCCAGCCAGGGGCGGCGCACCCCGGCGGAGCGCCGGACGCCGACCTCCCAGAGGAACACCAGCACCGCGAAGGCCGGGACGAACCAGAGCGCGCTCCACTTCACCCCGACCGCGCAGCCGAGCAGCACCCCGGCGGCGAGCCGCCACCACGGCCAGGTCCGCCAGCCACCGGCCGGCCGCCCGGCCCGCCCCCGCAGGCTCGGGTCCAGCCCGCCCTCCAGCGCCCGGGTCCAGCGGCGCCGTCGGGCGTCCCGGTCCAGCACCAGCGCGCCGAACGCCGCCAGCACGAAGAGCAGCAGGAAGATGTCGAGCAGCGCGGTGCGGGAGAGCACCAGGTGGAAGCCGTCCAGCGCGAGCAGCAGGCCCGCGGCGCAGCCCAGGACGGTGGAGCGGAAGAGCCGGCGCGCGATGCGGACCAGCAGCAGCACCGAGACGATGCCGGCGACCGCCGCGGAGAACCGCCAACCGAACTCCGGGGCGGTGGTCACCAGGTGCCCCGGCACTGAGATCCCGTGCTCCTGGTCCTGGTAGCCGAAGGCCCACTCGCCGAGCCCGATCAGCCACTTGCCCAGCGGCGGGTGGACGACGTACGACGGGCCGTTGTCCTTGTAGTTCCACTCGACGCCCTTGTCGATCAGACCGTAGCCGTCCCGGGCGTAGTAGATCTCGTCGAAGATCTTGCCCTTGGGCGAGCTGAGCCCGAGCAGGCGCAGGACGGCCGCGATCGCCACCACCACGGCGGTGGCGACCCAGGAGTTGACGTCCAGCCGGGCCTCGACGGTGGCGAGCCGGCGGCGGACGACCGCCGGGATCCCCCCGGCATCGGTCGGGGGGGCCGCCGGTCCGGACCGGTCCGCGCTCGCGCTCTGCGCTGTCGACGCACTCGTCACCCGGCGATCGTAGGCTGCGAAGGTGCCCGGTGGCGCCCATCGCCACTGACATTGGCACAGCTGTCGATGAAGGAGCACACCTCCGTGGCTGAAATGTCCGAGCTCGGGCGCCTGATCCTGCTCGGCGCGCCGCTGGGCAACCCGGCCGACGCCTCGGCCCGGTTCCGTGAGGTGCTCGCCACCGCCGACGTCGTCGCCGCCGAGGACACCCGCCGGCTCGCCCGGCTCGCCCGCGACCTCGACGTCAGCGTGCCCGGCCGGATCGTCTCCTACTTCGAGGGCAACGAGGAGCGGCGCACGCCCGAGTTGGCCGAGGTGCTCACCGCCGGATACACCGTCGCCCTGGTCACCGACGGCGGAATGCCCAGCGTCTCCGACCCCGGCTACCGGCTGGTCCGGGCCGCCCTCGACGTCGGCGTGCCGGTCACCGCCGCCCCCGGGCCCAGCGCGGTGACCACCGCCCTGGCCCTGTCCGGGCTGCCCAGCGACCGGTTCTGCTTCGAGGGATTCCTGCCCCGCTCACCCGGCGGGCGACGGTCCCGGCTGCGCGCCCTCGCCGCCGAGGAACGCACCCTGGTCTTCTTCGAGGCCCCGCACCGGATCGCCGGCGCGCTGGCCGACCTGTCCGCCATCTTCGGCGCGGACCGGCCCGCCGCCCTCTGCCGGGAGCTGACCAAGACGTACGAGGAGATCGTCCGTCGGCCGCTCGGGGAGCTGGCCGAGTGGGCCGCCGACGGTGATCCGCGGGGCGAGATCACCGTGGTGGTGGGGGGTGCGCCGCACACCGCGCCGGAGCGGCCGGACGACGACACGCTGCGCGCCGCGGTCGCCGCGCGCGAGGCCGCCGGAATGTCCCGGCGGGACGCCATCAGCGAGGTCGCCACCGACCACGGCCTGCGCCGCCGCGACGTCTACACCGTTGTGCACAGCTGAGCGTCCCGGCCAGGAGGGGGCCGGCGACCACCCCGGGGCGGTCACCAGGCGGCGACGAGGAAGCCCAGGGTGATCAGCAGCGGCCCGGCCGACGCCCCGGCCACCGCCCAGCGGCGGTGCCGGCGGTCGGCCAGCCGGAGCGCCCCGGTCCACCGGACGATTCCGGCGCCGCAGCCGACCACCACCAGCAGGCCCAGCAGCCAGCGCAGGTGCCGGGCCACCCCGTTGTCGACGTACGCCGTGTCGGCGTCCGGCCCGGTCATCCGGGCCGGCAGGGTGGTGCCGGTGGCCCGGCGCTCGCCCGGCACCCCGCTGACCCGGACCCCGTGCGCGAGGAAGCGGCCGTCGGTGGCGGCGAAGATCCCCCGGCAGCGCTGCGTCAGCCCGCCGCCGGTGCAGTCCGAGATCGCCACCGTTCCGGTGGTGGCGTGACCGACCGCCAGCCAGAACGGGCCGGCGCTCACCCAGGCGAAGAACGCCGCGAGCAGGCTGAACGCGAGCAGCGCCGCGAGTCCGCGTACCGGGTCGGGCGAGTGGGTGGCGCGGGGCGCCGGGCGGCGGGCGGGTGGGTCGGCCGGGGCGCGCTCGCCGCGTTTCGGCTGCTCGCGCAGGGGTGTGCCGTCCCAGTGCACCTTCTCGATCGGCGCCCAGGAGTGCCCGCCGTCCGGGGTGCCCGTCTCGGGGGCCCGGGACGGCTGGCGGACCGGGACGCGGCGCGGCACGGCGTCGACCGGCGCCCCCGTGGTCGGCTCGACCTCCACCGGTGAGTCGTCGGGGCCGGGCACCAGCCGGGGCTGCGGGGCGACCGCGGCGCCCCGCGTCGTGCCGTCCGCGCGGGTCGTACCCTCCGGGCCACCGGCCGGGCCGGCAGCGCCCGCGCCCGCCGGGCGGGCCGGGCGGCCGCGGG
>NZ_JBAKHM010000070.1:0-505 GCF_036902725.1 Micromonospora psammae | reverse complement strand
TACAAAAAGAAGTAGATAAAATGGATCTTCCTTCTGGTGTAGATGTTTCTATGGGCGGTGTTACTAAAGATATTCAAGAATCATTCAAGCAACTTGGCCTAGCGATGTTAGCTGCGATTGCCATTGTATACTTCGTTCTTGTCGTTACATTTGGTGGTGCCCTAGCACCATTCGCAATTTTATTCTCGCTACCATTTACAATTATTGGGGCTCTTGTTGCCTTATTAATCTCTGGTGAAACATTAAGTGTATCTGCAATGATTGGTGCGCTTATGTTAATCGGTATCGTTGTAACAAACGCAATCGTGCTTATCGACCGCGTTATTCATAAGGAAAATGAAGGACTATCAACACGTGAAGCTTTATTAGAAGCTGGTGCAACACGCCTTCGTCCAATTTTAATGACTGCAATTGCAACAATCGGTGCTCTTATCCCGCTTGCATTAGGATTTGAAGGTAGTGGCTTAATTTCTAAAGGACTTGGAGTAACGGTAATTGGTGGATT
>NZ_JBAKHM010000069.1:0-513 GCF_036902725.1 Micromonospora psammae | reverse complement strand
ACCCAACATTGACTGCCCCTCAGCTTGATTCTAAAGTCAAGAAAGTAAGAGACTTGCCTGCAATTGGTGGTATCTTAACTTTGCCAGATGGTTCATTCTTGATTTCCAATGCAGAGATGTGTTCTATTGATTTGATACGTAATGATTCTATTACACCCTATATTAAACCATCTCGTATCCTGATGTGGCCTGACGCCCTCACACTTGAAGGTGAGTATGTTTACTTTGCTTGTTCTCAGTTGGACTTATCCTCTCTGTTGAATCCCGGTGAAGAAGATAAAATGCATGCCCCATTCAATGTATTCAGAATTAAGAAACCATTTACATTCTAATCCAATAAGGTAATCTATGGCTCAGCTGTATTTCTACTACTCCGCAATGAACGCTGGTAAATCCACGTCCCTTCTACAATCCTCATTCAATTATAAAGAACGCGGCATGAAGACCGTGGTCTATACCGCTGAGTTAGACAACCGATATGGTGTTGGTAAAGTGACTTCAAGGGTGGGTCTT
>NZ_JBAKHM010000016.1:0-150125 GCF_036902725.1 Micromonospora psammae | reverse complement strand
CGCGCGGCGGCACCCCGGCCCGCCCGGCCCGGGAGCGGCCCGCGCGGCCCGCCCCGGGAGCCCGTCCGGCGCGTACCCCCCGCCCCGCGGCGACCGGCGACGGCCCGACTCCGGACGGCGGCCCGGCTCCCGACGGTGGCTCCGCCGGGGACCGGCCGGCGGGCGACGAGGGAGGTACGGCCTGATGCCGCTGTGGTTGGAGCTGGTGATCCGGGTCGGGGGCGTGCTGGTCGCCTTCCTCACCCTGCCGCTGCTGGTCGGCCAGGCCGAGCACAAGGTGATGGCGCACATGCAGGGCCGGCTCGGTCCGATGTACGCCGGCGGCTTCCACGGCTGGGCGCAGCTCATCGCCGACGGGGTGAAGTTCGTGCAGAAGGAGGACGTCACCCCGCGCGAGGCGGACCGGGCGGTGTTCCGGCTCGCCCCGGTGGTGGCCCTGGTGCCCTACCTGCTGGTGCTGCTGGTGATCCCGCTCGGCCCGGATGACCTGGTCGGGCAGCCGCTGGACATCGGCCTGTTCTTCGTGCTCGCCGTGGTGGGCGTGGGCGTGGTGGCGGTGCTGATGTCGGCCTGGGCGTCGGCCAACAAGTACAGCCTGCTCGGTGGCCTGCGCGGGGCGGCCCAGCTGCTCGGCTACGAGTTGCCGCTGGTGCTGGCCGCCGCCTCGGTGGCGATGGCGGCGGGCACGCTCAGCCTGTCAGGCATCGTCGAGGCCTGGCAGCCGTGGTGGCTGATCTGGCAGGCGCCGGCGATGTTCGTCTTCTTCGTGGCCGGGCTGGCGGAGATCCGGCGGCCCCCGTTCGACATGCCGGTCGCCGACAGCGAGCTGGTCTTCGGCTACATGACCGAGTACACCGGCCTGCGCTTCGCGTTCTTCCTGCTCGCCGAGTACGTCGGCATCGTAGTGATCGCCGCGCTGACCACGGTGCTCTTCCTCGGTGGCTGGCAGGGCCCGTTCGCCGACGCCCAGCTCGGCTGGCTCTGGACGCTGCTGAAGGTGTTCGCGGTCTCCTTCGTGATCATCTGGCTGCGGGTGTCCTACCCGCGGCTGCGCGAGGACCAGCTGCAACGCCTCTGCTGGCTGGTGCTGGTGCCGCTCTCCCTCGCCCAGCTGGTCCTCACCGCCGCCGTCCGCGTGGCCCTCTGACCGGTCCCGCCCCCCGCCCGCCGTCCGGGCTGTCGGCACGCCGCACCGCGCCCGAGATCCACGCGCCTCGCGGCGGGTCGGGGTATCCGAGCGCCCGGACACCCCGACCCGCCGCAAAGCGTGCGGGACGGCCCGGGACCGGCCCGGCGCGGTCCCGCGCCGCCGTCAGCGCAGCGGGGTGTGGGCGGGGTCGACCCGTTCGGCGGGCGGCGGGGGCGGCGGGGGAGTGCCGTCGCCGAAGGGGCGGCCGCCGAGGGCCTCCCGGCCGTGCGGGGTGAGCCAGTTCGACAGGTCGGGGCCGAGCGGCACCACGCCCGTCGGGTTGATGTCCCGGTGCACCTCGTAGTAGTGCCGCTTGATGTGGTCGAAGTCGACCGTGTCGCCGAACCCCGGGGTCTGGAACAGGTCCCGCGCGTACGCCCAGAGCACCGGCATCTCGGCGAGCTTCTGCCGGTTGCACTTGAAGTGGCCGTGGTAGACCGCGTCGAAGCGGACCAGCGTGGGGAAGAGCCGCACGTCCGCCTCGGTGATCGTGTCGCCGACCAGGTACCGCTGCCCGGCCAGCCGCTCGGTCAGCCAGTCCAACCGGTCGAAGAGCCGGTGGTACGCCTTCTCGTACGACTCCTGGCTGCCGGCGAAGCCGCACCGGTACACGCCGTTGTTGACGTCCCGGAAGACCACGTCGTTGACCTCGTCGATCTCGGCGCGCAGCGGCTCCGGGTAGAGCTGCGGCGAGCCCTGCCGGTGGTGCTCGGTCCACTCGGTGGACAGGTCGAGACTCATCTGGGCGTAGTCGTTGGTGACCACCTGCCCGCTCGGCACGTCCACGATCGCCGGCACGGTGATGCCCCGCTCGTAGCCGGGGAAGCGTTTGAAGTACGCCTCCTGGAGGCGTTCGATGCCGAGCACCGGGTCGCGCCCGCCCGGGTCGAGGTCGAACGTCCAGCTCCGGGCGTCGTGCGTGGGCCCGGCCACCGCCATCGACATCGCGTCCTCCAGCCCGAGCAGCCGCCGGACGATGATCAGCCGGTTGGCCCACGGGCAGGCGCGGCTGACCGCGAGCCGGTACCGCCCGGTCTCCACCGGCCAGCCGTCCCGGCCGTCGGCGGTGACCCGGGTGGCGATGTAGCGCTGGTCGCGGGTGAACTCCTTACCCGGCTCGACGTACTTGCCGCCGGTCGTCGTACCTGTTTCCTCGCCCACGTCGCCCCCTTGTTGTGCCGGTGTCTCCCGCCCATCTTCGCGGATCACCCGCCGCTTGGTCCGGGGAGTGCCGACTAGGCTGCGCGGATGACGGACGTGGAGGCGGCGGCGCGGCGGTTCGTCGCCGACGTGTGGAACGGCCGGCGCGAGGAGTCCGCGTACGAGCTGGTCGGCGAGGAGTGCCCGGGGCTGGGCGGGACCGGTCCGGAGGCGACGCTGGCCTGGCACCGGGACCGCCGGGCGGCCTTCCCCGACCTGCGCTACAAGCTGGTGGACGTGGTGGCCGCCGGGGACCGGGTGGCGCTGCGCTGGCGGGCCGCCGGCACCCAGATCGGCCGGTTCGGGCCGGTGCCGCCGACCGGCCAGGTGGTCAGCTACTCGGGCGCGACGTTCCTGCGCTTCGACGGGCGGGGGCGGATCGTGGACGTGTGGAGCGCCAACGAGCTGTTCCAGCTCCTCCAGCAGCTCGGCGTCGAGCTGCTTCCTCCGCTCAGCGGCCGCGCGGAGTGAGCCGACTCAACGGGATGTCCATCTCCCACGGCTCGGGCAGCAGGATGCCGTCGGTCATCCGGGCCCGCTCGACGTAGACCCGCTTCATCGGATCGAGCTTGTGCGCGTGTACGACGATGCCGTTCTCGGTCTCGATCCGCCAGAAGTACGGAATGTCCGCCTCGGCGTACAGGGCGGGCTTGAGGATCCGGTCGACACTGCGGGAGCCCTCCGACACGATCTCGACCACCAGCAGCACCTCGTGCGGGCGGTAGTGCGACGGATTCCGCGCGGCGGCGTCGAGCTCGGTGACCAGCACGTCCGGGGTGAACGACCGGGTCCGGGAGAGCCGTACCTCGACGGCCTGGGTCACGTCGAGGTCGGCGGGGCAGCTCTCTTGGAGGGCTGCGCCAAGCAGCAGCGCGATGGACTGGTGGAGTCGCGTGGGGGAGCGCGACATGAGCAGGGTTCCGTCCAGGAGTTCGTGACGGCGGCCGTCGACGGGCAGGCGGTCGAGGTCGTCGGTCGTCCACTCGCCCGACGGCGGAAAGTCGTCGTGCAGCGCGGCGGTCATCGACGGGCCCTTCCCGGTCGGTCGTTCTCCCCGTCCGTAGGGTACCGCCGCCAAGAGGTGGGTGGCGCTCGCGCGCGCCGGGGTCACAGGGCAGGATGAGCGGCATGACTGAGCGCAGCGGCTTCCCCGGCGAGGGGCTGGTGAAGGGGCTGGCGGTCACGTTGAAGACGATGACCAGCCGGTCGACCACCCAGCAGTATCCGGACGTCGCCCCCGAGCTGCCGCCCCGGTCGCGCGGCGTGATCGCGCTGTTGGCGGAGAACTGCACGGTCTGCATGCTCTGCGCCCGGGAGTGCCCGGACTGGTGCATCTACATCGACTCCCACAAGGAGGAGGTGGCGGTGCCCGGCGCCGCCCGCCCCCGCCAGCGCAACGTGCTCGACAAGTTCGACATCGACTTCTCGCTCTGCATGTACTGCGGGATCTGCGTCGAGGTCTGCCCCTTCGACGCGCTCTACTGGTCGCCGGAGTTCGAGTACGCCGAGTACGACATCAAGAACCTCCTGCACGACAAGGACCACCTCGGTCAGTGGATGGGGACCGTTCCGCCGCCGCCGGCGCACGACCGTAACGGCGAGCCGGCCAAGGAGGAGGCCACCGCCGCGCGCAAGGCCGGGGCCCCGACCAGCTCCGCCGCCCGCCCCACCGTGGTACGCCCCGAGCCCGGCCCCGCCGCCGACGGAGGTACGACCCCATGACGGGTGCGGACGTGCTGCTGCTCGCGCTCGGCGTGGTGGCGGTCGGGGCGGGCGTGCTCGTGGTGAGCACGAAACACCTGGTCCGGGCGGGCCTCTACCTGGTGGTCTGCCTCGGCGCGCTGGCCGGCGACTACCTGGTGCTCACCGCCGAGCTGGTCGCCTGGGTGCAGGTGCTGATCTACGTCGGCGCGGTGGTGGTGCTGCTGCTCTTCGCGGTGATGCTCACCCGCGCCCCGATCGGCGCCTCCGACGACCTGGACCGCCCCGGCTGGCCGGCCGCGCTGATCGGCGGGGGCAGCGGGCTCGGCCTGGCGGTGCTGCTGGTCGACGCGTTCCGCTGGTCCCGGGTGGACCTGCCGGCCGCGGGCACCGCCGAGCGCCTGGGCGAGCAGATCTTCCGCTCCTGGGTGCTCCCCTTCGAGGTGCTCTCCGTGCTGCTGCTGGCCGCCCTGGTCGGGGCGATCATCCTGTCCCGCCCCGACATCGGCCGCCGCCCCGACCGGGCCGCCACCGAGCAGGGCGGTCGCCGGTGAGACCGGTCATCCCGTACGTCACCGCCGCGCTGCTCTTCGGCCTCGGCGGGTACGGCGTGCTGCGCCGCCGCAACGCCGTGCTGGTGCTGATGGCCGTGGAGCTGATGCTCAACGCGGTCAACCTGATCCTGGTCACCGCCGACACCACCGTCCGGGCCCAGCTGCCGCACGGCGGGCAGGTCTTCGCGCTCTTCGTGATCGTGCTGGCCGCCGCCGAGATCGGCGTCGGCCTCGCCATCGTGCTCCAGCTCTACCGGCTCAAGGCCAGCGTGGCGGTGGACGAGGTGCCGCTGACCGAGGCGCCGACCCCGGCGCTGGCGGCGGCCGGGGACGCCGACCGGCCGGAGGGGGAGCGGTGACCGGGCTGCTCGGGGCCGCGCTGCCGGTCGTACCCCTGCTCGCCGGCCTGATCGGCCTGCTGCTGCCGCCGTCACCGCGCGGCGCGACCACCGGTGAGGACCGGGCCCGGCGGGCGGCGATCGCGCTCGGCGTGACCGGCGCGGCCGGCGCGCTGCTGATCGCGCTCGCCCTGCTGGCCCGGGTCGGCGACCCGGTCGACACCGCCACCACCTGGGTCGACCTGGGTGGGCTGCGGGTCACCCTCGGGGTGCGGCTGGACGGCGCCGCCGCCCTGGTCGCGGTCGCCGTGACCACGGTGGCCCTGGCCGTGCAGGTCTACTCGACCGCCTACCTCAAGCGCGGCCCGCACGACGACGTCGAGGTCGATCACCGCTACCCGCCGTACGCGGCGCAGATCAGCCTCTTCACCGCGGCGATGCTGCTGGTGGTGGTCGCCGGTGACCTGGTCCTGCTGCTGGTCGGCTGGGAGGTGATGGGTCTCTGCTCCTACCTGCTCATCGCGCACGACCGCCGGCTGCCCGAGGCGCCGGCCGCCGCGATGAAGGCGTTCCTGGTCACCCGGGTGGGTGACGTCGGCTTCCTGCTCGGCATCGCGCTGCTCGGGGTCTCGGCGGGCAGCTTCCGGATCGCCGACGTGCTCGCCCACGACCACGCCACCGGCACCCTCACCGCCGCCTGCCTGCTGCTGCTCGCCGGGGTGGCCGGCAAGAGCGCCCAGTTCCCGCTGCACACCTGGCTGCCGGACGCGATGGCCGGCCCCACCCCGATCTCCGCGCTGATCCACGCCGCCACCATGGTCGCCGCCGGCGTCTACGCGGTGGCCCGGCTCTTCCCGCTCTTCGCGGCCGCCCCGACCGCGCTGGCCGTGCTCGGGGTGATGGCCTCGGTCACCCTGCTGCTCGGCGCGTTCGCGGCCACCGCCCAGGACGACCTGAAACGGGTGCTGGCCTGGTCGACGGTCTCCCAGATCGGCTACATGACCGGGGCGCTCGCGGTGGGCGCGCCCACCGCCGCCCTGTTCCACCTGCTCACCCACGCGGCCTTCAAGGCGCTGCTCTTCCTCGCCGCCGGCGCGGTCATCCACGCCGTCGGCACCACGCTGATGTCCCGGATGGGCGGCCTGCGCCGGGACATGCCGGTCACCTTCTGGTGCACGCTGGTCGGTCTCGGGGCGCTGGCCGGAGTGCCGCCGCTGTCCGGTTTCTGGAGCAAGGACGGCGTGCTCGCCGTCGCCGAGGCCGCCGCGCTGGACGGCGCCGGCCCGGCTCCGGCCTGGGTGGGCTGGCTGGTCTGGCTGGCCGGGCTGGTCGGCGTCGCCGTCACCGCCTGGTACGCCACCCGGCTGCTGCTGCGCACCTTCCTCGGCGAGGCCCGGACACCGCTGCTCGCGCCCCACGACCCGCCGGCGGCGATGCGCTGGCCGGTGCTGCTGCTGGCGGTACCGGCCGCGCTGCTGGGGCTGGTCGCCTTCCTGCCCGCGTTCGCCGACCGGCTCCGCGCCCCCGGGACCGGGACGGAGAGCGACGTCGAGCTGGTGCACCTGGGGCTCGCGCTGCTGCTGCCGATCGTGCTGCTGCTGGTCGGGGCGGGGCTGGCGTGGGCCGGCTGGCGGCGCGACCCGGCCGCCGACCCGGCCCGTGCGCTGGGCCCGCTGCGGCCGGTTCTCGCGGCCGCGTTCCGGCTCGACGACGTCCAGCACGCCCTGGTCGTACGCCCGACGACGGCGCTGGCCCGGGTCACCCGTACCGGTGACGAGGTGGTGGTGGACGGCGCGGTGGAGGGCAGCGGCCGGGGTGCGATCGGCCTCGGCGGTGGCCTGGCCACGCTGCACCGCGCGGCACTGCCCCGCGCGGCCGCGGCGGTGCTGGCCGGCGCGCTGCTGGTCGGCCTGGCCGCCGTCCTGATCGGAGGGCAGCCGTGAGTGCGAGGAGTGAGCCGGGCTTGCGAGCCCCGCAGTCACGAACCCGTAAAGAAGCCGTGAGTGCGAGGAGTGAGCCGGGCTTGCGAGCCCCGCAGTCACGAACCCGTAAAGAAGCCGTGAGTGCGAGGAGTGAGCCGGGCTTGCGAGCCCCGCAGTCACGAACCCGTAAAGAAGCCGTGAGTGCGAGGAGTGAGCCGGGTCTGCGAGCCCCGCAGTCACGAACGAAGGTGGCGCCGTGACTCTCGGAGAATTCCTGCTGGTCGCGGTCCTGGCGCTGCCGGCGGTCGGTGCGGTGCTGGTGGCCGCCACGCCCCGGGACCGGGCGGCCCGGGTGGTCGGCACGGCGGTGGCGGGGCTGACCCTGGTCGCGGCGGCGCTGCTGCTGCTCGGGGACCACGGCTGGTTCGGCTACGGCCCGGCGCCGGCGGTGCGGGCCTGGCACCGGCTCGACCTGCCCTGGGTACCCGGCCTCGACCTGCGCTTCCACCTCGGCGTCGACGGGATCTCCTGGCCGTTGGTGGCGCTGACCGCCCTGCTCACGCTGCTCTGCTGCGGCTACACGGTGTGGAAGGTGCCCGCCGGCGGGAGCGGGCGCACGCTGGTGGCGCTGCTGCTGGTGGTCGAGGTGGGCATCCTCGGCACCTTCCTCGCCCTCGACCTGGTGCTGTTCTTCCTCTTCTTCGAGGTCGTCCTCCTGCCGATGTACGCGATCATCGCGGGCTGGGGCGGCGAGGACCGGCGCCGGGCGGCCCGGAAGTTCGCGCTCTACACGCTTTTCGGCTCGGTGCTGCTGCTGGTCGGCGTCTACGTGGTGGTGGCCGCCGCCGGCACCGCCGACATCGTCGCGCTCACCGGCGGGGCGGGGCTGTCCCGGGGCACCCAGTTGGCCGCGTTCACCCTGCTGGGGCTCGCCTTCGCGGTCAAGGCCCCGCTCTGGCCGCTGCACTCCTGGCTGCCCGACGCGCACACCCAGGCACCCACCGTCGGCAGCGTGATCCTCGCCGGGGTGCTGCTCAAGATGGGTACGTACGGCCTGATCCGGGTCGCCGTCGGGGTGGCCCCGGAGGGCGCCCGCTGGGCCGCGCCGGTGCTCGGCGTGCTCGCCGTCGCGGCGATCCTGATCGGCTCGCTGGTCTGCCTCGCGCAGGACGAGCTGAAACGGCTGATCGCGTACTCCAGCGTCGGGCACATGGGCTTCGTGCTGCTCGGGGTGGCCACCCTGACCGCGACCGGCATCCAGGCGGCGCTGATCGGCAACATCGCGCACGGCGTGATCACCGGCCTGCTCTTCTTCCTCGCCGGGGCGGTCAAGGACCGTACCCACACCGGGTCGCTCGCCGAGCTGTCCGGGCTGCGGGAGACCGCGCCCCGGCTGGCCGGTCTGCTCGGCTTCGCCGCGGTCGCCTCGCTCGGCCTGCCCGGGTTGGCCGGGTTCTGGGGGGAGGCGTTCGCCGTGTTCGCCGCCGTCCGGCGGGGCGGACCGCTCTGGACCACCCTGGCGGTGCTGGCCGCGGTCGGCGGGGCGCTCACCGCCGCGTACTTCCTGCGGCTGCTGCGGCAGGTCACCCACGGCCGGCCCAGCCCGGCGGTGGGGCGGCTCACCCCCGGCCTGGCCGGGGCCGAGCTGACCGCCTGGGCCCCGCTGGTACTGCTCGCCCTGGCGGTGGGCCTGGCGCCGACCCTGGTGCTCGGCTTCGCCACCGGCCCGGTGGACGCCCTGGTGGAGGTGCTCCGGTGAGTCTCGTGCAGAGCGTGGACAACGTGGCGTTGCTGCCGGCGTACCTGGCCGCCGGCACGGCCGTACTCGTGCTCCTGGCCGACCTGCTGGTCGCGCGGGCCGGCGCGACGGTGGCCGTGGCCGCCGCGGGCGCCGCCGCCACCGCCGTCGGGTCGGCGCTGGTGGGCGCGGGGGAGACCCGGCGGACGTTCTGCGTCGGGGCCGACTGCTCGTGGATGTTCGACGGCCGGGCGGCCCTCGTCGCCGTGGTCTTCGCGCTGCTCACCCTCGGCGTGCTGGGGCTCTCCGGTCCGCTGCTGCGCGGTGGACCGACGCCGGTGGGGGAGTACTGCTTCCTGCTGGCCTGCTCGATGACCGGCGGCGTGGTGCTCGGCGCGGCCGGTGACCTGATCACCCTGATCGTCGCGCTGGAGACGCTCACCCTGCCCATCTACGTCCTGGTCGGGCTGCGTCGGGGCAGCCTGGCCAGCGCGGAGGCGGCGGTGACGTTCTTCGTGGTGAGCGTGGTGGCGACCACCCTGACCCTGCTCGGGGCGGCGCTGCTCTACGCGGCCACCGGCGGGCTGCACCTGGACCGGCTCGGCGTGCTCCTCACGCCCCGACCCGACCTGCCGCTGGTCACCGCCGCCGTCGTGCTGGTGGTGCTCGGGCTGGCCTTCAAGGTCGCCGCGGTGCCGTTCCACGCCTGGGCCCCGGCCACCTACGACGGCGCTCCGCTGCCGGTGGCGGCGTACCTCTCCACCGCCTCCAAGCTGGGCGGGGTGGTGGCCCTGCTGGCGGTGGTCCAGCGGGCGCTGCCGGCCGACCTCACCGGTCCGGCGCTCGCCCTCCTGGCCGTGCTGACCATGACCGTCGGGAACCTGGTGGCGCTGCGCCAGCGGCGGACGGTCCGGCTGCTCGCCTGGTCGTCGGTGGCGCAGGCCGGCTACATCCTCGCCCCGCTCGGAGCGCTGGCGCTGGCCGCCGGGCGCACCGACGAGGCCCGCACCGGGGCGTACGCCGCCGCGGTGGCGTACGCGGTCTTCTTCGTCCTGCTGGAGCTGGCCGCCTTCGCGGCGCTGGTGGCGCTGCGCCCGGCCGGCGCGGACGGCGGCACGGTGGACGACCTGCGCGGCGCGGCCCGCCGGCACCCGTGGGTGGGCGGGGCGCTCGCGCTGGCGTTGATCGGGTTGGCCGGGCTGCCGCCGGGCCTGGCGGGGCTCTTCGCCAAGGTGACCGTGGTCCGCTCGCTGCTGGACGGCGGTGCCGGCTGGCTGGCCCTGGTGGTGGCGGTCAACGCGGTGATCGGTCTGGCCTACTACCTGCGCCTCACCGCCGCCCTCTACGCCGCCCCCGACGGGGCTGCCGTGGCCGGCCCGGCTGGTGCGCCGGTCCCGGCCGTCGGTCCGGCCGTCGCGCGCCCGGCCTGGACGGTCGCGGTGGCCCTGGCCGCCGCGACGGCGGTGGCCGTGGTGGTGGGCTTCGCCCCGCAGCTCGTGCTGGACCTCGCCGCCCGCTGACCCCGTCCCCACCCGATCTGCCCCGCCGCCCCGATCTGCCCCGCCGCCCCGATCTGCCCCGCCGCCCCGATCTGCCCCGCCGCCCCGGTTTGCGGCGTGTCGCGGTGTCCCGGCGAAGGGATACCCCGACACACCGCAAAACGGGCTCGCCAGCCTCAAACCGGGCTCCTCCGCCGCAACCGGGCTCGCCAGCCGCAACCGGGCCCCTGGCGGCAAACGCCGCAGAGCCGGCCTGCCCCGCCGTGCAGCGCGCCCGCCCGGCGCGAGGGCGGTGCTGGCAGCGCGCCCACAGCGACCTCCAGCCAACTCACAGTCATGAGCAGGATGGTTGCCGGGTACCGGTGTGTTGGACCGGTCAGCGGACCCCGCGTGGTTCGCGCACCGAAGGAGCGATCGTGCATCACAACCGTCTGAAGACCGCAGCCCTGCTGGGCCTGCTGACCTCGTTGATCATCGCGGTCGGTTACTGGTTCGGTGGGAGCGGCGGCCTCGTCGTCGCCGTCGTCGTCTCGTTGCTGATGAACGGTGTGACCTACTTCTACTCCGACAAGCTCGCGCTGCGCTCGATGCGGGCGCAACCGGTCAGCGAGGCGGAATTCCCCGAGCTGTACCGGATGGTCCGCGAGCTGGCCACCGAGGCGCGGCAGCCGATGCCCCGCCTGTACGTCAGCCCGACCGCGCAGCCCAACGCCTTCGCGACCGGGCGCAACCCGGCGCACGCGGCGGTCTGCGTCACCCAGGGCATCACGGAGATCCTGGACTACCGCGAGCTGCGCGGGGTGATCGGTCACGAGCTGTCGCACGTCTACAACCGGGACATCCTCATCTCCAGCGTGGCGGCCGGTCTGGCCGGCATCGTCACCGCGCTGGCGAACATCGCCTGGTTCATCCCGCTGGGCGGCGGGGACGACGAGGACGCCCCGAACCCGGCGGTGCTGCTGCTCACCCTGATCCTCGGTCCGATCGCGGCCACCGTGATCCAGCTGGCGATCAGCCGGAGCCGGGAGTTCCAGGCCGACGCCTCGGGCGCCCAGCTCACCCGGGACCCGCTGGCCCTGGCCAGCGCACTGCGCAAGATCCACACGGGTACCCAGAGCCGGCCGCTGCCCGCCCAGGGCCAGCTGACCAGCACCGCCCACCTGATGATCGACAACCCGTTCAAGCGGGGCGGCGGGATCGCCGCGCTCTTCTCCACCCACCCCCGGATGGAGGAGCGGGTGGCCCGGCTGGAGCAGTTGGCCGGCAACACCGGCCCCGTGCAGTTCCAGCGCTGACGCCCCACGCACGACCCGTCCGCCCGTGTCCGGTCCGCCGGACACGGGCGGATCCCTGTGTACGGGGCCTCATAACCGATTTCCGCACGTACCGGTGCCGCATTAGGGTCGGATTGTCTCCCACCCGTCACACCCCCTGGAGGTCGACCGTGGCCGCACTGCGCCAGTACCTGGCGGTCTGGCGCATCCCCGGCGCGCCGATGCTGCTGATCCTCGGCATGGTGGGGCGGCTCGGGATCGGCATGACCCCGCTGGCCCTGCTGCTGGTGGTCGAGCAGGTGACCGGCCGGTACTCGCTCGCCGCGGTCGCCGGCGGCATCTACGCCCTGTGCGGCGCGGCGCTCAGCCCGGTCGCCGGCCGGATCGCGGATCGGGCCGGACCCAGCCCGGTGCTGCTCGCCACCGCCGTCGCCCACCCCCTCGCCCTGCTCGGACTGCTCTGGGCCAGCCGCGCCGAGGCGGGCAACCTCGGCCTGATCTACCTGGCCGCCGGTGTCGCCGGGGCCACCTTCCCACCGCTGACCGCCGCGATCCGGGGCGCCTGGAACGACCTGACCGGCCCGGCCTCCGGGCGGTACCACCTGCGCAACACCGCGCTGGCCGCCGAGACCTCGCTCTTCGAACTCGTCTTCGTGCTCGGGCCGCTGCTGGTGGCCGCCTTCGTGCTGGTCGCCGACGCGGCGGCCGCGCTGGTCGGCGCCGCCGTGGTCACCCTCGCCGGCACCGGCGCGGTGGCGCTCGGCCGGGTGATGCGCGGCTGGCGGCCGCACCCGCACGGACACCACGCCAAGGGCCTCGGTCCGCTGCGGGTGGGTGGCTTCCCCGCGCTGCTGGTCTGCGTCGCCAGCCTCGGCATCGCGTTCGGCGCGGCCGGGGTGATCGTGCCGGCGTTCGCCGACGGCCAGCCCACCGACGACCCGGAGAGCCTGGCCGGCCTGCTGCTGGCCGTCTGGGGCGTGGGCAGCGCCGCCGGGGGCGTCTGGTTCGGGGTACGGAAGCCGGCGGCGAACATGACCCGTCAGTTCGCGGTGCTGCTCTGCGGGGTGGCCGGCAGCTTCGTCGTCTTCGCGGTGATGCCCACCCCGTGGGCGCTGGGCGTCGCGCTGGTGATCGGCGGGGCCACCATCGCGCCCGCGCTGATCCTGGAGAACACCCTGGTCGGGCGGATCGCCCCGACCAGCATGCTGAACGAGGCGTACACCTGGGTGGTCACCATGTCGGTGGCGGCCAGCGCCGCCGGCGGCGCGGTGGCCGGCCTGATCGTGGACCACGCCGGCGGCGTGCCGTGGGCGTTCCTCTTCGCCGGTGCGGCGGTCGGGGTCGGCGCCGCGGTCGCCGCGCTGCCCGGCGGCCCGATCACCCGCGCGGAGGCCGTCGCGGTCCGCGCCGAACAACCCACGCTCGTCTGACCGTCACCGTCGTCCCCGGGTACGCGTCGAGCGGCCGTCCCCGACCGGGGAAGGCCGCTCGACGGGTGATAGTCGCCACCGGGTGCCTCATCCGCGGCGGGGTGGGTACAGCGCTGTCATGTTCCTCTTCTTCTCGAACCGGGTCGGATGCCTCGGCTCGATCCTGATCAGCGTGATCCTGACCGTGGTGCTGCTGTTGATCTTCGCGACCTGAGCCGCGGGGCGGAGCGGTGTTCCGCTCCGCCCCTCCCGCGCTACCGGTAGTTGGTGAACTGCAGGGCGACCCCGAAGTCCTCGCCCTTGAGCAGGGTGATGACGGCCTGGAGGTCGTCCTTCTTCTTGCCGGTGACCCGGAGCTGGTCACCCTGGATCTGCGCCTGGACGCCCTTCGGGCCCTCGTCGCGGATCTTCTTGCTGATCGCCTTCGCCTTGTCCGTCTCGATGCCCTGGATCACCTTGGCGTCGATCTTGAAGATCTTGCCGGAGGCGCGGGGGTCGCCGGCGTCCAGCGACTTGAGCGAGATGTTCCGCTTGACCAGCTTCTCCTTGAAGACGTCCAGCGCGGCCCGGACCCGCTCCTCGGTCTCCGCCTGGAGGCTGATCGCCTCCTCGCCCGACCAGGAGATCTCGGCGCCGGTGCCGCGGAAGTCGAACCGCTGCGCGAGCTCCTTCTCCGCCTGGCGGAGGGCGTTGTCGACCTCCTGGCGGTCGACCTTGCTCACGATGTCGAACGACGGGTTCGCTGCCATGCTCATGCTCCTGCTGTCCGGCGGTCAAGGCTGTTCCGTCGTGCGCTGACCAGCGGCACGACCCCCTGACGGTACCCGGTTGCGACGACCCGGGGGGCGACCGCTATCCTTGCTTCCGCTGCCGCGTTGCGACGCGGTGGCGACGCCCTGGCGGGTTGCCCGAGCGGCCAATGGGAGCGGACTGTAAATCCGTCGCGAAAGCTACAGAGGTTCGAATCCTCTACCCGCCACCAGGCAGTGAAAGGCCCCTGAACTGCGGAAACGCGGATCAGGGGCCTTTGTCGTCTCCTGCGGCGTTGACCGTTGTTGCCCCTGCTCGACAGGCCGATCGGGCACGCAACGGGCACGTTGGATCTTGGGTTTCCCGGCAAACGTGGCCATGCCCTGGTCATCGGTCCCGCGCGTGGCGGGGTGGGGTCGCGGCGGACTTTCTCATCCAGTTCCGGGACCGCTCCGGGGACTGTCCAGCCGGTGACAACGATCGAGCGGATCGAGGGTGCGGACTGGGGACCTCCTGAGCCCGATAGCACGTTCCTGGTTCGGCGCTGCACCGAGTTGCGCCGTAAGCCTCTGACACAGTTCACAGTCGAGGATCTTCGGATCATGCTCGGGCAACAGATAGCGGTGCCCATCCTGTTACCTCTGGCCGTCGAAGTCCTTGCCAGGGACCCGCTCGCTGAAAGCGATTTCTACCCCGGCGACCTGCTGGGGTCGGTTCTGCGGCTGCCGGCCGCTGCGTGGTCGACCATGCCGCAGGAACGACAGCGCCTGACCGCCGCCGTGACGGCCATGGACCTGGACGAAGCCGATCTCCCTCAGGATGTACGTGACGCGGTCGTCTCGGTCCGGCAGGCCAGCGCCTGACAGCACCGGCAGCTTGGAAGAACGAAGATCACCGGCCCGGATGCCCGAAACGCCTGCTCGTGGAAGGGGGACTGGTCACGGGTCGTGCCCGCTCGTGCCCATTTGGGGCACCGGCTACTGGCACGTGGCTGGCACGTCACCCTGATCCGGGAGAACGGGCGGCGCGATCCCGGTAGCTGTTCACCTCGCGCTGTGGACGAGTCGCTGTTCCTGGTAGGGATAGCCGCTGCGCCGTGCTGCTGGGTCTGACTGGGGTCAGGTGACCCGTGGATGCATGATGGGACGGTGGAGAGCCAGAATCTCGGCCGCGAGGATTATCAATCTGCCTTACGCGTAGGGGAAGCGCTGCGCGAACGGGGTTGGCGAACGGCCTTCAGCCTTCCGCAGATGGTGGAAGGGTGGTCCGGACTGATTGAGGAGATCCGTGAAGGCTATGACTGGTGTGCCGACGAGTACAAGGGCGACTTCGCCTGCCGCGAATGGCTTGAGCAGGCGCTGCCCTTGCTCACCGAGCCCGTGCGGGTGAACTGGCAAGGCATTGTGGATCAGCTGGACGAGAAGTTCCGCGAGGTGACCGTCGATGACGACGGTGCGGCATTGCGGCCGTTCGGCGTGACTGGCCGATGGTGGCTGCGGCGCCGGCCCAAGGTGCTGGTCGGCGAACTTGCCCGCGACCTGGCCTGCAACGGAGGCGATGGGACCAGCGCCGCCGGTGCCTAGCCGCCGTTGAAAGGGCAGCCTCGGTCAGTCGGTGACCACGTGGCGCCGCCGGTAAAAGGCGTTGGCGGGCGGCAGGGCGAGCAGGACGAGGCCGACCAGCAGTGAGGGCGACGCCACGAACCCCGTAACGGCGGCTACGGGCTCAACCCACGCGGGTATCAGCTGACCGGCGACCGCGTTGACGCTGTCCCACTCGGTCACCTCCGGAACTTCTCCTGAAGGGGCCGGGATGAGGGCCAGGGCTCGCCAGCAGCCCGCCACCGCCAGCGTCAGGCCGCCGATGATCCAGGTGACGATTTGGGTCCAGTTCCTGCCGACGAGGTTGACCAACGCCAGCAGCAGGATGGCGAGTGCGACCAGCGACACGACCAGGCCGACGCCCGTGAGGAACACCATCGGCAGGGCGGCGAATGCACTCGGCGTGCCTACCTGCTCGTGCGCCGTCAAGTACGCGTGCTGGTTGACCGCCTCCGCCGCCACCTGCCCCAGCCGTGTCAGGCCGCTCAGCGCCAGCAGCAGGCTGGACCCGACGACGACGAGGGTGGGCACCCGTCGCCGCGTCACCTCCGTCGTGGAATTCCCCGTAGTCATGAGAACGGATGCTAGTGCCGGCCCCGTCGATTCCATGAGAGCGGATCTCCTCGTCGGGCAGTCGCAGGACCGTCCAGCCTGCCCGGACGGGACAAGGTGGAGCGCCCTACGTCCGAACGACCTTGGCCCCGTCGGGTCGTGTCGCATCCGTGTCGCGGCAGCGCGCCCGGCCAGCGTTCGTGCTGGTCAGGAGCATGAGCGTGGCGCTCTGTAAATCCGTCGCGAAAGCTACAGAGGTTCGAATCCTCTACCCGCCACCAGGGAACACAAAGGCCCCCAACCTACACAGGTTGGGGGCCTTTGTTGTCTCCTGCTGCTGTTGACCGCGCGTGCCCCGACCTGCTGGGCTGATCGGGCACGTAACGGGCACGTAGGCACTGTCGGGAGGCAGGTTTGACTGTCAGTGCAGCTCACTCTGCTGCGTTCAGGAGAGAGGCTCCTGCTGCCGGGCGGGTCTGGACCGTCCTGGAGGATGATGGCTCCTGCGCCGCGCCCCACAAGCCCGACGGGAGCCGGGCGATGCCCTTCTGGTCGCTGCGGTCACGAGCGCAACATGTGGTCGAACAGGTGGCGGCATACAACGGGCTCGAGATCGTCTCCATGCCGTTTGATCAGTGGCTGCACGAATTTGTGCCCTGGCTGGCGGAGCAGGGAGTCCTGATCGGCGTCAACTGGAGCGGGGAACGAGCCACGGGCTACGACGTGAGCCCTCAGGACGTGCTCGGCTGGTTCGCCGGGCTTGAAGGCGGCTCATCGCCTCCAGCTGCGATTGATTGACCGTTCCAAGGACTGCGCGCGCGGCCGGAGTCATGGGTGGCCGTATGGGTGACCACCACACCACGACGGACGACGCCTGGGCACCGGACGCCTGCACGCTGCCGACGGCTGAACGGCCGCTGCGGCTGGGAAGGCACGGACCAGCGCCGGCACGTCGAGGCAGACCAGCGTCCGGTCCTCGACAAATTCGACTTCGGCGACGAAGCCTTCTTCCGTCTCCTCGGAGATGTCCTCCTGAGGTCGGGCCCAGACCGCATCGTCGCTGAAGTCCGCACGGATCACCGGAACGCGGGCTGTGTCGGGCAGGCGGGCCATGGAGGCACTCCAAACTGGTCGGGGTGGGTTCGACCTACGCCGCGACCGCTGACGCCGCGGTTCGCGCCCGGTCTCCGGGAGGGCCGAGGTCCAGGGTTCGCGAGACTGAAGAATTCGCAGGTCATGTCGTTGTAACGGTCGGTCGGCCCGTGGTGTCTGATCCCCAGCCGGCGGCAGACGCCCTGCGAGGCGACGTTGTCGGGATGGGTCACGGCGAGGACCGTCTGCAACCCGGCCTCGAATGCGTGGCGCAGCACCGCCGCCTCGCTGGCGTACCCGCGACCCCAGGCGTCGGGGTGGAAGTACCAGCCGAGGCTGGTGCCGGGCAGCCTCCGCCGTCAGCCGTCAGGCACCGGACAGTCGGTCGGCGAAAGTGCCTCGGGTAGGTCTGGCGTTCTTGCCGTCACCCGAGGCATGCTGATGGCCGTGATTGTCGCCGGCTGCCCGCCGCCGGTGACGGTTCGTGACGGGCTGCGCTGTTCCGGTCCGGTGTCGCCGACCCGCTGAAGGGCGTCGTCCGGTGAGAGGAGATCATCCGATCCGACCTGTTGCGTTGGCCGTCGAGGTGTCTGCGGCAATAGCCCGGCTCGCCGGTCCGGGAGGGGATCGCGGCTAAAGGCCGAACCCGCAGCATCTGTCTGCTGGTCGTACTTCCCAGGGCCGCCCGTCTGGCGACTTGTCACCCGCCGATCGGATCGGTCCCTGGGGGCTGCCCTGATCGGCCGTCCGTCCGCTTTGCGGGTCAGTCCGGTTGTGGCACCATCGTGGAATCTCCACCTCGCCGTGACACCCTTCTGTCGACAGGAGTACCCACATGTCTGGTCGAAAGCTTGGCCGGCTGCTCGGTGCGACGGCGGTGCTCGTCGCTCTGACGGTGGTGACCGCCGGCATGTCGGGCTTCGATTCGGGTGCCCAGACGGCTGGCGTCGAGTGGGGTGCCCCGGCGCTGCACAACCCTCCCGGAGCGGTGCTCGTCGACGCCCGGTGACCACCGTGTCACCCAGCCTCCGCCACTGAGAGGACATCACTGTGCCGGCTAGGGTGACTCGGCGGCGTCCGACCGAGCACGCCTGGCTGATCACCGGCCCGCTGGCCGCCGTCGCCGTCCTCATCTCGCTCATCCTGGCGCTGTCCACACCGATCAGGCCCGGCGACGCGCTCGTCGCGGTGGTGCTGCTGGCCGTGATGGTCGTGGCCGGCGTCCCCACGCTGAGCTTCGTGGTGCGCCGCCAGGCGGTCGTGGTCACGTTGACCGAGATTCCGCTGGTGCTGGCGTTCTACCGCCTGTCGCCCCTGGCGGTGGTCCTGGTGGCGACGATCGCCGCGATCATGACCCAGGCATACCGACGCTACCCACCGCCGAAGTTCTGGTTCAACGTCGCGCGGGACGCCGCGGGTGTGTCCGTCGCCGGCCTCGTCGTCGCGGCCGCGCCCACCCTCGATGAGGTCGGGCCCGCGACCTGGGTCGTCCTCTCCGTCGCGGTGACCACCAACACCCTGATCAGCCTGCTCGCCGTGGTCGGTGTGATCACCCTGTTGCAGGGCTGGCAGGGCAGCCGGGAGACCGCGAGCACGGCCCTGCAGGTTCTCGCCACCACCGCGCTCAACGTCGCGGTCGGTCTGCTCATCCTGATCGCGCTGGCCACCACCCTCTGGTCGGTGCTCCTGCTGGCCGCGCTGGCGGCCGCCGGCGTCCTGCTCTACCGGTCCTACTCGCAGTTCCTCCGCCAGCACCGGACCCTCGCCGACATCTACGAGCTGACCCGGGCGATGAGCGAGGTCGGCCAGCAGGGCACCCTCGCCGACGTCCTGCTCGGACGGATCCGTTCGCTGATGCAGGCCGAGTACGCCACGCTCTGGGTGCCCGCCCAGGGCCGGCACCCGGAGGTGCTGCTCACCGCGCGGCTGGACGACCGCGGACTGCTCGACGTCGCCCAGACGCCGGCGGCCCTGCGCGAACGGGCCCGGGACTCCGGGGGCACGCTCGCGGTCGGCCGGGCCCTCGGTGGCGACCCGGAGCTGCGCCGGGAACTCAGCAGCCGCCAGGTCAAGGACGTCATCGTGGTGCCGCTGCGCTCCGGGCAGGCGGTGATCGGCACGCTCGAGGTGGTCAACCGGCTCAGCGACGTCGGTCACTTCGCCCCCAGCGACATCCCCATCTTCGAGACGGTCGCGGCGCACGCCGCGGTCGCGCTGGAGAATTCCCGGCTGGTCGACCGGCTGCGCCACGACGCCTATCACGACGCGCTGACCAAGCTGCCCAACCGGCGCCGGATCACCGGGGCCCTGGACGAGGCGGCGAAGATCCGGGCGCCCGGCGAGGTGGTGGCGTTGCTGCTCTTCGACGTGGACGGGCTGCGCCAGGTCAACGAGTCGCTGGGGCACGCCGCCGGGGACAAGGTCCTCGTCGAGGTCGCCGACCGGCTGCGCAGATCCGCCCCCTCGTCCGCCCTGGTCGGCCGGGCCGGTGGCGACGAGTTCCTGGTGACGCTGCGGTTGGAGAGCGCGGACGCCGCCCTGGAGCTGGCCACCGAGCTGCGCGAGCAGATCCGCGACGAGATGGTCTTCGACGCGCTCACCCTCGACGTGGACACCGCCGTCGGGGTGGCCGTGTACCCGGACCACGGCAGCGATGCGGCCGCCCTGCTGCAACGGGTGGACCTGGCCGCGACGGCCGCGAAGTCGGTGCCCGGCGCCGTGCAGCTGTTCAACCCCGCGCTGGAGTCCCGTTCGCTGCGCCGGCTCGGCCTCGCCGGTGACCTGCGCCGCGCCCTCGAAGAGGGTGGGCTGGAGGTCTACTTCCAGCCCAAGGTCACCCTCCGGGACCGGCGACTGGTGGGGGTCGAGTGCCTGGCGCGCTGGGAGCACCCGACGCACGGCACGGTGGCTCCCGAGGACTTCGTCGCGGTCGCGGAGCACACCGGCCAGCTGGACCGGCTCACCGAGCTCGTGCTCCGGGAGGGCCTGCGGCGCAGCCGGGACTGGGGTGACGGCGCCCAGTCGCTCGCCGTCGCGGTCAACATCTCCGTCCGGTCCCTCACCGACCAACACTTCCCGGCCCGCGTCCAGGAACTGCTCGACGAGTACGGCGTGCCGCCGCAGCGGCTCACGCTGGAGATCAAGGAGTCGGGGGTGATGGACGGCACCGACCGGCCGATCCCCACCCTGCACCGGCTGCGTGACCTCGGGGTGCGGCTCTCGGTGGACGACTTCGGCACCGGTGACTCCTCCCTGGCCCACCTGCGCCGGCTGCCGGTGCACGAGGTGAAGGTGGACCGCTCCTTCGTGCAGGGGATGGCGACCGATCCGGGTGACCTGGCGATCGTCAACGCGGTGGTGACCCTGTCCCAGCAGTTCGGCCTCGCGGTGGTGGCCGAGGGTGTGGAGAGCGAGCTGACCCTGGAGCTGCTCCAGGACATCGGCTGCGAGATCGGCCAGGGATTCCTCTTCAGCCGCCCGCTGCCGTACGAGCGGCTGGAGGCCTGGTTCGGGGCCCAGGTGGACCCGGAGACGATCTCCGCCGGCGAGCTGCCGCGGCTACGAGTCGTGCCCTGACCTGCGCCGACACGGGTAGGGGGGATCCGATTTCGCCCGCCGCGCGGGGCCGTGTAATGTATCCCCTGCGCGACGCCCTCCGGGGTGATCGGGTAGGCCCCCTTAGCTCAGTCGGCAGAGCGTCTCCATGGTAAGGAGAAGGTCTACGGTTCGATTCCGTAAGGGGGCTCAGAGGGTCCGGCTGGACCCGCCTGCGGCGGTGTAGCTCAGATGGCAGAGCAAGCGGCTCATAATCGCTGTGTCGCCGGTTCAAGTCCGGCCACCGCTACTCTCGTCCTCCGGGCCCGGTCCCGGCGGTCGGTGGGACGGGCGCCACAGGCGCCCGCTTTGCATGTCCACGCTTTGACCGCGTAGGCTCATGCGTCGTAGTTGTTATCCGTAGCGAGGAAGGCACTCCGCCGTGGCGAAGGCGACCGATGTCCGGCCGAAGATCACTTTGGCGTGTGTGGAGTGCAAGGAGCGCAACTACATCACGCGCAAGAACCGTCGTAACGACCCGGACCGCATCGAGCTGAAGAAGTTCTGCCCCCGGGACGGTCGGCACACCGTCCACCGCGAGACCCGCTGACCGGCGGCCGGCACCGGCCGGCCCGCCCCCGAGCAAATCCCGAACGCCGATCCGCACGGATGGCGCGGCTTCTCGCCGCCCGTCCCGTACGGATCGGCGTTCGTGTTTGCGTGTAGGTTCGGCGGCATGTCCCTGGACCCGTCCTTCGTCGGCCGGACGTATCCGCCGACCGCCCCCTACCAGGTGGGCCGAGAAAAGATCCGCGAGTTCGCCACCGCCATCGGCGCCACCGAGCCCGCCCACCACGATCCGGAGGCGGCCCGCGCGCTCGGCCACCCGGACGTGGTCGCCCCGCCGACCTTTCCCGTGGTGGTCACCATGGCCGCCAGCCGGCAGATCATCGAGGATCCGGCGCTGGGCGTCGACTACAGCCGGGTGGTCCACGGCGACCAGCGCTTCGCGTACACCCGTCCCGTGGTGGCGGGGGACGAGCTGGTCTGCGTGAACACCGTCGAGGAGATCACCAACCGGGGTGGGCACGGCTTCCTGACCACCCGCACCGACGTCAGCACCACCGACGGCGAGCCGGTGGTCGCCGTCTGGACCAAGATCGTCGTACGCGGGGAGGCCTGAGATGGAGCTGCCGACTCAGACGTTCCGGGTGACCCGGGCGGACCTGGTCCGCTACGCCGGCGCCTCGGGCGACTTCAACCCGATCCACTGGAGCGACCGGACCGCCACCAAGGTCGGTCTGCCCGGGGTGATCGCCCACGGGATGTTCACCATGGCGCTGGTCGGCCGGGCGGTGACGACGTGGGCCGGGGCGGCCGACGCGGTGGTCGACTTCGGCGTCCGGTTCACCCGTCCGGTGGTCGTCCCGGACGACGACCAGGGCACCGAGATCGAGGTGGCCGCGGTGGTGAAGGAGGTCACCGAGGCGGGCCTGACCAGGCTCGACGTGACCGCCACCTGCCTGGGGGAGAAGGTCCTCTCGCAGGCTCGGGCGACCATCCGGACGGCCTGCTGAGGTCCGGTCCGGACGTGATGGGTGGTGCCGGTTGGGAAAGTCGCCGCACTACCCGTACACTGGTCCGCCGTGGGGCAAGTGACCCCTGCGCGACCACTCGTGGTCGAGCGGGGCGAGCGTTGCCGCACAGGGGTGTAGCTCAATTGGCAGAGCAGCGGTCTCCAAAACCGCAGGCTGCAGGTTCAAGTCCTGTCACCCCTGCGCCTCAGGCCTGACCGTTCCCGTGGGTCGCGCCGCCGAACGGCGGCGTCCGGCCCGTGGTGGTGGCATCGGCGGGGTGGTCCCGAGGCTTCGGGTTCCCTCCGTCCGGTCCGCCGGCCGCGGCCCGTCGCGGGACGGTTGGTCCGGCCGGCGTGACCAGCGCCGCGCACGCCGATCGGCGTGCGACCCGACATCCCGCGACGGAGGGCGAAGTGGCCGAGAACAAGCGGCGCGGCGAGGACGCCGGCGACGACGTTCCGCGCGACGAGAACGTCGACGAGGTGGCCGCCGACGACGCCACCGACGCGGACGAGCCGGTATCCCGGGGCGGCACCGCGACCCGCGCGCGGACCCGTGCCGAGTCGGCCGACAGCAAGCCGAAGACCCGCACCGAGACCGATCGGGTGGGGCTGTTCGCCCGCATCGCGCGTTTCTTCCGCGAGGTGGTCGCCGAACTGCGTAAGGTCATCTGGCCGACCCGCAAGGAACTGCTGACCTACACCGCCGTGGTGGTCGCCTTCGTCGCCGTGATGCTGACGATCGTGGGCCTCCTCGACTTCGGCTTCGCCAAGGGCGTGCTGTGGGTCTTCGGCAACTGACCGGCCGGCTGAGCCGATAGTGACGGAAGTGAGCAAGCGTGCCTGAGTACGACGAGACCGCCGAGACCACGGACGAGCAGTCCACGGTGGCGACGGCGGCCAGTGACGAGTCGGTCGAGGCCGCCAGCGAGCCGGAGTTCCCGACCACGGAGCCCGCACCGGACGAGGACTACGACCCGGTCGCCGAGCTGCGGCAGAAGCTGCGCTACGCGCCCGGTGACTGGTACGTGGTGCACTCCTACGCCGGCTACGAGAACAAGGTCAAGACCAACCTCGAGACCCGGATCACCTCCCTCGACATGGAGGAGTTCATCTACCAGGTCGAGGTGCCGACCCGGGAAGAGGTCGAGGTCAAGAACGGCAAGCGGTCCCAGGTCCAGGCCAAGGTCTTCCCCGGCTACATCCTGGTCCGGATGGAGCTGACGGCCGAGTCCTACTCCTGCGTGCGCAACACGCCGGGGGTCACCGGCTTCGTGGGGGCGACCGACCGGGCCGACCGCCCGGCGCCGCTCTCCCTCGACGAGGTGCTCAAGTGGCTGGCGCCGGCGGTCGAGACCGAGCAGAAGAAGGCCAAGCCCGAGATCAAGGTCCTCGACTTCGAGGTCGGCGACTCGGTCACCGTCACCGACGGCGCGTTCGCGTCGCTGCCGGCGACGATCAGCGAGATCAACGCGGACCAGCAGAAGCTCAAGGTGCTGGTGTCGATCTTCGGCCGGGAGACCCCGGTCGAGCTGAACTTCAACCAGGTCACCAAGATCTGACGTACCGGTCGCCGGCGGTGGGCAGGCTGCCCGCCGCCGGCGTACTCGTTCCACCGCCCGTCGGACCTCGACGGAGGGGTGGGAGGACGCTGCGCTACGCTAGAACGTCGCCGCTGTCGTGATCGCGCTGACCGTGCGCGCCCGCGGCCGGCGACGGTGAGCACCTTTCCCAGTTCCAAGCCCCAGGAAGAGACATGCCTCCGAAGAAGAAGCTCGTCAAGACGTTCACGCTTCAGCTGAAGGCGGGCCAGGCCACGCCGGCCCCGCCGGTCGGCCCCGCGCTGGGTCAGCACGGCGTCAACATCATGGAGTTCTGCAAGTCCTACAACGCGCAGACCGAGGCTCAGCGGGGCGACATCGTCCCGGCCGAGATCAGCGTCTACGAGGACCGCAGCTTCACCTTCGTGCTGAAGACCCCGCCCGCCGCCCGGCTGCTGATCAAGGCTGCCGGCGTCGAGAAGGGCTCCGGTGTGCCGCAGAGCCAGAAGGTCGGCTCCGTCACCCGCGCCCAGGTGCGTGAGATCGCCGAGAAGAAGATGGTCGACCTCAACGCCAACGACCTCGACCAGGCCGAGAAGATCATCGCAGGCACCGCCCGGTCGATGGGCATCGTCGTCAACGACTGACGTCGTCGACCACTCACCAGATCAGTTCGTGGGAGGGCGCGCGTTCGTCGCGGCCCGCCATAGACCACAGGAGTAACCCGAAAATGCAGCGCAGCAAGAGCTACCGCAAGGCCGCCGAGGTCATCGACCGGGCGAAGCTGTACACCCCCGCCGAGGCGGTCAAGATCGCCAAGGAGACCACCACCGCCAAGTTCGACGCCACGGTCGAGGTCGCGATGCGCCTCGGCGTCGACCCCCGCAAGGCGGACCAGATGGTCCGCGGCACGGTCAACCTGCCGCACGGCACCGGTAAGACCGCCCGCGTGATCGTCTTCGCCGCCGGCGCGAAGGCCGAGGAGGCCGCCGCGGCGGGTGCGGACGAGGTGGGCACCGACGAGCTCGTCGCCCGGATCCAGGGTGGCTGGCTGGACTTCGACGCGGCGATCGCCACCCCCGACCAGATGGCCAAGATCGGCCGGATCGCGCGGATCCTGGGCCCGCGCGGCCTGATGCCGAACCCGAAGACCGGCACGGTGACCATGGACGTCACCAAGGCCGTCTCGGACATCAAGGGCGGCAAGATCACCTTCCGGGTGGACAAGCACTCCAACCTGCACCTGATCATCGGCAAGTCCTCGTTCTCCGAGAACCAGCTGATCGACAACTACGCCGCGGTCCTCGACGAGGTGCTCCGCGCCAAGCCGTCCGCGGCCAAGGGCAAGTACCTCAAGAAGGTCACCCTGACCACCACCATGGGCCCGGGCGTCCCGGTCGACCCGAACGTGGTGAAGAACCTCCAGGAGGGCTCGGCCGAGGCCTGAGCATCGCTCCCGTGAAGGGGCCCCACCACGACTCGTGGTGGGGCCCCTTCCGTCTGTCCGCTGTGGCAGGCTGGCCGGCATGCGGCTGGAGGACGTCTGGCTCCGGTACCACCGACGCGGCCCGTGGGTGCTGCGGGCCGTCCGGGCCCGGATCGACCCGGGTGAGGTGGCGGTCGTGCTCGGCCGCAACGGGGTCGGCAAGTCCACCCTGCTCCAGCTCGCGGCGGGGGTGCTCCGGCCGGATCGCGGTCGGGTGGCCGACCGGCCGCGGCGGGTCGGCTGGGTGCCGGAGCGTTTCCCCGCCGACCAGCCCTTCACCGTGGAGCGGTACCTGACCGGCATGGGGCGCGCCGCCGGCCTGGGCCGGGCCGAGGCCGACCGGGCCGTCGCGCACTGGACCGACCGGCTGGGCCTGGCCCGGTTCCGCGCGATCCGGCTGCCCGAGCTCTCCAAGGGCACCGCTCAGAAGGTCGGCCTCGCCCAGGCCATGCTCCGCACGCCGGGCCTGCTGGTGCTGGACGAGCCCTGGGAGGGGCTGGACGCCGCCGCCCGGGAACTCGTCCCGGAGCTGGTCGACGAGGTGCTGGCCGCCGGTGGGTCGGTCCTGGTCAGCGATCACCGTGGGGAGACCGTGCGGCTCCCCGGCGCCCGGCACTGGCGGCTCGCCGACGGCGCGGTGGCCGAGGAGCCGCCCGCCGGGGCGGAACCGTTGGCGGTGGTCGAGGTCGCGGTGCCCGCCGCGCGGGTCGCGGGCACCGTCGCCCGGTGGCGCGCCGAGGGCCACCAGATCCTCGGGGTACGCCCCGACGACCGCCGCGTCCCCGCCGGGACGTCCGGGTCGGCGGACGGGGCGCCGGGGCGGGTCGACGGCCGGGCCGGGCTCGCCGGCGGGGTGCCGGGTGAGGCCGGCGGGGCGGCCGGACCGGCTGGCCGGGCACCGGGGCAGGGCGACGGGGTGGACCGGTGACCGCGCTGGTCCGGCTGCGGCTGGCCGGCTTCCTGCGTACCGGCCGGGCGCTCGCGCCGGTGCTGGCCGGCCTGCTCGCCCTCGGCGTCCTGTACGGCGGCGGCCGGGCCCAGCCGGCGGAGGCGTACGGCGTTTCCGCGGTGGTGCTCTTCCCGGTGCTCGCCTGGCAGACGAAGATCCTGCTGGACGTCGAGCCGGACCCCCAGCGCCGGTTGGCCCGGGTGCTGGCCGGCCCGGCGCGGGAGTGGGTGGCGGGGTTGCTCGCGGCGGTGCTCGCCGGGCTCGGCACGGTGGCCGTCGCGCTGGCCCTGCCCTGGTTGCTCGGCGGGGTGACCGGCCCGGTCGCGCCGGGGGACCGGACGGTGGCGGCGGGGGTGGCCCTGGGGCTCTGGGCCCACCTGCTGGCGCTCCCGGCGGCGGTGGCGCTGGGCGCACTGGCCAGCAGGGCGGTCACCCGCAACGCCGGCTACGGCGTGGCGGTGCTGACCCTCGGCGGGGTCGGCGCCCTGGTGCTCGGCCTCTCGGGCTCGGTCGCCCCCTGGGCGGCGCCACCGGTGATGGCCACCGCCCGGGCGCTCACCGGGCCGCTGGCCGCGTCCACCGCGCTGCTCCTGTCGGGCTGGGCGGCGGCCTGGGCCGGGGCGGCCCTGACCGGCTACCTGTGGTGGCGCCGACGCCGCGCCTGAGCGGACGTGACCGGGGCCACCACGGGGGCGATTTGGAGGTATGGGGACACGTCCCGTAACCTCGTCAAGTAGTTCCACCCAGAGACCGCTGGTCACCGTGCTCCGGCACGGTCGAAGGTCCCGCGACGACGGGCGACCCGCGTAGGGCGGCAAGCGTAACTCGGCTCCTCCCGTGGTCCGCCGACCATGGTGATCGTGCCGGCCCTCGCCCCGTGCGCCCTGCGCCGGGGCTTTTTCGTTGTCGTGTTGCCTCCGCCGCCGTCGAGGAGCATTCCGCTCGTCGATGGCGACCAGCCTCGAGCAACGAGAGAGGAGGGACATGGCGGACAAGCCGATCCGGGCCGACAAGGCCACGGCCGTCGCTGAGCTGACCGACAGCTTCCGCAACGCGGGCGCTGCGGTGCTCACCGAGTACCGTGGTCTGACGGTTTCCCAGCTCACCCAGCTGCGGCGCTCGCTCGGCAAGGAGACCACCTACACGGTCGCGAAGAACACGCTGGCCAAGCGTGCCGCGGCCGAGGCGGGCATCTCCGGCCTCGACGAGCTGTTCACCGGTCCTACCGCGCTGACTTTCGTTTCGGGCGACGTCGTCGAGGCGGCGAAGGGGCTTCGTGACTTCGCGAAGGCCAACCCGAAGCTCGTCATCAAGGGCGGTGTCTTCGAGGGCAAGGCCATTTCCGCGGCCGAGGTCACGAAGCTCGCCGACCTGGAGTCCCGTGAGGTGCTGCTGGCCAAGCTGGCCGGCGCCATGAAGGGCAACCTGAGCAAGGCCGCGGCCCTGTTCCAGGCTCCGCTCTCCAAGACCGCCCGTCTGGCGGCTGCCCTGCAGGACAAGCGCGAGAAGGAGGGCGCCGAGGCGGCCTGAGGCCCCCCGGCGCACCCAGTTCTTACCTAACAGATTCAGGAAAGGACGCCAGACATGGCGAAGCTCAGCACCGACGAGCTCCTCGACGCGTTCAAGGAGATGACGCTGATCGAGCTCTCCGAGTTCGTGAAGCAGTTCGAGGAGACCTTCGAGGTCACCGCTGCGGCCCCGGCCGCGATGATGATGGCCGGCCCGGGTGGCGGCGGCGCCGCTGCCGAGCCGGAGGCCGAGAAGGACGAGTTCGACGTCGTCCTCGAGAGCGACGGTGGCAAGAAGATCCAGGTCATCAAGGTCGTGCGTGAGCTGACCGGCCTGGGCCTCAAGGAGGCCAAGGACGTGGTCGAGTCCGCGCCGAAGGCCATCCTGGAGAAGGTCAACAAGGAGACCGCCGACAAGGCCAAGGCCAAGCTCGAGGGCGAGGGCGCCAAGGTCACCCTCAAGTAATTGAGGTTCGACCAGGCGCGCGTCCGGCTCACGTGAGCCGGGGCACACCGCATCGCGGCGGGCGGTGATCCGGGAACGGATCACCGCCCGCTGTGGTTGACAGGCTCCGACGGCAGCGGCGTGAGCAGGGCGTCCCGCGCCCGTTGTACGGCCGCACGGTGGTGCCCGGTGGTAGCTCGTCGGTGGGAAAGACGACGGCGACCCGGCAGGAGGCCCTTGACGCGGCACGGGCCTCCCAGGCACGCTGACACCAGCAAGACCTTCCGCGCTTGCGACGGCCACCTCTTGGGTAATGGCAGCGGCAGCACCAATGGTCGCGGCCCCCGAGCAGCCCGGCAGGAACGACGCGTTCCGAGCGGCCCGGTAGACCCGGTTTTCCAGGGGTCCCGAGGCACGTTCCGCGACGACCTGCGGGGTGGGCTGGACAGCGGTTAGCCTCTCGGCTACACTGCTAGTTTGCGCTGCCTTCCGACTTGACCCCTGCTCGGAAATGTCCGTTTACGGATATTTCTGGTGGGGTCATTGGAGTGCACGCGTACCAGCCGTTCTGCAGCACCGGTCCTCGGAAGGACGCATCTTGGCAGCTTCCCGCCCTGCGAAGACCAGTCGTACGTCGAGCGCTTTCGCTCCCCGCCGAGTTTCTTTCGGCAGGATCACCGAACACCTCGAGGTCCCCAACCTCCTCGCCATTCAGAACGAGTCCTTCGACTGGCTCGTCGGCAACGAGGCTTGGCAGGGCCGGTCGGCGGACGACCCGCACGCACGCTCGGGTCTCGCGGAGATCCTCGACGAGATCAGTCCCATTGAGGACTTCTCCGGCACCATGTCGCTCTCCTTCTCGGCTCCGCGCTTCGACGAGGTCAAGGCCTCGATCGAGGAGTGCAAGGAGAAGGACCTGACCTACTGCGCCCCGCTCTTCGTGACCGCGGAGTTCACCAACAACACCACCGGCGAGATCAAGAGCCAGACGGTGTTCATGGGTGACTTCCCGATGATGACGCCGAAGGGCACCTTCATCATCAACGGCACCGAGCGCGTCGTGGTCAGCCAGCTCGTCCGGTCCCCGGGCGTCTACTTCGACAAGCAGCCGGACAAGACCTCCGACCGCGACCTCTCCAGCGTCAAGGTCATCCCCAGCCGGGGTGCCTGGCTGGAGTTCGACATCGACAAGCGCGACACGGTCGGTGTCCGCATCGACCGCAAGCGTCGGCAGGCCGTCACGGTCCTGCTCAAGGCCATCGGATGGTCGGCCGAGCAGATCCGTGAGCGGTTCGGCTGGTCCGAGCTGATGATGACCACGCTCGAGAAGGACCACATCGCCGGCCAGGACGAGGCGCTCCTCGACATCTACCGCAAGCTCCGCCCTGGCGAGCCGCCGACCCGTGAGAACGCCCAGACCCTGCTCGACAACCTCTTCTTCAACCCGAAGCGGTACGACGTCGCCAAGGTCGGTCGGTACAAGTTCAACAAGAAGCTCGAGGTGGACGTCCCGATCACCACGGGCACGCTCACCGAGGACGACATCGTCGCCACCGTGGAGTACCTCTGCCGGCTGCACGCCGGCGAGGACGGCTACGAGGCCGACGACATCGACCACTTCGGCAACCGGCGCCTGCGCACGGTCGGCGAGCTCATCCAGAACCAGGTCCGCGTCGGCCTGTCCCGGATGGAGCGGGTCGTCCGTGAGCGGATGACCACGCAGGACGTCGAGGCGATCACGCCGCAGACCCTGATCAACATCCGCCCGGTGGTGGCGGCGATCAAGGAGTTCTTCGGCACCTCGCAGCTGTCCCAGTTCATGGACCAGACCAACCCGCTGGCGGGCCTGACCCACCGGCGCCGGCTGAGCGCGCTCGGCCCGGGTGGTCTGTCCCGGGAGCGGGCCGGCTTCGAGGTCCGCGACGTGCACCCGTCCCACTACGGCCGGATGTGCCCGATCGAGACGCCGGAAGGCCCGAACATCGGCCTGATCGGCGCGCTCTCCACCTTCGCCCGGGTCAACCCGTTCGGCTTCATCGAGACGCCGTACCGGAAGGTCGTCGACGGTCGGGTCACCGACCAGATCGACTACCTGACCGCGGACGAGGAGGACCGGTTCGTCAAGGCGCAGGCCAACGCGCCGCTGAAGGCGGACGGCACCTTCGCCGAGGACCGGGTCCTGTGCCGCCGTAAGGGCGGCGAGACCGAGGACGTGGTTCCCAGCGCCGTCGACTACATGGACGTCTCGCCGCGGCAGATGACCTCGGTCGCGACCGCGATGATCCCGTTCCTCGAGCACGACGACGCCAACCGGGCGCTCATGGGCGCGAACATGCAGCGCCAGGCGGTGCCGCTGGTCAAGGCCGAGGCGCCGCTGGTGGGTACCGGCATGGAGTACCGCGCCGCGGTCGACGCCGGTGACGTGGTGGTCGCCGAGGTCGGCGGTGTCATCGAGGACCTCTGCGCCGACTACATCACGATCCACCAGGACGACGGCCACCGCCGGACGTACCTGCTGCACAAGTTCCGCCGCTCCAACGCCGGCTCCTGCGTCAACCAGAAGCCGGTCGTCTTCGAGGGCGACCGCGTCGAGGCCGGTCAGGTCATCGCCGACGGTCCGTGCACCGACGAGGGCGAGATGGCGCTCGGGCGCAACCTGCTCGTGGCGTTCATGTGCTGGGAGGGCCACAACTACGAGGACGCGATCATCCTGTCGCAGCGCCTCGTGCAGCAGGACGTGCTCACCTCGATCCACATCGAGGAGCACGAGGTCGACGCCCGGGACACCAAGCTCGGCCCGGAGGAGATCACCCGCGACATCCCGAACGTCAGCGAGGAGATGCTCGCCGACCTCGACGAGCGCGGCATCATCCGGATCGGCGCCGAGGTCGTCCCCGGCGACATCCTGGTCGGCAAGGTCACGCCGAAGGGCGAGACCGAGCTGACCCCGGAGGAGCGGCTGCTCCGCGCGATCTTCGGTGAGAAGGCGCGTGAGGTCCGGGACACCTCGCTGAAGGTGCCGCACGGCGAGACCGGCACGGTCATCGGCGTGCGTACCTTCTCCCGCGAGGACGGCGACGAGCTGCCCCCGGGCGTCAACGAGCTGGTCCGGGTCTACGTCGCCCAGAAGCGCAAGATCCAGGACGGTGACAAGCTCGCGGGCCGGCACGGCAACAAGGGCGTCATCTCCAAGATCCTGCCGGTCGAGGACATGCCGTTCCTGGAGGACGGCACCCCGGTCGACATCGTGCTCAACCCGCTGGGTGTGCCGAGCCGGATGAACATCGGCCAGGTGCTGGAGACCCACCTCGGGTGGGTGGCCAAGACCGGTTGGCAGGTCGACGGCGACGACGCCGACTGGAAGCGTCAGCTCCGCTCGATCGACGCGCACGAGTCCGAGCCGGACACCAACGTGGCCACGCCGGTCTTCGACGGTGCCCGCGAGGAGGAGATCTCCGGTCTGCTCTCGTCGACCCTGCCCAACCGGGACGGCAAGCAGCTGATCGGTTCCTCCGGCAAGGCGCAGCTGTTCGACGGTCGTTCCGGTGAGCCGCTGCCGGACCCGATCGCGGTCGGCTACATCTACATCCTGAAGCTCAACCACCTGGTCGACGACAAGATCCACGCCCGGTCGACCGGCCCGTACTCGATGATCACGCAGCAGCCGCTGGGTGGTAAGGCGCAGTTCGGTGGTCAGCGCTTCGGTGAGATGGAGTGCTGGGCGATGCAGGCGTACGGCGCCGCCTACGCCCTGCAGGAGCTGCTGACGATCAAGTCCGACGACGTCCTGGGCCGGGTCAAGGTCTACGAGGCGATCGTCAAGGGCGAGAACATCCCCGAGCCGGGCATCCCGGAGTCGTTCAAGGTGCTGCTCAAGGAGCTGCAGTCGCTGTGCCTCAACGTCGAGGTGCTCTCCAGCGACGGTGTGGCCCTGGAGATGCGCGAGACCGACGACGAGGTGTTCCGGGCCGCGGAGGAGCTGGGCATCGACCTGTCCCGGCGCGAGCCGAGCTCGGTCGAAGAGGTCTGAGGTGAGCGGTCGGAGGCCGGCTCGCCGGCCTCCGACCCCACCCGCTAGCTAAGCAGTACAGACGACGACATAGGGGACATAGTGCTCGACGTCAACTTCTTCGACGAGCTGCGCATTGGTCTCGCCACCGCCGACGACATCCGTCAGTGGTCGCACGGCGAGGTCAAGAAGCCTGAAACGATCAACTACCGCACCCTGAAGCCGGAAAAGGACGGGCTCTTCTGCGAGAAGATCTTCGGTCCGCAGCGGGACTGGGAGTGCTACTGCGGTAAGTACAAGCGCGTCCGCTTCAAGGGCATCATCTGTGAGCGCTGCGGCGTCGAGGTGACCCGTTCCAAGGTCCGTCGTGAGCGGATGGGGCACATCGAGCTCGCCGCTCCGGTGACCCACATCTGGTACTTCAAGGGCGTGCCGAGCCGGCTGGGCTACCTGCTGGACCTCGCCCCCAAGGACCTCGAGAAGATCATCTACTTCGCCTCGTACGTCGTGACGAGCGTGGACGCCGAGTCGCGTCACCGTGACCTCTCGACCATCGAGAACGAGATCCTGGCCGAGAAGCGGCAGTCCGAGAACAGCCGCGACTCGGAGATCGAGAAGCGGGCCGCCAAGCTCGAGGCCGACCTGGCCGAGCTGGAGGCCGAGGGCGCGAAGGCGGACGTCCGGCGCAAGGTCAAGGAGGGCGGAGAGCGCGAGATGCGCCAGATCCGCGACCGGGCCCAGCGCGAGATCGACCGTCTGGACGAGGTGCTCGACACCTTCCGCAAGCTGGAGCCGAAGCAGCTGGTCACCGACGAGCTGCTCTACCGCGAGCTGCGCGACCGGTTCGGCGAGTACTTCACCGGCGGCATGGGCGCCGAGGCCATCAAGGCGCTGGTCCAGAACATGGACCTCGACGCCGAGGCCGAGAGCCTGCGCGAGACCATCCGCTCCGGCAAGGGCCAGCGGAAGATCCGGGCGCTCAAGCGGCTCAAGGTCGTCGCGGCGTTCCTGAACACCCGCAACTCGCCGCTCGGCATGGTGCTGGACTGCGTCCCGGTCATCCCGCCGGACCTGCGCCCGATGGTGCAGCTCGACGGTGGCCGCTTCGCGACCTCCGACCTGAACGACCTGTACCGCCGCGTGATCAACCGGAACAACCGCCTCAAGCGGCTGATCGACCTCGGCGCGCCCGAGATCATCGTCAACAACGAGAAGCGGATGCTCCAGGAGGCCGTCGACGCGCTGTTCGACAACGGCCGTCGCGGCCGGCCGGTCACCGGTCCGGGTAACCGTCCGTTGAAGTCGCTGTCGGACATGCTCAAGGGCAAGCAGGGTCGGTTCCGCCAGAACCTGCTCGGCAAGCGCGTCGACTACTCCGGCCGTTCGGTCATCGTGGTCGGCCCGAAGCTGAAGCTGCACCAGTGCGGCCTGCCCAAGCAGATGGCGCTGGAGCTGTTCAAGCCGTTCGTGATGAAGCGGCTGGTCGACCTCAACCACGCGCAGAACATCAAGTCCGCCAAGCGGATGGTCGAGCGGCAGCGGCCGGTCGTGTGGGACGTGCTGGAAGAGGTCATCGGCGAGCACCCGGTGCTGCTCAACCGTGCGCCGACCCTGCACCGCCTGGGCATCCAGGCCTTCGAGCCGCAGCTGGTCGAGGGCAAGGCCATCCAGATCCACCCGCTGGTCTGCACCGCGTTCAACGCGGACTTCGACGGTGACCAGATGGCGGTGCACGTGCCGCTCTCCGCCGAGGCCCAGGCCGAGGCGCGGATCCTGATGCTGTCGTCGAACAACATCCTCAAGCCGGCCGACGGCAAGCCGGTCACCATGCCCACCCAGGACATGGTCATCGGTCTCTACCACCTCACCCACCTCACCCCGGGTGGCAAGGGCGAGGGCCGGGCGTTCAGCTCGGACGCCGAGGCGCGGATGGCGTTCGACGCCGGCGAGCTGCACCTCCAGACCCCGGTCAAGATCCGGCTGCGCGGCGTGGTCGGTGTCGACAACGGCGCCGGCGCCGAGGCGTGGGTCGCGCCCGAGGGCTGGGTCGAGGGTGAGCCGCTGACCGTGGAGACCACGCTCGGCCGGGTCCTGTTCAACGAGACGCTGCCGCAGGGCTACCGCTTCGTGAACTACGAGATCCGCAAGGGCCAGCTCTCCGCGATCGTCAACGACCTCGCCGAGCGCTTCCCGAAGGTGGCCCTCGCGGCCACCCTGGACGGGCTCAAGGAGGCCGGCTTCCACTGGGCCACCTGGTCCGGCGTCACCATCGGCATGGAGGACGTCATCGCGCCGCCGCGCAAGCGGGAGATCCTGGCGAAGTACGAGAAGGACGCCGACCAGATCGACAAGCAGTACCAGCGTGGTCTGATGACCGCCGAGGAGCGTCGCGGCGAGCTCATCGAGATCTGGACCAAGGCGACCAACGAGGTCGCCAAGGAGATGGACACCGCGCTGCCGCAGGAGAACCCGCTGTGGAAGATGATCCACTCGGGTGCCCGCGGTAACCTGCTCCAGCTCCGGCAGATCGCGGCGATCCGTGGTCTGGTGGCCAACCCGAAGGGCGAGATCATCCCGCGGCCGATCAAGGCCAGCTACCGGGAGGGTCTGTCCGTGCTGGAGTACTTCATCTCCACGCACGGTGCCCGTAAGGGTCTCGCGGACACCGCGCTGCGGACCGCCGACTCGGGTTACCTGACCCGTCGTCTGGTGGACGTCTCGCAGGACGTGATCATCCGCGAGGAGGACTGCGGCACCGACCGGGCGATCCCGATGCAGATCGGCGAGCGACTGGACAGCAAGCTGGTCGTGCACACGCACGCCGAGACCAGCGTGCACGCCCGGACCCTGGCCGACGACATCAAGGGGCCGGACGGCACCGTGGTGGCGCAGCGCGGTCAGGACCTCAACTCGATCCTGGTCGACAAGATCGTCGCCGCCGGGGTGGAGACGGTCCGGGTGCGCAGCGTGCTCACCTGCGAGTCGAAGCTGGGCGTCTGCGCGGCCTGCTACGGCCGCTCGCTGCCGACCGGCAAGTCGGTCGACATCGGCGAGGCGGTCGGCATCATCGCCGCCCAGTCGATCGGTGAGCCGGGTACGCAGCTGACGATGCGTACCTTCCACACCGGTGGTGTCGCGGGTGAGGACATCACCCAGGGGCTGCCCCGTGTCCAGGAGATCTTCGAGGCCCGGATCCCGAAGGGCAAGGCGCCCATCGCCGACACCCCGGGCCGGGTCCGGATCGAGGACGGCGAGCGGTCCCGCAAGATCATCGTGGTGCCGGACGACGGCAGCGACGAGATCGTCTACGACAAGATCTCCAAGCGGGTCAAGCTGCGGACCCACGACGGGGACCACGTCGAGGTCGGCGAGAAGCTCACCGAGGGCACCATCGACCCGCACGAGCTGCTGCGCATCCTCGGCCCGCGCGCGGTCCAGGTCCACCTGACCCAGGAGGTCCAGGAGGTCTACCGCTCGCAGGGTGTGCTCATCCACGACAAGCACATCGAGATCATCATCCGCCAGATGCTCAAGCGGGTGACGGTCATCGACTCCGGCTCGACCGAGTTCCTGCCGGGTGTGCTGGTCGACCGGGCGCTGTTCGAGTCGGAGAACCGCCGGCTCGTCGGCGAGGGTGGCGAGCCCGCCGCCGGTCGCCCGGTGCTGATGGGTATCACCAAGGCCTCGCTGGCCACCGACTCCTGGCTCTCGGCGGCCTCCTTCCAGGAGACCACCCGGGTGCTGACCGACGCGGCGATCAACTCGCGCAGCGACTCGCTGGTCGGCCTCAAGGAGAACGTGATCATCGGTAAGCTCATCCCGGCCGGTACCGGCATCAGCAAGTACCGCAACGTCCGGGTCGAGCCGACCGAGGAGGCGAAGGCCAAGGTCTACTCGATGACCGGCTACCCGGAGACCGACTACGGCTTCGGGCCGGCCAGCGGCCAGGCGGTTCCGCTGGACGACTTCGACTTCGGGTCGTACCGCTAAGCAGTGCCGAACGACGAGGCCCCCGGCGTCCTGCCGGGGGCCTCGTCGCGTCCGGGGACCGGACCCGGACGGCCGCGGACGGGCATGATGGGGGCATGACGACCGCTCCCGGGCCGCTGCCCGTGGCGCACCAGCCGCCACGCCACCCGCTCGACCCCGATCCGGCCCGCGCGACGAAGGCGCGTGCCGTCTTCGCCCTGGGCCTGATGGCGGCGTTGACCGGGATCTTCGTCGGCGGGGTGGTGCCGGCGACGGTGGCGCTCCAGCTGGCCCGGCAGGCCCGGCGTGAGGCGTACGCCTCGGGTGGTTTCCTCACCGGCGCGGCCTGGCTGCGGCGGGGGGAGCGGTTGGCCTGGGCCGGCCTGGGGCTCGTCGCGGTGGCCGTGGTGACGCTCGTGGTGATCGGTGTGGTCCGGCTGGCCGAGGCCCCGCTGGGGCGGGATTTCGCCCCGAACGTGGACTGAGCGTCCCGTGATCGTGCGCGCGTGCGCCGCCGGTGCCCGCCGGCGGTAGCCTGACCGGTGTCCGTCGCGCGGCGGTGGACCGACTTCTCGACAGGAGGACCCCGTGACGGAGCCGGCGCCGCCGTCGGGAGGTGAACCGGGCGGGCGTTCCTCGGGTCTGCCGGAGGCCGGCACGTCCGGCCCGGGCGGCTGGGGCCATCCCGCGCCGTCGTACCCCGGTCCGTCCCCGGCGGCGTACCCCGTTCGCCCGCCGGCCGCCGGGTGGCCGCACGCCCCGCTGCCCCCACCGCCGCAGGAGCCGCCCCGCCCGCCGCGGCGGGTCGACCCCGTTCCGGGTACGCCCTTCGCGGTGGTCCACCTGGACGTGCCGGCGGTCACCTCGGGCCCGGCCGTGGGCGCGCTGGTCGCCGGGGTGGTCTCCATCCTCGTGTCGCTGCTGGTGTTCTGCCTCGGCATCGGCGGTGCGCAGTACGGCGGGGGAGCGCTGGCGGCGGGCGCGTTCACCGTGCCGGGGGCCCTGGCCGGGGCGGCGGCGATGGTCGCCGGCCTGCTGGCCCGCCGGCAGATCCGTCGGGCGGCCCCGCCGCCGGCGGTCCGGTTCACCGGCCAGGGGCTGGCCACCGCGGGGATGAGCTGCGGCGCGGCGGGTCTGCTGCTCAGCCTGTTGGGCCTGGGGCTCGCGCTGGCACTGCAACTGGCGTGAGTGCGTCCCACCGGGGCCGACGGGCCGCTCCGGGGAGAAGCCGGTACACTTGGATCCGTAGGTGCCCATCGCGGGTGAGCAGGCAGGACGGCACGGTCGGCCGGCGGGTGTGAGATCCGTCGGACCACTCCGTTTTGACCTGTGAGGTTGTGGTAGGTACTCTTTCCCCTTGTGCCCGGGCCTGCCCGGGCAACTCGTGCGTGCGCGGGGATCGGCCAACCGACGATCACGCGACAGCACGACACAGTCAAAGACCCGGCGCGCGGTCGACCGCGTGCCGGTGACAGAAATCCGGTGCACGCGCGAGCGATGGCGCCGGGACCGTGAGCTGGGCGACACGCCCGACCGCGGGTGCCGGGACCTCCACCAGGTGGCCCTGGCCGGAATGTAGGAGAGCCGACCATCAGGGCGGCTAACGAGCAGACGGCGCGGCCGCGGAAGCGGCCGAAGGGAGCGGAGAAACCCGGTGCCCACGATCCAGCAGCTGGTCCGAAAGGGCCGCCAGGCCAAGACGACCAAGACCAAGACCCCGGCGCTGAAGGGCAGTCCTCAGCGGCGCGGTGTGTGCACCCGCGTGTACACCACCACCCCCAAGAAGCCGAACTCGGCGCTCCGCAAGGTCGCTCGCGTCAAGCTCAGCAGCCAGATCGAGGTGACCGCCTACATCCCGGGCGTCGGTCACAACCTGCAGGAGCACTCCATCGTGCTCGTCCGCGGCGGCCGGGTGAAGGACCTCCCCGGCGTGCGTTACAAGATCGTCCGCGGTTCGCTGGACACCCAGGGTGTCCGTAACCGCAAGCAGGCGCGCAGCCGTTACGGCGCGAAGAAGGAGAAGAGCTGACATGCCGCGTAAGGGACCCGCTCCGCGGAAGCCGCTGGTCGCTGACCCGGTGTACAACTCGCCGTTGGTCACCCAGCTGGTGAACAAGATCCTGATGCGGGGCAAGCGCCAGCTCGCCGAGCGCATCGTGTACGCGGCCCTGGAGGGCTGCCGCGAGAAGAGCGGCACCGACCCGGTCGTCACGCTCAAGCGCGCGATGGACAACGTCAAGCCGACCCTCGAGGTCCGCAGCCGCCGCGTCGGTGGCGCGACCTACCAGGTGCCGGTCGAGGTCCGCCCGGCCCGCGCGACCACCCTCGGTCTGCGCTGGCTGGTGACCTACTCCAAGGCCCGTCGTGAGAAGACCATGGTCGAGCGGCTGATGAACGAGCTGCTGGACGCGAGCAACGGTCTGGGTGCCGCCGTCAAGCGGCGCGAGGACACGCACAAGATGGCCGAGTCCAACAAGGCCTTCGCGCACTACCGCTGGTAACACCCGGGTTCCGGCGCCGGACCGGCGCCGGAACCGCCACCAGTTGTGTCGAGACGACGATAAGTAGGGATTGAAGTGGCCGCCGCAGACGCGCTCGCCAACGTACGCAACATCGGCATCATGGCGCACATCGATGCCGGTAAGACCACGACCACCGAGCGGATCCTGTTCTACACCGGTATCACGTACAAGATCGGTGAGGTCCACGAGGGCGCTGCCGTCATGGACTGGATGGAGCAGGAGCAGGAGCGTGGTATCACCATCACCTCCGCTGCTACCAAGTGTGAGTGGAAGGGCCACACGATCCAGATCATCGACACGCCCGGTCACGTCGACTTCACGGTCGAGGTCGAGCGGTCGCTGCGGGTGCTGGATGGTGCGGTCGCGGTCTACGACGGCGTCGCCGGCGTGGAGCCGCAGACGGAGAACGTCTGGCGTCAGGCCGACAAGTACCACGTCCCGCGGATGTGCTTCGTCAACAAGCTCGACCGGACCGGCGCCGACTTCTTCCGCTGCGTGCAGATGATGATCGACCGGCTCAACGCCACCCCGCTGGTGCTCCAGATCCCGATCGGCCTCGAGGGCGACCACATCGGTGTCGTCGACCTGATCGGCATGCGCGCCCTCACCTGGCGCGGGGAGACCCAGAAGGGTGAGGACTACGCGATCGAGGAGATCCCGGCCGAGCTGGCCGACTCCGCGGCCGAGTGGCGCGAGAAGCTGATGGAGACCCTGGCCGACGTCGACGACGCGGTGATGGAGAAGTACCTGGAGGGCGACGAGATCTCCGTCGAGGAGATCAAGGCCGCCATCCGTCGGGCCACCATCGCCAGCAAGGCCAACCCGGTGCTCTGCGGCTCGGCGTTCAAGAACAAGGGCGTGCAGCCCATGCTCGACGCCGTCGTCGACTTCCTGCCGTCGCCGCTGGACGTTCCGGCGATCGAGGGTACGGCCACCGACGGCGAGACCCCGATGCAGCGGAAGCCGTCCAAGTCGGAGCCCTTCTCCGGCCTGGCCTTCAAGATCCAGACCGACAAGCACCTCGGCAAGCTCACCTACGTCCGGGTCTACTCCGGCGTGGTCGAGACCGGTACCCAGGTGGTCAACTCCACCAAGGACCGCAAGGAGCGGATCGGCAAGATCTACCAGATGCACGCCAACAAGCGGGAAGAGCGCAGCTCGGCCCAGGCTGGCGACATCATCGCGGTGCAGGGTCTCAAGCAGACCACCACCGGTGACACCCTGTGCGACCCGGCGAACCCGGTCATCCTGGAGTCGATGACCTTCCCGGAGCCGGTCATCGAGGTCGCCATCGAGCCGAAGACCAAGGCCGACCAGGAGAAGCTCAGCACCGCCATCCAGCGGCTGGCCGAGGAGGACCCCACCTTCCGCGTCAAGCTGGACGAGGAGACCGGCCAGACGGTCATCTCCGGCATGGGCGAGCTGCACCTGGACATCCTGGTCGACCGGATGCGCCGCGAGTTCAACGTCGAGGCGAACATCGGTAAGCCGCAGGTGGCGTACCGCGAGACGATCCGCCGCAAGGTGGAGAAGATCGAGTACACCCACAAGAAGCAGACCGGTGGTTCCGGCCAGTACGCCCGCGTCATCGTGAGCATCGAGCCGCTGCCGCTGGACAACGAGTCGCCGACCTACGAGTTCGCGAACGCCGTCACCGGTGGTCGTATCCCCCGGGAGTTCATCCCGTCGGTGGACGCGGGTGCGCAGGACGCGATGCAGTACGGCATTCTCGCCGGCTTCCCGCTGGTGGGTGTCAAGCTGACGCTGCTGGACGGCCAGTACCACGAGGTCGACTCGTCGGAAATGGCATTCAAGATCGCCGGCTCGATGGTGATGAAGGAGGCGGCCCGCAAGGCCGACCCCGCGCTCCTCGAGCCGATGATGGCCGTTGAAGTCACCACTCCTGAGGAGAACATGGGTGACGTCATCGGCGACCTCAACTCCCGGCGGGGCATCATCCAGGCGATGGAGGAGCGCAGCGGCGCTCGCATCGTCCGGGCTCTGGTGCCGCTGTCGGAGATGTTCGGCTACGTCGGCGACCTGCGGTCGAAGACCCAGGGCCGGGCTAGCTACAGCATGCAGTTCGACTCCTACGCCGAGGTTCCGCAGAGCGTGGCGAAGGAGATCATCGCCAAGGCGACGGGTGAGTGACGCTCATCTGAGTTTGATCCGATGATCCGGGGCCGGTCGCGGGAGGGAATCCCCGCCCGCGGCCACCTCGGTCGGGTTGTGTGAGACCGGGCCTGTAGGCTTCATCGCCGCAGAACCCACCAAAGCTCTCCGGCCGTCAGGCCGGAAAGGCTGTCGACAGAGTCCTAAGCGCCGTCCGGCGCGCCGGGGCGAACGAACCAAGAAGTCCACAGGAGGACACCAGTGGCGAAGGCGAAGTTCGAGCGGACTAAGCCGCACGTCAACATCGGCACCATTGGTCACATCGACCACGGTAAGACGACGCTGACGGCGGCCATCACCAAGGTCCTGCACGACCAGTTCCCGGACCTGAACCCGTACACGCCGTTCGACGAGATCGACAAGGCGCCGGAGGAGAAGGCCCGCGGCATCACGATCTCGATCGCGCACGTCGAGTACCAGACCGAGGCGCGTCACTACGCGCACGTCGACTGCCCCGGTCACGCCGACTACATCAAGAACATGATCACCGGTGCCGCGCAGATGGACGGCGCGATCCTGGTGGTGGCGGCGACCGACGGCCCGATGCCGCAGACCCGCGAGCACGTGCTGCTGGCCCGTCAGGTCGGTGTGCCGTACATCGTCGTGGCGCTCAACAAGAGCGACATGGTCGACGACGAGGAGCTCCTGGAGCTCGTCGAGCTCGAGGTGCGCGAGCTGCTCTCCTCGCAGGAGTACCCGGGTGACGACCTGCCGGTCGTCCGGGTCTCGGCGCTGAAGGCCCTCGAGGGTGACCCCGAGTGGACCGGCAAGCTCCTGGACCTGATGACCGCGGTCGACACCGCGATCCCGCAGCCGGAGCGCGAGACCGAGAAGCCGTTCCTCATGCCGATCGAGGACGTCTTCACGATCACCGGTCGTGGCACCGTCGTCACCGGTCGCGCCGAGCGCGGCATCCTCAAGCCGAACGAGGAGGTGGAGATCGTCGGTATCCGCGAGAAGTCGCAGAAGACGGTCTGCACCGGCATCGAGATGTTCCGCAAGCTGCTCGACGAGGCCCGCGCGGGCGAGAACGTCGGTCTGCTGCTGCGTGGCATCAAGCGCGAGGACGTCGAGCGCGGCATGGTGGTCGTCAAGCCGGGCACCACGACCCCGCACACGGAGTTCGAGGCGACCGTCTACATCCTCTCCAAGGAGGAGGGCGGCCGGCACACCCCGTTCTTCCAGAACTACCGTCCGCAGTTCTACTTCCGGACCACGGACGTCACCGGCGTCGTCACGCTGCCCGAGGGCACCGAGATGGTCATGCCGGGCGACAACACCACCATGACGGTGAAGCTGATCCAGCCCATCGCCATGGAGGAGAACCTCAAGTTCGCGATCCGCGAGGGTGGTCGTACGGTCGGCGCTGGTCGCGTCACCAAGATCATCAAGTGAGCTAGGTAACCCCGATTAGCGTTGCCGCCGGTAGTGCGGCATACTAGTCAGGTTGCGTAACGACGGTTAGTCACCTGCGTCCGGTGAAATGCTGGACCTCCGGGAGGCCAACAGTCGCGCGTAGGGTGGTTGATCGCCCCTGGCGGTCAACCACCCTCGCACGGCGTCCAGATCGCTGTGATGCGATCGGCGTCTAGACCCACCGCGAGGTCTGAGAATCGCTCCGGAGTCCCGGGGCGGAGCCTGACCCGAGGGCGCGACACGCCCGACCGCGGGGGTCGGCGAAGTGGGCCTGTGCCAGCCGGTACAGGCGCCCGCAACACAGCGGCATCGAGAGAAGGAACAGAAGCCACCATGGCGGGACAGAAGATCCGCATCCGGCTCAAGGCCTATGACCACGAGGTCGTCGACTCCTCGGCTCGGAAGATCGTCGAGACGGTGACGCGTACCGGGGCGCAGGTCGCGGGCCCGGTGCCGCTGCCCACGGAGATCAACCGTTTCTGCGTTATCCGCTCGCCGCACAAGTACAAGGACTCGCGCGAGCACTTCGAGATGCGCACGCACAAGCGGCTGATCGACATCATCGACCCGACCCCGAAGACGGTCGACTCGCTCATGCGCCTCGACCTGCCGGCTGGCGTCGACATCGAGATCAAGCTGTAGGGACCGGACAAATGGACAGGCAAGTCAAGGGGATCCTGGGCGCAAAGCTCGGCATGACCCAGGTCTGGGACAACAACCGTGTTGTCCCGGTGACCGTGGTTCAGGCCGGCCCGTGCGTCGTCAGCCAGGTTCGTAGCGCCGAGAAGGACGGTTACTCCGCGGTCCAGCTCGCCTACGGCACGATCGACCCGCGCAAGGTCAAGAAGCCGATCAGCGGGCACTACGCGAAGGCGGACGTGGCGCCGCGCCGGCACATCGTCGAGCTGCGCACCGCGGACGCCGCGGACTACTCGCTGGGCCAGGAGGTCACGGTCGAGGAGTTCCCGGCCGGCGTCACCATCGACGTCACCGGCAAGACCAAGGGCAAGGGCTTCGCCGGCGTCATGAAGCGGCACGGCTTCCACGGTCTGCGCGCCAGCCACGGTGTCGAGCGCAAGCACCGCTCGCCCGGCTCCATCGGTGGAGCGTCGACCCCGGGTCGCGTCTTCAAGGGCGTCCGGATGGCCGGTCGGATGGGTGGCGTCCGCTACACCGTCCAGAACCTGACCGTCCAGGCGATCGACACCGAGAACAACCTCCTGCTCGTCCGTGGCGCCATTCCCGGCCCCAAGGGCGCGCTGGTCCTGGTCCGTACCGCGGCCAAGACCAAGGCGAAGAAGGGCGGTGCGGCCAAGTGACCACCGTTGACGTCCTCACCGTCGAAGGCGGCAAGAGCGGCTCCGTCGAGCTGCCCGCCGACATCTTCGACGTCCAGGCCAACGTCGCGCTGATGCACCAGGTCGTGGTGGCCCAGCTCGCGGCGGCCCGGCAGGGCACCCACAAGGTCAAGACCCGCGGCGAGGTCGCCGGTGGCGGCAAGAAGCCGTACAAGCAGAAGGGCACCGGTCGTGCCCGGCAGGGCTCGATCCGCGCGCCGCAGTTCGCCGGCGGTGGCGTGGTGCACGGCCCGGTCCCGCGCGACTACAGCCAGCGCACCCCGAAGAAGATGAAGGCCGCCGCCCTGCGTGGCGCCCTCTCCGACCGGGCTCGCGCCGGCCAGGTGCACGTCGTCGAGGCGTTCGTCTCGGGCGAGAAGCCGTCGACCAAGGCCGCGCTGGCCACGCTGGCGAAGCTGACCGAGGCCCGTCGGGTCCTGGTCGTGCTGAGCAGCACCGACGAGCTGAACTGGGTGTCGCTGCGTAACGAGCCGCGGGTGCACCTGATCGAGGCCGGCCAGCTCAACACGTACGACGTGCTGGTGGCCGACGACGTGGTCTTCACCAAGGAGGCCCTGGACGAGTTCCTGGGCGTTCCCGCCGAGACCACCGAGGAGGGTGGCAAGTGAGCACGATCGCCGATCCGCGCGACATCATCTTCGCGCCGGTCGTCTCGGAGAAGAGCTACAGCGAGCTGAACCGGAACTGGTACACCTTCCTGGTGCACCCGGACGCGAACAAGACCGAGATCAAGATCGCTGTACAGCAGATCTTCAACGTCCGCGTTCTGACGGTCAACACGCTCAACCGCGAGGGCAAGCGCAAGCGCACCAAGACCGGCTTCGGTCAGCGCAAGGCGACCAAGCGGGCGATCGTCAAGCTGGCTGACGGTGACCGTATCGAGGCCTTCGGCGGCCCGGTCAGCTGAGGGGTGTAGACAATGGCTATCCGTAAGTACAAGCCGACGACGCCGGGCCGGCGTGGCTCCAGCGTCGCCGACTTCGCCGAGATCACCCGGTCGACGCCGGAGAAGTCGCTGCTGGCTCCGCTGCCGAAGAAGGGCGGACGCAACGCCCACGGCCGGATCACCACCCGGCACCACGGTGGCGGCCACAAGCGCCAGTACCGCCTCATCGACTTCAAGCGGGTCGACAAGGACGGCATCCCGGCGAAGGTCGCGCACATCGAGTACGACCCGAACCGCACCGCGCGCATCGCGCTGCTGCACTACGCCGACGGCGAGAAGCGCTACATCATCGCGCCGAAGGACCTGAAGCAGGGCGACCGCGTCGAGTCGGGTCCGGGCGCGGACATCAAGCCGGGCAACAACCTGCCGCTGCGCAACATCCCGGTCGGTACCACGATCCACAACGTGGAGCTCCGTCCGGGTGGCGGCGCCAAGCTGGCCCGCTCGGCCGGCGTCGGCATCCAGCTGCTCGGCCGGGAGGGCGTGTACGCGACCCTCCGCATGCCGTCCGGCGAGATCCGGCGGGTCGACGTGCGCTGCCGCGCCAGCGTCGGCGAGATCGGCAACGCCGACCAGTCGAACATCAACTGGGGCAAGGCCGGCCGGATGCGGTGGAAGGGCAAGCGCCCGACCGTCCGTGGTGTCGCGATGAACCCGGTCGACCACCCGCACGGTGGTGGTGAGGGCAAGACCTCCGGTGGTCGCCACCCGGTCAACCCGCAGGGTAAGCCCGAGGGCCGCACCCGTCGTAAGGGCCAGCCGAGTGACCGGCTGATCGTCCGCCGCCGCTACGCCACGCGTAAGCGCGGCTGAGGGAGATAAGACATGCCTCGCAGCCTGAAGAAGGGCCCGTTCATCGACGACCACCTGCTCAAGAAGGTGGAGACGCAGAACGACAAGGGCTCGAAGAACGTCATCAAGACCTGGTCGCGGCGCTCGACGATCATCCCGGAGATGCTGGGTCACACGATCGCCGTGCACGACGGACGCAAGCACGTCCCGGTGTTCGTGACCGAGGCGATGGTCGGGCACAAGCTCGGCGAGTTCGCGCTGACCCGCACGTTCAAGGGTCACGAGAAGGACGACCGGAAGAGCCGTCGGCGCTGACGCCGCGGGCATACGGATAGAGGAACAAGGGGTTACAGCGATGCCAGGAAAGGGCGACGCTCCGGTGCTTCCGGGCGCGCGGGCGGTTGCGCGGCACGTGCGCATCTCGCCGATGAAGGCGCGCCGGGTGGTCAACCTCGTCCGCGGCCTGCCCGCGAAGGAGGCGCTCACGGTGCTGCAGTTCGCGCCGCAGGCTGCGAGCGAGCAGGTGTACAAGGTGCTCGCGAGCGCGATCGCCAACGCGGAGAACAACGAGCGGCTGGACCCCGACGCGCTGCTCGTCAGTGAGGCGTTCGTCGACGAGGGCCCGACCATGAAGCGGTTCCGGCCGCGGGCGCAGGGCCGGGCGTACCGGATCCGCAAGCGCACCTGCCACATCACCGTGGCGGTCGAGGCGGTCGCGCCGGCCGCGCCGAAGAAGTCCGCGGCGAAGAAGGCCGCCCCGGCGAAGCAGGCCGAGGCCGCTGAGACGGAGAGCAAGACGGAGGGCGCCGAGTAATGGGTCAGAAGGTTCACCCCACTGGATTCCGGCTCGGCATCTCGACCGACTGGAAGTCCCGCTGGTTCGCGGACAAGCTCTACAAGGACTACATCGGCGAGGATGTCAAGATCCGCCGCATGATGTCCAAGGGCCTCGAGCGCGCCGGCATCTCCAAGGTCGACATCGAGCGCACCCGGGACCGGGTCCGCGTCGACATCCACACCGCCCGGCCGGGCATCGTCATCGGCCGTAAGGGTGCGGAGGCCGACCGGATCCGCGGCGAGCTGGAGAAGCTCACCGGCAAGCAGGTGCAGCTGAACATCATCGAGGTGAAGAACCCCGAGTCGGACGCGCAGCTGGTCGCCCAGGGCGTTGCCGAGCAGCTCTCCAGCCGGGTCAGCTTCCGTCGGGCGATGCGCAAGGCCATGCAGTCGGCCATGAAGAACCCGGTCTGCAAGGGCATCCGCGTCCAGGTCTCGGGTCGCCTCGGCGGCGCCGAGATGAGCCGCACGGAGTTCTACCGCGAGGGTCGGGTCCCGCTGCACACGCTGCGGGCCAACATCGAGTACGGCTTCTTCGAGGCCCGTACCACCTTCGGCCGCATCGGCGTGAAGGTCTGGATCTACAAGGGCGACGCCGTCCCGGGCCGGGAGGCTCCGGCCGAGGCCGGTCCGTCCCGCCCGCGCCGTGACCGCGGCGACCGCCCCGAGCGGCCGCGCCGTGGCCGGTCGGGTTCGTCCGGCACGACCGCCGGCGGCACCGAGGCCGGCCGGGCTGCTGCGACCACCATCGCTCAGCAGGCCGAGACGCCGAGCGGCGAGCCGATCGACAGCGCTGCTGTCGCCTCGGCCGCGGCTGCTCCGGCAGAAACGCAGCAGGAGGGCTGACAGATGCTGATGCCGCGCAAGCCCCCGAAGGGCTTCCGCAAGCCGCACCACCCGGACCGCAGTGGCGCGTCCAAGGGTGGTAACCGGGTGGTGTTCGGCGAGTTCGGGATCCAGGCTCTCGAGCCGGCGTACGTGACGAACCGCCAGATCGAGTCGGCGCGTATCGCGATGACCCGCCACATCAAGCGTGGTGGCAAGGTCTGGATCACGATCTTCCCGGACCAGGCGCTGACCAAGAAGCCGGCCGAGACCCGGATGGGTTCCGGTAAGGGTTCGCCCGAGTGGTGGGTCGCCAACGTCAAGCCGGGGCGGGTTCTCTTCGAGATGTCCTTCCCCAACGAGCAGATCGCGCGAGAGGCGATGCGTCGCGCGATCCACAAGCTCCCGATGAAGTGCCGCATTGTTACGCGCGAAGTGGGTGAATCCTGATGGCAGCTGGCGTCAAGCCTTCCGAGCTGCGTGAGCTCTCCGAGGAGGAGCTGGTCACGAAGCTGCGCGAGGCCAAGGCGGAGCTGTTCAACCTCCGCGTGCAGGCCGCAACCGGGCAGCTGGACAACAACCGGCGGCTGCAGGTCATCCGTCGGGAGATCGCCCGGATCTACACGATCATGCGTGAGCGCGAGCTGGGTCTCTCGGCCGCGCCGACTGAGGTGACTGCATCATGAGCGAGAACACCACCGCCACCGCGCGGGCCCGCCGTAAGGTGCGTGAGGGCCTCGTGGTCAGCGACAAGATGGAAAAGACCGTCGTGGTCGAGGTCGAGGACCGGGTCAAGCACGCGCTGTACGGCAAGATCATGCGCCGGACCAGCAAGCTGAAGGTCCACGACGAGCAGAACGCCGCCGGCATCGGCGACCGGGTCCTGATCATGGAGACCCGGCCGCTGTCCGCCACCAAGCGTTGGCGGATCGTGGAGATCCTGGAAAAGGCCAAGTAGCGAAGGCTCGAGCTCGCCCGGCGTCTGTCGGGCGCAGGTTCCGCCAGGCTCCGGCCGCCCGTGAGGGCGGCCGGAGAACCGGCAGACATAGGAGATAGACGTGATTCAGCAGGAGTCGCGACTGCGCGTCGCCGACAACACGGGTGCCCGGGAGATCCTGTGCATCCGGGTTCTCGGTGGCTCCGGTCGGCGCTACGCGAGCATCGGCGACGTCATCGTGGCCACGGTCAAGGACGCGATCCCGGGTGCCGGTGTGAAGAAGGGCGACGTCGTCAAGGCGGTCGTCGTCCGCACCGCCAAGGAGAAGCGGCGGCCGGACGGCTCGTACATCCGCTTCGACGAGAACGCCGCCGTCATCATCAAGGACGGTGGGGACCCGCGCGGTACCCGCATCTTCGGCCCGGTGGGCCGGGAGCTGCGGGACAAGCGGTTCATGAAGATTATTTCCCTCGCGCCGGAGGTGTTGTGACCGTGAAGGTCAAGAAGGGCGACACGGTCGTCGTCATCGCCGGCAAGGACAAGGGTGCCACGGGCAAGGTCATCGCGGCCTACCCGCGGCAGGACAAGGTCCTGGTCGAGGGCGTGAACCGGGTCAAGAAGCACACCCGCATCAGCACCACCCAGCGTGGCGCCAAGACCGGTGGCATCGTCACCCAGGAGGCCCCGATCCACGTTTCCAACGTGCAGGTCCTGGACTCCGACGGTAAGCCGACCCGCGTCGGGTACCGGATCGACGACAATGGCCAGAAGGTCCGCATCGCGCGTAGCACCGGTAAGGACCTGTGATGACCACGGCTACCGAAACCAAGACCATGCCGCGCCTCAAGGAGCGGTACCGTAACGAGATCGTGGCGCAGCTGCGGGAGCAGCACAGCTTCGCGAACCCCATGCAGGTTCCGCGGCTGGTCAAGATCGTCGTCAACATGGGTGTCGGCGAGGCCGCTCGCGACGCCAAGCTGATCGACGGCGCGGTCCGCGACCTCGCCACGATCACCGGCCAGAAGCCGCAGGTGCGGCGGGCGACCAAGTCCATCGCGCAGTTCAAGCTGCGTGAGGGCATGCCGATCGGTGCGAAGGTGACCCTGCGCGGCGACCGGATGTGGGAGTTCCTGGACCGGCTGCTGTCGATCGCGTTGCCGCGTATCCGCGACTTCCGCGGTCTCGACGGGCGCAAGCTCGACGGTCACGGCAACTACACGTTCGGTCTGACCGAGCAGTCGGTGTTCCACGAGATCGACCAGGACCGGATCGATCGTCAGCGGGGCATGGACATCACGGTGGTCACGACCGCCACGACCGACGACGAGGGCCGGGCGCTGCTCAAGCTCCTGGGCTTCCCGTTCAAGGAGAACTGAGATGGCCAAGAAGGCGCTGATCATCAAGGCGGCCGCGAAGCCGAAGTTCTCGGTTCGCGCGTACACCCGCTGCCAGCGGTGCGGGCGTCCGAAGGCGGTCTACCGCAAGTTCGGTCTCTGCCGGGTGTGCATCCGGGAGATGGCCCACCGCGGTGAGCTGCCGGGCGTGTCCAAGGCTTCCTGGTAAGGGCGACCACGCCCCGGCTCACGGCCGGGGCCCCGTTGCACCGATCATGTATTGCTCTTCGCCGTAGGCCCGGGGCGCATCGCCCCGGGAACCCCGGCGAGAAAGGCTGACGAAATCCATGACGATGACCGACCCGATCGCAGACATGCTCACGCGTCTGCGTAACGCCAACCAGGCGTACCACGACCGGGTGACGATGCCCTACTCCAAGATCAAGGCGAACATCGCCGAGGTCCTGAAGGCCGAGGGCTACATCGCCACCTGGGCGGCCGAGGAGCCCGAGGAGGGCGCCGTCGGCAAGCGACTGGTCGTCGAGCTGAAGTACGGCCAGAACCGCGAGCGGAGCCTGGCCGGCATCAAGCGCGTGTCCAAGCCCGGTCTCCGGGTTTACGCCAAGTCGGACGAGCTCCCGCGGGTGCTCGGTGGGCTGGGCGTGGCGATCATTTCGACGTCCCAGGGGCTGCTCACCGACCGGCAGGCCCGCAAGCGGAGCGTTGGCGGGGAAGTCCTCGCCTTCGTCTGGTAACGGGAGACAGGTAGAAATGTCGCGTATTGGACGTAAGTCGATCCCGGTGCCTTCCGGCGTCGACATCACGATCGACGGCCAGACCGTCAAGGTCAAGGGCCCGAAGGGCGAGCTCAAGCACACGCTCGCGGAGCCGATCACCGCGGAGCGGGCCGAGGACGGCCAGCTGCACGTGAACCGGCCGAACGACGAGCGTAAGGCCAAGGAGCTGCACGGCCTGAGCCGTACCCTGGTCGCCAACATGATCGTCGGCGTGACCGAGGGCTACCGCAAGAGCCTGGAGATCGCCGGCACCGGTTACCGGGTGACCGCCAAGGGCAAGGATCTGGAGTTCGCGCTCGGGTTCTCGCACCCGGTGCTGGTCCCCGCGCCGGAGGGCATCACCTTCACGGTGGAGAAGCCGACGCTGTTCCACGTGGCCGGCATCGACAAGCAGCAGGTCGGTGAGGTCGCCGCCAACATCCGGAAGATCCGCCCGCCGGAGCCCTACAAGGGCAAGGGCGTGAAGTACCAGGGCGAGGTCATCCGCCGCAAGGCTGGAAAGGCAGGTAAGAAGTGAGCGCCACGCTGCTCAAGCGCCGCCGCGGCGTCGCCGCCAAGCGTGCCGTCGGGCGTGCGCGCCGGCACTTCCGGGTCCGCAAGAACGTCAGCGGCACCGCCGAGCGTCCCCGCCTGGTGGTCACCCGTTCCCTGCGGCACATCGTCGCCCAGATCGTGGACGACACCAAGGGTCACACCCTTGCGTCGGCCTCGACCCTGGACGCCACGCTGCGCGGCACGGAGGGCGACAAGAGCGCCCTGGCCGGCAAGGTCGGCGCCCTGCTCGCCGAGCGGGCGAAGGCCGCCGGCGTCTCCAAGGTCGTCTTCGACCGCGGTGGCAACCGGTACGCGGGGCGGGTCGCCGCGCTTGCCGACGCCGCCCGCGAAGCCGGGCTCGAGTTCTAGAAACCCCGTCACGAGAGATAAGGAAGGCTGCTGATGCCAGGTCAACAGCGCCGTGGCGGCGGGTCCGGTGGCAACGAGGGTGGTCGCCGCGACAACCGCCGTGAGGGCGGCCGCGGAAACGCGCCCGTCGAGAAGACCCCGCACCTCGAGCGGGTCGTCGCGATCAACCGCGTCGCCAAGGTCGTGAAGGGTGGTCGTCGCTTCAGCTTCACCGCCCTCGTGATCGTGGGCGACGGCGACGGCACCGTCGGCGTGGGTTACGGAAAGGCCAAGGAGGTGCCCGCGGCGATCGCCAAGGGTGTCGAGGAGGCCAAGAAGCACTTCTTCAAGGTGCCGCGGATCGGCCAGTCGATCCCGCACCCGATCACGGGTGAGGCCGCCGCCGGTGTGGTGCTGCTCAAGCCGGCCTCGGCCGGTACGGGTGTCATCGCCGGTGGTCCGGTGCGTGCCGTCCTGGAGTGCGCGGGCATCCACGACGTGCTCTCCAAGAGCCTCGGCTCGTCCAACCCGATCAACATCGTGCACGCCACGGTGGCGGCGCTGAAGGGGCTCGAGTCCCCGGAGGCCGTCGCGACCCGTCGTGGTCTGCCGGTCGAGGACGTCGCGCCGGCCGCCATGCTGGCGTCTCGGGCGGGGGTGACGTCCTGATGGCGCGCCTGAAGGTCACCCAGGTCCGGTCCGAGATCGGTACCAAGCAGAACCAGCGTGACTCGCTGCGTTCGCTCGGTCTGAAGCGGATCAACGACGTGGTGGTCAAGGAGGACCGGCCGGAAATTCGCGGCATGATCTTCGCGGTCAACCACCTCGTGAAGGTCGAGGAGGTCGAGTAATGACGATCAAGGTTCACCACCTGCGCCCGGCCCCGGGTGCCAAGACCGCGAAGACCCGGGTGGGTCGCGGTGAGGGCTCCAAGGGCAAGACCGCCGGTCGCGGTACCAAGGGTTCCAAGGCCCGCAAGAACATCTCGCCGGCGTTCGAGGGTGGGCAGATGCCCATCCACATGCGCCTGCCGAAGATGAAGGGCTTCAAGAACAAGTTCAAGGTCGTCTTCCAGGTGGTCAACCTGGACCGGCTCGCCGAGCTCTTCCCGAACGGCGGCCAGGTCGGCCCGCTGGAGATGGTCGAGGCCGGCGCGGTCCGCAAGGGCCAGCTGGTCAAGGTCCTCGGGACCGGCGACGTCAACGGTGTGGCTCTCCAGGTGTCGGCGCACGCGTTCAGCGCGTCGGCCAAGGAGAAGATCACCGCTGCCGGTGGCTCCGTCACCGAGCTGTAGGTCAGAACCCATGGCGCCCGCTCAGTTGTCCCCAACTGGGCGGGCGCCATGGTCTACCTGGCCCGTGTGCGCCGGGTAACATCGGATTCGGTTTATGTAGCCGGGCACGTCTGCCCGGACCGGGATCGGGCTGTTAGAGTCCCATCCCAGCTATGGATATCGGGCACTCGCCCGACACCCACCCCGCCCCGCCAGGGTTCACCGGCGGCCCGCCTCGCGCAGGAGGAAGAAGTTGCTGTCCGCCTTTCTCAGTGCGTTCCGTACGCCTGACCTGCGCAAGAAGCTGCTGTTCACAGTAGGCATCATCGCGGTCTACCGGCTCGGCGCCGCTCTGCCCAGCCCCGGCGTCTCGTACGGCAACGTGCAGAAGTGTCTCGACACCATCCAGGACGGTGGCAGCACCGGGGTGCTGAACCTGCTGGACCTCTTCTCCGGGGGCGCGCTGCTGCAGCTCTCGGTCTTCGCGCTGGGCATCATGCCCTACATCACCGCGTCGATCATCCTGCAGCTGCTGACGGTGGTCATCCCCCGGCTGGAGCACCTCCGCAAGGAGGGGCAGGCCGGCCAGGCGAAGATCACCCAGTACACCCGCTACCTCACCCTCGGCCTGGGCGTGCTCCAGTCGTCGGCGTTCGTGGCGCTGGCCCGCTCCGGGCAGCTCTTCCAGAACCGCTGCGACCAGTTCCCGATCATCCCGCAGGGGACCGGCATCCCGGACTGGCTGACCCTGTCCCTCGTGGTCATGACGATGACCGCCGGCACCGGCATGGTGATGTGGCTCGGTGAGCTGATCACCGACCGCGGCGTCGGCAACGGCATGTCCGTCCTCATCTTCACCTCGATCGCGGCCCGCCTCCCCAGCGAGGGCTGGAAGATCAAGGCCAACGAGGGCTGGGCCAAGTTCTCCCTGGTGCTCGTCCTGGTCCTGCTGGTCATCACCGCGGTCTGCTTCATCGAGCAGGCGCAGCGCCGCATCCCGGTGCAGTACGCCAAGCGGATGATCGGCCGGCGGATGTACGGCGGCACCTCGACCTACATCCCGTTGAAGGTCAACCAGGCGGGTGTCATCCCGGTCATCTTCGGCTCGTCGCTGCTCTACCTGCCGCAGCTGGCGCTGCAGTTCTTCGACCAGACGAACCCGGGCAAGACCCAGGCGTGGATCCAGAACAACCTGGTCGACCCGAGCAGCCCGATCTACATCGCGCTCTACTTCCTGTTGATCATTTTCTTCACGTACTTCTACGTGTCGATCACGTTCAACCCGACCGAGGTCGCGGACAACATGAAGAAGTACGGCGGCTTCGTGCCGGGCATCCGCCCCGGCAAGCCGACCGCCGACTACCTGGACTTCATCCTCAGTCGGATCACCCTGCCGGGCGCGCTCTACCTGGGCATCGTGGCGATCCTGCCGAACTTCTTCTTCATCTGGCTGAACAGCGAGCAGTTCCAGAACTTCCCGTTCGGCGGCACCGCTGTGCTCATCATGGTCGGCGTCGGTCTGGAGACCGTGAAGCAGATCGAGAGCCAACTGATGCAGCGGAACTACGAAGGGTTCCTGCGGTAGATGCGACTCGTTCTGGTTGGCCCGCCGGGCGCGGGCAAGGGCACACAGGCGGAGTTCATCGCCGCACACCTCTCGGTGCCGAAGATCTCGACCGGGGACATCTTCCGGGCGAACGTCTCGCAGGGCACGCCGCTGGGCGTCGAGGCCAAGCGGTACATGGACGCCGGCAAGCTGGTCCCGGACGACGTCACCATCAACATGGTGCGGGACCGGCTCGCCGAGCCGGACGCCGGTGAGGGCTTCCTCCTCGACGGTTTCCCGCGGACCACGCCGCAGGCCGCCGAGCTGGACAAGCTCCTCGCCGACCTGGGCACCGCGCTGGACCTGGTGCTGGAGCTGGTCGTCGATGACGACGAGGTGATCCGGCGGCTCTCCGGCCGGCGCACCTGCCGGGGTTGCGGCAAGATCTGGCACGTCGAGTTCGACGCGACGACGCGCGAGGGCATCTGCGACCGCTGCGGCGCCGAGCTGTTCCAGCGCGACGACGACAAGCCGGAGACCATCGCGGCCCGGCTGCGGGAGTACGCCGAGAAGACCGCGCCGCTGGTGGACTACTACGGCGCGCAGGGCAAGCTGGTCGGGATCGACGCGACCGGTCCGGTGGAGGACGTCACGGTCCGTGCCATCGACGCGCTGCGCTCGTACGGCGGCTGACGTCCCGCCGGGATCCGGCGGATAGAGTGGCAACAGCGGGGTACGTGCGACGTGCCCCGCTGTTCGCTGTCCGGCAACGAAAGGTAATCGCTCCATGCGTCGTCCCCAGCTGGACATCCAGCTGAAGACCCCTGACCAGATCGAGAAGATGCGGGCCGCCGGCCTGGTGGTCGCCGAGGCCCTGCGCCGGATGCGCGAGGCCGTCGCCCCCGGGGTCAGCACCGCCGACCTGGACGAGATCGCCGAGTCGACGATCCGTGCGGCCGGGGCGGTCCCCTCGTTCAAGGGCTACCACGGCTTCCCCGCCTCGATCTGCTCCTCGGTCAACGAGCAGGTGGTGCACGCCATCCCGTCGGCGCAGCAGGTGCTCCGCGACGGCGACCTGATCTCCATCGACTGCGGCGCGGTGCTCGACGGCTGGCACGGCGACGCCGCGATCACCGTCGGGGTGGGCGAGGTGGACCCGGCGCTGCTGAAGATGGCCGCGGTGGCCGAGGACTCGATGTGGGCCGGTATCGCCGCCGCGGCGCGCGGCGCGGCCAGCGGCCGGGGACGGCTCACCGACATCTCGCACGCGGTGGAGAACGCGGTCCGCAAGGGCGGCCGGTACGGCATCGTCGACGGGTACGGCGGGCACGGCATCGGCACCGAGATGCACCAGGACCCGCACGTGCTCAACCACGGCCGCCCCGGCAAGGGGCCCCGCCTCGTGCCGGGCATGGCGCTGGCCATCGAGCCGATGATCACCATGGGTTCGCCGCGTACGGCCGAGCTGGCCGACGGCTGGACGGTGGTCACCCGCGACGGGTCGATGGCGGTGCACGTGGAGCACACCATGGCCCTGCTCCCCGACGGGGTGTGGGTGCTGACCGCGGCGGACGGCGGCCGCGCGCGGCTCGGCGACCTGGTCACCGCCCGCCAGCCCGCCGACTCCCCGGCGGTCTGACCGCCCCGGTCGCCTCGACGGCTCCGATGGCCTCGGCGGCCCGGTGGCCTCGGTGGCCTCGATGACCTCGGCGGCCCTGATGGCCCCAGTGGCCTCGATCGCCTCGGTGGCCCCGGGCGTCGCGGAGGCCCGGCGGTCCCTGGCTGCCTTCGCGGGTCCCGCCGTCGGACCACCCAGGCAGCCCTGTGGCCCAAGGCGGCCTCGGCCCCCGGACCCCGGACCCCCGGACCCGGGCGCCGGCGGGATCTACGCCAAGATCGTGCTCGATCCGGGAAGAGTGGCTTCGGGTCCGGTGGGATGCCACTCGTTCCGGGATCGAGCATGATCTTCGACTGGCGGGGCGGGTCCGGGGCTGCCTCACCGAAGGTGATCTCCAGCGTGGCCGGGCGGGTCCGGGGGTGTCGTCGGGCACAGCCGGCGCGAAGGGCCGGGGGCGTGGTGAGGGCGGGCTGGGGTGACGGTCCCGGAATGTCGCCTTTCAGGTGGTCCGGCGCGGCGACGGGCGGCCGGTTTGGCGACGGCCCGCACGCGGGCGTACACTTTCAGATCGGCGCACAGCGTCCACTCCGGCATGCCCACCCTGCGCTTCGGTGGGAGCCGGAGCCGCGGCTGGCTCGGATGGTCGATCTCGATCGGTCATCCGTGTAAGACGTTGTGGGCCGTCCGGAGTAACCGACGTCAGGACAGCGGAGGACATGCCGAAAAAAGACGGAGCCATTGAGATCGAGGGTCGGGTCATCGAGCCCCTGCCGAACGCTATGTTCCGGGTGGAGCTCGCGAACGGCCACAAGGTGCTGGCTCACATCAGTGGCAAGATGCGGCAGCACTACATCCGCATCCTGCCGGAGGACCGGGTCGTCGTCGAACTCTCGCCGTACGACCTGACCCGCGGGCGCATCGTCTACCGCTACAAGTAATCCTGACGGCGGCCGGGACGTCCCCGTGTCCGTCTTCGACGTCCGGTGTCGCGCATCGTCGCGCCGCCGGGCCAGATGGGAAGTAAGGCAACCGTGAAGGTCAAGCCGAGCGTCAAGAGGATCTGCAACAAGTGCCGGGTTATCCGCCGGCACGGCCGGGTCATGGTCATCTGCGCCGACCCGCGCCACAAGCAGCGCCAGGGCTGAGCCGTACCGCCGACCGCGACGAGCGGACGGCGGCACAGGCCCGGGCCGCGGATCCCGCGACACACACATCACCAACTCGTCCCAGCCGCGAGCGGTACGCAGCGCGTACTTCATCGTGGTTGACCCCCGGTCGGAGGCCGGGGCCCGCTCGGGCACGACCGTTCCCGGTCGCCGGCGCTGACAGCGCCGGAAGGAGGGGACGGCCGGTAGCGGGGTGGGACGGGTCCACACCTCCGCCACACATCACGAGGAGTACGCCCGCACATGGCACGTCTAGTCGGCGTCGACCTCCCCCGCGAGAAGCGGATGGAGATCGCGCTCACCTACATCTTCGGGGTCGGTCGTACCCGCGCCCTGGAGACGCTCACCGCTACCGGCATCTCGCCGGACAAGCGCGTTCGGGACCTCACGGATGAGGAGCTGGTCCAGCTCCGCAACCACATCGAGGGCAACTACAAGGTTGAAGGCGACCTGCGCCGCGAGGTCGCCGCTGACATCCGCCGCAAGGTCGAGATCGGCTGCTACGCCGGCATCCGGCACCGCCGGGGCCTGCCCGTGCGTGGCCAGCGGACCAAGACCAACGCGCGGACCCGCAAGGGCCCGAAGCGGACCGTCGCCGGCAAGAAGAAGCCCGGCAAGAAGTAACTAGGAGCGCACAGACTTATGCCACCGAAGGCTCGTGCCGGAGCCGCCGTCAAGAAGGTCCGGCGCAAGGAACGCAAGAACGTCGCCCACGGGCAGGCGCACATCAAGAGCACCTTCAACAACACCATCGTGTCCATCACGGACCCGACCGGTGCGGTCATCTCCTGGGCCTCTTCCGGCCAGGTGGGCTTCAAGGGCTCGCGCAAGTCGACCCCGTTCGCCGCGCAGCTGGCCGCCGAGGCCGCCGCGCGTCGGGCGATGGAGCACGGCATGCGCAAGGTCGACGTGTTCGTCAAGGGACCCGGCTCCGGCCGGGAGACCGCCATCCGTTCGCTGCAGGCAGCCGGGCTCGAGGTCGGTCAGATCTCCGACGTCACCCCGCAGCCGCACAACGGTTGCCGTCCGCCGAAGCGTCGCCGGGTCTGAGAGGTTAGAGAGAGATGGCTCGTTACACCGGTGCTGACTGCCGCCGTTGCCGGCGGGAGAAGATGAAGCTGTTCCTCAAGGGCAGCAAGTGCGATGGTCCGAAGTGCCCGTTCGAGTCCCGGCCGTTCCCGCCCGGGCAGCACGGCCGCGGCCGCACCAAGGAGACGGAGTACCTGCTCCAGCTCCGTGAGAAGCAGAAGGCCCGTCGTGTCTACGGCGTGCTGGAGAAGCAGTTCCGCGGCTACTACGAGGAGGCCGTGGGCAAGAAGGCCAAGACCGGCGAGGTCCTCCTGCAGATCCTCGAGTCGCGGCTGGACAACGTGGTCTACCGGGCCGGCTACGCCAGCTCGCGCGACCAGGCCCGCCAGCTGGTCAAGCACGGCCACTTCACCGTGAACGGCAAGAAGGTCGACATCCCGTCGTTCCGCGTCAAGGAGCACGACATCATCGAGGTCCGGGGCAAGAGCAAGGAGCTCACCCCGTTCGTCGTGGCGCAGGCCCAGGCCGGTTCCCGGTCGGTGCCGGCCTGGCTGGAGGCTATCCCCAGCCAGATGAAGATCCTCGTGCACTCCCTCCCGGCCCGGCAGGTCATCGACACGCAGGTCCAGGAGCAGCTGATCGTCGAGCTCTACTCCAAGTAAGCAGGGCTCGTTGCGGTGGCCCGCCTTCCGGGGCGGGCCACCGGAACAGTTTGTGTGGCGGGCGTCAAATAGCGGGCGCCCCGGAAGAGAAGAGAAGAAATGCTCATCAGCCAGCGACCGTCTCTCTCCGAAGAGTCGATCAACGAGACCCGCTCCCGGTTCACCATCGAGCCGCTGGAGCCCGGCTTCGGCTACACCCTGGGCAACTCGCTGCGGCGCACGCTGCTGTCGTCCATCCCGGGTGCCGCGGTCACCTCGATCAAGATCGACGGTGTGCTGCACGAGTTCACCACGATCCCCGGGGTCAAGGAGGACGTGGTCGAGCTCGTCATGAACATCAAGGAGCTGTGCGTCAGCTCCGAGCACGACGAGCCGGTCAGCATGTACCTGCGCAAGCAGGGCCCGGGCGACGTGACCGCGGGTGACATCCAGCCCCCGGCCGGCGTGTCGGTGCACAACCCGGACCTGAAGCTCGCCACCCTCAACGGCAAGGGCCGGCTCGACATGGAGCTGACCGTCGAGCGGGGTCGCGGCTACGTGACGGCGGCGCAGAACAAGCAGGCCGGCGCCGAGATCGGCCGGATCCCGGTCGACTCGATCTACTCGCCGGTGCTGAAGGTGACGTACCGCGTCGAGGCCACCCGTGTCGAGCAGCGCACCGACTTCGACCGGCTGATCATCGACGTCGAGACCAAGCCGTCGATGGGCCCGCGTACCGCGCTGGCCTCCGCCGGCTCGACGCTGGTGGAGCTCTTCGGCCTGGCCCGGGAGCTGGACGAGACCGCTGAGGGCATCGACATCGGGCCGTCCCCGCAGGACGCCCAGCTCGCGGCGGACCTGGCCCTGCCGATCGAGGAGCTGGACCTCACCGTCCGCTCCTACAACTGCCTCAAGCGCGAGGGCATCAACTCCGTTGGTGAGCTGATCGGGCGCACCGAGGCCGACCTCCTCGACATCCGGAATTTCGGTCAGAAGTCGATCGACGAGGTCAAGATGAAGCTCGCCGGGATGGGACTCGGGCTGAAGGACTCGGCCCCGAACTTCGACCCGGCGCACGTCGTGGACGCCTTCGGCGAGGCCGACTACGACACCGACGACTACCGCGAGACCGAGCAGCTCTAGTCCGCGCTGCCGCCACACCTGAGGAGCACCAAGCATGCCCACGCCCACCAAGGGCCCCCGCCTCGGCGGCAGCCCCGCGCACGAGCGGCTGATGCTGGCCAACCTGGCCACCGCGCTGTTCCAGCACGGCAAGATCAAGACCACCGAGACGAAGGCCCGGCGGCTGCGTCCGCTGGCCGAGCAGCTCATCACCAAGGCCAAGCGCGGTGACCTGGCCGCGCGGCGGCGGGTGCTGGGCGTCGTGAAGGACAAGGACACGGTCTACGCCCTGTTCGACCAGATCGCGCCCCGGTACGCCAACCGCCCCGGCGGTTACACCCGGATCGTGAAGACCGGTCCGCGCAAGGGTGACAACGCGCCGATGGTCGTCATCGAGCTGGTCGAGGAGCTTCAGGTCGCCGAGCCGAAGGTGAACAAGAAGACCGCCGCCCGCAAGGCCGCGCAGCAGGACAAGGTCGAGGCGCTCGCCCCGGCCGAGGAGAACCCGGCCCCGGCCGACCAGGACGCCGAGCCGCCGATCTCGGCCTCCGGTGACACCGACGCTGCCCGCGAGGACAGCGACGAGGCCAACGAGAACAAGGCCTGATCAAGGGCAACGTCGGGCCCGGCACCCCCACGGGGTGCCGGGCCCGACCCGTAACTGGAGGTACGAGGTGGACGAGCGGACCCGGCTGCGGCTGGACGTCTCCTACGACGGCACCGGCTTCTCCGGCTGGGCCGCCCAGCCGACCCGGCGTACGGTCGCCGGGGTGCTCGTCGAGACGCTGGACCTGGTCCTCGGGGCGGGCACCGCGACCGGGCTGACCGTGGCCGGCCGGACCGACGCCGGGGTGCACGCCACCGGTCAGGTCTGCCACCTCGACCTGCCCACCACGGTCTGGCGGGAGCACGACGGCCGGCTGCTGCGCCGGTTGGCCCGGCTGCTCCCCACCGACGTCCGGGTGCGGGCGATGACCGAGGTGCCGGCCGACTTCGACGCCCGGTTCTCGGCGACCTTCCGCCGCTACGAGTACCGGGTCACCGACGCCTCCTGGGGCGCCGAGCCGCTGCGCCGGCACGACACCCTGGCCTGGCCCCGGCCGCTGGACCTGGCGGCGTTGAACGCCGCCGCCGCCGGCCTGGTGGGGGAGCACGACTTCGCCGCGTACTGCCGGCGCAAGGAGAACGCCACCACGCTGCGCGAGGTGACCCGGCTGGACTGGCGGCGCGACCCGGACGGGATCCTGGTCGCCACCGTCCAGGCCGACGCCTTCTGCCAGGCGATGGTGCGCAGCCTGGTGGGCGCGATGCTGGTCGCCGGGGACGGTCGCCGGCCGGTCGACTGGCCGGCCGGCCTGCTGACCCGGCGGGAACGCTCGAGCGAGGTGACCGTCGCCCCCGCGAACGGCCTCACCCTGGTCGCCGTCGGCTACCCGGACGACCCGGCGGAGTACGCCCGCCGCGCCGACCTCACCCGCCGGCTGCGGGTGCCCGCCGAGTCCTGAACCGCCGCCGGTCCGGATCCTGTCGGGCCCGGGCCTCCGCCGGCCGAGGTCCCGCCGAATCCCGGACCTGGCGCTCGGCCCGGGTCGACGTCGGGTGGGCGACGTGACGAGGGCCCGGTCCGTGCTCCGGACCGGGCCCTCGTCGCGCGTGCCGGCTCAGTTGCCGGGCAACTCCCCGCCGCTGGTCGGGTCGGTGCCGCGCGGCGTCGCGGTGGGCTCCGACGTCTCCGCGCCGGGCTGGACCGCGACGCCGGCCGCCGCCCGCCGGTCCAGCACGCCCTTGTTCAGGTGCAGCTCGATCATGTCGTAGATCACCTCGCGTACCGCGTTGTCGCCGGCCGGCACGGCACCGCCGTCGGCCCGGGTGACCACGGAGTAGGCGAGGTAGTGGCCGCGTACCTGCCAGCCCACCCGGGCGGCGGCGGTGGCCACCGACTCGGTGTCCTCACCGGCCGGCATGCCGCGGAAGCGACCCTCCCGGTCGTCGAGCAGTTCCCGGATCCGGTCCCGGGCCCGCTGCGCGTTGGCCAGGTCGGTCAGGTTGAACAGGCCGGCGGTGACCAGGTGCTCGTCGTCGGGGGAGCGCAGCGTGCCGCGGACCACCTGAGTGCACCCCAGCCGGTCCAGCAGGTCGGCGATCTCGCCGGTGGCCGCCACCGCACAGTTGCGGCTGGACTGGGTCCTCAGCACGTCGTACGCCGGCTCCCCGTCGGCCACCACCAGCTTCCGGCCGGGGAAGACCTCCTTGGCGGTCAGCGGCTGCCGGTCGGTGTCCCGGGAGTCGAGGGCCTGGCCGGGCGGCTCGGTCGTCGGGGCGGCGCCGGGCTGCTGGGCGATCGGGGCGGTCGGCTCGGAATCGGGGTCAGCGGTGCGGTCGCCCAGCAGGGCGGTCGCGCCGATCCCGCCGAGCGCGAGCAGCACCAGCACGGCGGCGCCGCCGACGATCACCTGCCAGAACCGGCCTCCGTCGCGTCCGGAGTCGGGGCGGCGGGACCGGGGCAGGTCCGGCGGTTCGGTCGGGGCGTGCCCCGGGGTGGTGGGCTCGAGTGGAAGCTGGACGGACGCGCGGACCGGAACCGGGACCGGTTCGACCGCCGGGGGTGCCGGTGGCGCCGGCGGGACGGCCCGCGGCAGCGACGGGGTGGGGAAGCGGGACGGGGAGGGCCCGGCCGGCGCGGGCGGGCCGGGGGCGATCTCCGGCAGGTCCGACCCGGACCGCGGGTACTCCACGAAGGCGTCCTCATCGGACTCGTACCGATACACCATGTCGCCAGAGTAGGACTCATTGTCACTTTAGAGGGTAATAATGGGAAATTCCGGCGCGTGGCGCGTCGTCCCGGTCGCCGAGGCGGCCGCGACCGGCCCGACGGCCGGTGGGAGAATGCCGGACGTGACCGGCGACCACTACTTCACCGCTGAACCGACCACCGCGGCCCACCCGCGGGAGGTCGAGTTCTCCGTCGCCGGGCGCGACTACACCCTCGCCTCCGCCGGCGGCGTCTTCTCCGCCGCCCGACTCGACCCCGGTACCGCCGTGCTGCTGCGCAAGGCGGAGCTGCCCACCGGCGCCACCGGTGACCTGCTCGACATCGGCTCCGGCTACGGGCCGATCAGCTGCGTGCTGGCCGACCTCGCACCCGGCGCCACCGTCTGGGCGGTCGACGTCAACGAGCGCGCCCGCGCCCTCACCGCCGCGAACGCCGCCCGGGTCGGCGCCGCCGACCGGGTCCACGCGGTCGCCCCGGACGAGGTGCCGGCGGACGTCACGTTCGCCCAGATCTGGTCCAACCCGCCGATCCGGATCGGCAAGGACGAGCTGCACGAGCTGCTGCGCCGCTGGCTGCCCCGGCTCGCCCCGGACGGCGTCGCCTGGCTGGTGGTCGCCCGCCACCTCGGCGGCGACTCGCTGCACCGCTGGCTGGTCGACGCCGGCTGGCAGGTCGAGCGGCACGCCAGCCAGAAGGGCTACCGGGTGCTGCGCGTCACCCGGTAATCGAGTGTCGCCCGGCCCGCCCGCTCGGGCAGGATTCCGGCGTGGGATACGTGGACGTGGCAGGGGTCGGGCACATGCTGCCCGACGGTCGGGAGCTCTTCGCCGACGTGTCGTTCCGGGTCGGTGAGGGCGCCAAGGTCGCCCTGGTCGGTCCGAACGGCGCCGGTAAGACCACGCTGCTGCGGATGGTCTCCGGCGACCTGCCGGTGAAGACCGGGGCGATCGCCCGGTTCGGCGGGCTCGGCGTGATGCGGCAGTTCATCGGCATGATCGGCGACGAGTCGACGCTCGCCGACCTGGCGCTCTCGCTCGCCCCGGCGGCGCTGCGCGACGCCGGCCGCCGGCTCGCCGACACCGAGGCCGCCATGCGGGCGGCCGAGGTGCGCGGCAAGTACAGCACCGCCGCGGGCAAGGCCCAGCTCGCGTACGCCGACGCGCTCGCCGCCTGGGGCGAGACCGGCGGGTACGACGCCGAGGTGCTCTTCGACACCGTCACCACCATCGTCCTCGACCTGCCCTGGGACGCCGCCCGGGACCGTCCCGTCCGGACCCTCTCCGGTGGCCAGCAGAAACGCTTCGCCCTGGAGCTGCTGCTGCGCGGCCCCGAGGAGGTGCTGCTCCTCGACGAACCGGACAACTTCCTCGACGTGCCGGGCAAACGCTGGCTGGAGGCGCGGCTGAAGGAGTCCGGCAAGTCGGTGCTCTACGTCTCGCACGACCGGGAGCTGCTGGCGCAGACCGCCGACCGGGTCGTCGCCGTCGAGGGCGGCAGCGCCTGGGTGCACCCGGGCGGTTTCGCCAGCTGGCACAGCGCCCGGGTGGCCCGGCACGACCGCCTCGACGAGCTGCGCAAGCGGTGGGACGAGGAACACGAGAAGCTGCGCGAGCTGATGCTGATGTACAAGCAGAAGGCCGCGTACAACTCGGGAATGGCGTCGCGGTACCAGGCCGCGCAGACCCGGCTGCGCAAGTTCGAGGAGGCCGGGCCGCCGCCCGTACCCCCGAAGGACCAGGACATCCGGATGCGCCTGGCCGGCGGGCGGACCGGCAAGCGCGCGGTGATCTGCGACCAGCTCGAGCTCGACGGCCTGACCTACCCCTTCGACCTGGAACTCTGGTACGGCGACCGGGTCGCCGTGCTCGGCGCCAACGGGACGGGCAAGTCGCACTTCCTGCGGCTGCTGGCCCGCGGCGGCACCGACCCCGACCCGGCGCAGACCCCGGTCGGCGCGGCGGCGCTGGCCCCCGTCGCCCACGGCGGGGTGGCCCGGCTCGGCGCGCGGGTCCGTCCCGGGCACTTCTCGCAGACCCACGACCGGCCGGAGTTGATGGCGAAGACCCTCGTCGAGATCCTCTGGCGGGGCGACGAGCACCGGGCCGGGATGGACCGGCACGCCGCGATGGCCGCGCTCAGCCGGTACGAACTGGCCGCGCAGGGCGACCAGCGCTTCGGCACCCTCTCCGGCGGCCAGCAGGCGCGCTTCCTGGTGCTGCTGCTGGAACTCTCCGGGGCGACGCTGCTGCTCCTCGACGAGCCGACCGACAACCTCGACCTGGCTTCCGCCGAGGCGCTGGAGGCGGGGCTGGCCGCGTTCTCCGGGACGGTGGTCGCGGTCACCCACGACCGCTGGTTCACCCGCTCCTTCGACCGCTTCGTGCTCTTCGGCGGCGACGGCGAGGTGGTGGAGACGCCGGAGCCGGTCTGGGACGTGCGCTGACCCTCCCCGACCGGGACGGCGGTCGTCCGGGGCGGGGCGGTCGTCCGTCCGGCGGCTCCCGGTCGGCATAGGGTGGATCTCGTGACTGAGATGACCTACCGCCGACTGGGCGACTCCGGGCTCGTGGTGTCCGTCGTCGGCATCGGCTGCAACAACTTCGGCCGCAAGCTCGACCTCGACGGGACCCGGGCGGTGGTCGACGCCGCGCTGGACGTCGGGATCAACTTCTTCGACACCGCCGACATCTACGGCGAACCGCAGGGCGCCTCCGAGGAACTGCTCGGCCAGGCGCTCAAGGGACGCCGGGACGACGTGGTGGTGGCCACCAAGTTCGGCATGGACATGCACGGGCTCAACGGGCCGGACCACGGCGCCCGGGGTGCCCGCCGCTACATCGCCCGCGCGGTCGAGGCGTCGCTGCGCCGGCTCGGCACCGACCACATCGACCTGTACCAGATGCACGAGCCCGACCCCGGCACCCCGATCGACGAGACGCTCTCCGCGCTGGACGACCTGGTCCGCGCCGGCAAGGTGCGCTATCTCGGCAACTCCAACTTCGCCGGCTGGCAGATCGCCGACGCCGACTGGGTCGCCTCCTCCACCGGGCGGGCCCGCTTCATCTCGGCGCAGAACCACTACTCGCTGGTGGAACGCTCCGTCGAGACCGAGGTCATCCCCGCCTGCGAGCGGTTCGGCCTCGGCATGCTGCCCTTCTTCCCACTCGCCAACGGCCTGCTCACCGGCAAGTACCGGCGCGACCAGGCCCCGCCCGCCGGCAGCCGGCTCTCCGGCGGCGGCCGGTACGCCCAGCGCCTCGCCGCCGCGGACTGGGACACCATCGAGGCGATCGAGGCGTACGCCGCCGAGCGGGGGCTGAGCATGCTCCAGGTGGCGATCGGCGGGCTGGCCGCCCGCCCGGCGGTGACCTCGGTGATCGCCGGTGCCACCACGCCGGAGCAGGTGCGCGCGAACGCCGAGGCCGGCACCTGGCAGCCCACCGACGAGGACCAGGACGCCCTCGACGCCATCCTCTGACCGCCAGCCCGCCGGACACGTCACCTGCCGCCCCGCCTCCCGCCTCCCGCCGCCCCGCCTTCCGCTGCGCCCGCGGCGCGGAACCCGGGGCGGCGAGGGCATCCGGACAGCATGCTGTGACCGGACCGTCACCCGCTGCCCCGCCGTCGACACGGGACGGTGGGTGGAAAAAGCGAAGCGCGCTCTTGGCGGGACGGCGGATCCGTCGTACGGTATGGCCGCAAGTGACCCACGGGAGCCCGGTGCACCGGGCTGAGAGGGGGGCTGAAGCCCCCGACCGTCGAACCTGATCCGGGTAATGCCGGCGCAGGGAGGAGTGTTGCCGTGCCGTCCCTGGGACGACTGCATCTGATCACCGACACCCGGCCCGGGCGGAACCCGCTCGCCGTGCTGCGGGCCGCCCTGCCGGTGGCCCGCGCCGAGCTGGTCGTACAGGTCCGGGTGGGCGACGACGCCACCGACCGGCAGGCGTACGAGCTGGCCCGCCGGGTGGTCGCGCTCTGCGCGCCGTACGGGGCGACGTGCCTGGTCAACGACCGGCTGCACGTGGCGCTCGCGGTCGCCGCCGCCGGCGGCCACGTGGGCGCGGACGACCTGCCGGTCGGTGCGGCCCGCCGGGTGCTCGGCCCGGCCGCCGTGCTCGGTGCCACCGCCCGGGAACCGGTCGCCGCCGCCGGGGCGGTCGCCGCCGGGGCCAGCTACCTGGGCGTGGGCCCCTGCCACGCCACCACCACGAAGGCCGGGCTGCCGCCGCCGATCGGCCCCGACGGGGTACGCGCCGTCGCCGGGGCCGTCGCCGTGCCGGTGATCGCCATCGGCGGGGTCACCGCCGCGTCGGTGCCGGCGCTGCGCGCCGCCGGGGCGTACGGGGTGGCGGTGGTCGGGGCGCTGTCGGGGGCCGCCGATCCCGGGCGGGCCACCGCTGAACTGCTCGGGGCCCTGACGTGCTGACCCGACCGGACGTCGCCGTGGTGGGGGCGGGACCGGTCGGGCTGGCGATCGCGTGGCGCTGCGCCGCGCGCGGGCTGCGCGTCGTCGTGCACGATCCCGCCCCCGGCTCCGGCGCGTCCCACGTCGCCGCCGGGATGCTGTCGCCGGTCGCCGAGGCGTACTTCGGGGAGCACGAGCTGACCGGCCTGCTCGCCGAGTCGGCCGCCCGCTGGCCCGGCTTCGCCGCCGAGCTGGCCGAGGCCGCCGGTACCGACCTCGGGTACCGGACCGAGGGGACCCTCGTCGTCGGGCTGACCGGTGACGACCTGGCTGAGGCGGGCCGGCTGTGGTCGTACCAGCAGGGGTTGGGGTTGCCGATCACGCCGCTGCGCCCCTCGCAGCTGCGGGAGCGCGAGCCGGCGTTGGCGCCGCGGGTGCGCGGCGGCGCGGTCGCGCCGGGCGACCACCAGGTCGACCCGCGCCGGCTGGTCGCCGCGCTGCGCACGGCGGCCGAGCGGGCCGGCGCGGTGCTGGTGCCCGGCGCGGTGGCCCGGCTCGCCGACGTCGACGCCCGGGTCACCGTGGTGGCCGCCGGCTGCGGCGCCGCCGCGCTCACCGGCCTGCCGGTCCGGCCGGTGAAGGGGCAGGTCCTGCGGCTGCGCGCGCCCGGCGGCACCGCGCCGGAGCTGCGGCACGTGATCCGGGGGTACGCCGACGGCGAGTCGGTCTACCTGGTGCCCCGCACCGACGGCGAGGTGGTCGTCGGGGCGACCGTCGAGGAGCGGGCCGACACCGAGGTGACCGCGGGGGCGGTGCTGCGGCTGCTCCGCGCCGCCGTCGACCTCGTGCCCGACCTGGCCGAGTACGAGCTGGCCGAGGCGTCCGCCGGGCTGCGCCCCGGCACCCCCGACAACGCGCCGATCCTCGGGGCGCTGCCCGGCCGGCCCGGCGTGCTCGCCGCCACCGGGCACCACCGGCACGGCGTCGTTCTCACCCCGGTCACCGCCGACCTGATCACCGAGCTGGTCGTCACCGGCGTGGCGGACCCGCTGCTGGCGCCCTTCACGCCGGCCCGGTTCACCGGGCGCGACGGCGACGGGCGGGCGCCTGCCGTCGAGGCCCGCCGCCCGCGTCCCGATCGATCCGCATCCGAGGAGGAGCGCACGTGGAGTTGACGGTGAACGGCGCCGGGCGGACCCTGCCCGGCGGCGCGACGGTGGCGGACGTGGTGCGGGAGGTGACCCCGCAGCAGCGCGGGGTGGCCGTCGCGGTCAACGGCGAGGTGGTGCCCCGGTCCCGGTGGTCGTCGAGCCCGGTGCGCGACGGCGACCGGGTCGAGGTGCTCAGCGCCGCGCAGGGCGGGTGACCGGGATGGCCTTCGAGCTGGCGGGCGTGACCCTCGGGTCGCGGCTGATCCTCGGCACCGGCGGCGCGGCCAACCTGCACGTGCTGGAGCAGGCCGTCCGGGCCTCCGGCACCGAGCTGGTCACCCTGGCCCTGCGCCGGGTCGACACCGCCGCCACCGCCGCGGGCGGGCTGCTGGACCTGCTGGACCGGTGCGGGGTGCGGCTGCTGCCGAACACCGCCGGCTGCTACACCGCGGGTGAGGCGGTCAAGGTGGCCCACCTGGCCCGGGAGGCGTTCGACACCGACTGGGTGAAGCTGGAGGTGATCGGCGACGAGCGGACCCTGCTGCCCGACGGGGTGGAGCTGCTGCGCGCCGCCGAGGAGCTGATCGCCGACGGGTTCACCGTGCTGCCGTACACCTCGGACGACCCGATCCTGGCCCGCCGGCTGGCCGACGTGGGCTGCGCCGCCGTGATGCCGGCCGGCGCGCCGATCGGCTCCGGGCTGGGCGTGAACAACCCGCACCACATCCGGCTGATCCGGCAGAGCGTCGACGTGCCGGTGATCCTCGACGCCGGCATCGGCACCGCCTCCGACGCCGCGCTCGCCATGGAACTCGGCTGCGACGCGGTGCTGCTGGCCAGCGCCGTCACCCGGGCCGCCGACCCGGTGGCGATGGCCACCGCGATGCGGTACGCCGTGCAGGCCGGCCACCTCGCGCACGCCGCCGGCCGCATCACCCGCCGCTTCCACGCCCTCCCCTCCACCTCGGACGAGGGAAGGCCCGAGCTGTGACGGCGACGCGGGCGCAGCGGCGCACCGCCGGCGGGCCGGGGCCGGGGCCGGTGGCCGGGGTGGGGGTTCCGCACCCGGGCGGGCCGCGCGTCGACTCGCGGCGAGCCGGTTCGGGGCGGCTCGCCGCGCCCGACGCCCCGCCGGTGGGCGCCCGCCCGGCGGGGCCCTCCGGGCTGGTGGTGCTCACCGACCGCTGGCAGGCCCGGCGACCGCTGCCCGAGGTGGTGGCGGCGGCGGTGGCCGGGGGAGCCCGCTGGGTGGTGCTGCGGGAGAAGGACCTGCCCCGCGCCGAACGCGCCGCGCTCGCCGCCGCGCTGCGTCCCCTCCTCGCCGAGGCGGGCGGCACCCTGATCGTCGCTGGCCCCGATCCCCTCGACGGCGACGCCGTCCACCTGCCGTCGGCCGGCCCCTACCCGCCGCCGGCCCTCGGACTGGTCGGCCGCTCCTGCCACGACCGCGCCGAACTGGTCCGACTCACCACCGAGGACTACGCCACCGTCTCACCGGTCTTCCCCAGCAGGACGAAGCCCGGCTACGGCCCACCCCTGCACCGGGCTGGGCTCGCCGAGCTGATCCGGGCCAGCCCCGTGCCGGTCCTCGCCCTCGGCGGCATCGACACCCCCGACCGGGTGCACGCCTGCGTCGAGGCCGGAGCCGCCGGCGTGGCCGTGCTCGGCGCGATCATGCGGGCCGAGGACCCCGCCGCGGCAGCCGCCACCCTGAGCGAGGCCGTCGAGACGGCACAGCCGCCCGCAGCGACCACGGGAGACGCGCGATGACGCCCACGACCGTGCTCACCATCGCCGGCTCCGACTCCGGCGGGGGCGCCGGCATCCAGGCCGACCTGAAGGTCTTCGCCGCCCTCGGCGCGTACGGCACCAGTGTGCTCACCGCAGTGACCGCGCAGAACACCCGGGGCGTGGACGCCGTCCTGCCGCTGCCCCCGCGCACCGTCACCGAACAGCTCGACAGCGTGCTCGACGACTTCGCCGTCCGCGCGGTCAAGACCGGGATGCTCGGCACCCCGGCGGTCGCCGACGCCGTGGCCGAGGCGGCGAAGGCGGGCCGGTTGCCGCACCTCGTCGTCGACCCGGTGCTGGTCGCCACCAGCGGGCACCGGCTCGGTGTGGTGGGGGCGGTCGAGCGGCTCCTGCCGTACGCGGAGGTGGCGACGCCGAACTGCGCGGAGGCCGCGGCCCTCACCGGACGCCCGGTGACCACGGTCGAGGAGATGGTCGTCGCGGCGGAGGCGCTCGTGGCCGGCGGCGCGGCGCACGTGGTGGTGACCGGCGGCGACGTGGACGCCGACGGCGAGTCGGTGGACGTGCTCAGCGGTGGCGGCACGACCACCCTGCTGCGCGCGCCCCGGGTCGACACCCGGCACAACCACGGCACCGGCTGTTCGTTCTCGGCGGCGGTCGCCGTCCGGCTGGCGGCGGGCGATCCGGTGCCGGTCGCGGTCGCCGCCGCGAAGGAGTACGTCACCCGCGCGCTGACCGGCGCGCGGGATTGGGAGCTGGGCGCGGGTCGCGGCCCGCTGGACCACTTCGGCTGGTCCTGTTGATCACCAGGGAGGCTGTCATGCAGGCACGTCGCAAGGTCTACGTCGAGGGGTCACGGCCGGACGTCCGGGTGCCGTTCGCCGAGGTGGAGCTGACCGGGGACAACCCGCCGCTGCGCCTCTACGACACCTCCGGGCCGGGCTCCGACCCGGAGGTCGGGCTGCCGCCGCTGCGCGGGGAGTGGATCGCCGAGCGCGGGGACGTGGCCCCGGTGCGGGGCGCGGGCACCCCGCTCGCGGGCGCGGACGGGAAGCGCCCCACCCAGCTCGCCTACGCCCGGGCCGGCGTGGTCACCCCGGAGATGGAGTTCGTGGCGATCCGGGAGGCGATGGCGCCGGAGTTCGTCCGGGACGAGATCGCGGCCGGGCGGGCGGTGCTGCCGCTCAACGTCAACCACCCGGAGTGCGAGCCGGCGATCATCGGCAAGGCGTTCCTGGTCAAGGTGAACGCCAACATCGGCACCTCGGCGGTCACCTCCTCCGTCGCCGAGGAGGTGGAGAAGCTGACCTGGGCCACCCGGTGGGGCGCCGACACCGTGATGGACCTGTCGACGGGCAAGCGGATCCACGAGACCCGGGAGGCGATCGTGCGCAACTCTCCGGTGCCGATCGGGACCGTGCCGATCTACCAGGCGTTGGAGAAGGTCGGCGGCGACCCGGTGAAGCTGAGCTGGGAGGTGTTCCGGGAGACCGTCGTCGAGCAGGCCGAGCAGGGCGTCGACTACATGACCGTGCACGCCGGGGTGCTGCTGCCGTACGTGCCGCTGGCGGTGGACCGGGTCACCGGGATCGTCTCCCGGGGCGGGTCCATCATGGCGGCCTGGTGCCTGGCCCACCACGAGGAGAACTTCCTCTACACCAACTTCCGGGAGCTGTGCGAGATCCTGGCCCGCTACGACGTCACGTTCTCCCTCGGCGACGGGCTGCGGCCCGGGTCGATCGCGGACGCCAACGACGAGGCGCAGTTCGCCGAGCTGCGCACCCTCGGCGAGCTGACGAAGATCGCCTGGGAGTACGACGTCCAGGTGATGATCGAGGGCCCGGGCCACGTGCCGATGCACAAGATCAAGGAGAACGTGGACCTCCAGCAGGAGTGGTGCCACGAGGCACCCTTCTACACCCTCGGTCCGCTGACCACGGACATCGCGCCCGCGTACGACCACATCACCTCGGCGATCGGCGCCGCGATGATCGGCATGTTCGGCACCGCGATGCTCTGCTACGTCACCCCGAAGGAGCACCTGGGGCTGCCCGACCGGGACGACGTGAAGGCGGGCGTGATCGCGTACAAGATCGCGGCGCACGCGGCCGACCTGGCCAAGGGCCACCCCGGCGCGCAGGCCTGGGACGACGCGCTCTCCAAGGCCCGGTTCGAGTTCCGCTGGGAGGATCAGTTCAACCTCTCGCTGGACCCGGAGACCGCGCGGTCGTACCACGACGCGACGCTGCCGGCCGAGCCGGCGAAGACCGCGCACTTCTGCTCGATGTGCGGGCCGAAGTTCTGCTCCATGAAGATCACCCAGGAGCTCAAGGAGTACGCCGCACGCGGCATGAAGGACAAGTCGGAGGAGTTCGTCTCCTCCGGCAGCCGCGTCTACCTGCCGCTCGCCTGACGATCATGCAGTTGTGGTGCCCCGCGAACGCCTCGATCCGGCACCGATGGCCCACCACAACTGCATGATCGACACAGCGGCAGCGTCGGTCAGTCGCGGTGGTGGCGGCCGGAGGAGCGTAGTGAGCGGCGGGCGCTCTCCGTCTCCGGTTCGTTGTCGGCCAGCGGCCGGCTCAACCCGGTCACCCAGTCCACGAACTCCTCGTCCTGCGCGGCCAGCGGCTCCGACCCGTCCGGCGTCTCGGCGACCGGTTCACCATCCCGGGAACCCTTGCGGCGGAACAGGCCCCGCCGTCCCCGGGACTTCCCGGACGCCGGCTCGGCCCCGTCCGGCGACCGGCTCGCCGCGCCGGTGGCGTCCGCCTCCGGCCCGCCGTCCGTCGGGGCCGGCTGGTCCCACCGGAAGTTGACGGGCGTGGGGACCTCCCGCGGTGCCGGCGGGAGAGGCGGCTCGCCGTCCGGCGCCGGAGTGGCCCGGGAGGTGGTGAAGGCCTGCCAACTGCCCGCGCTGCTCAGGTCGGGCAGGGGTGCCCGGTGCCGCGGGCGCGGCGCCGGCTCGACGGCCGGCGGGGGTTCCGGGGCGGCCGGCGTCCTGGCGGCGGTGGCCGGCGGTGGCGTGAGCACGGCCGGCACGGCGGCGTCCGGACGTGACCCCTCGGGGAAGAGCGGAGGCGGGGTGGGTGCCGCCGCACCGCTGGGCGGCGCCTGCTGGGCCGGCGCGGCGGTCGGCGACGGCGGTGCCGCCGGGGTGGCGTCGGTCGCGTCCGCGGCGGCGGGCGCCGGCTCGGCGGGGGTGCCGGCAGCGCGGCCCGCCGGATCGTCGGGGCCGGCCGAGCGGGGCTTGCGGGTGCGCTTCGGTCGCGGCTTCGGGGCGGTGGCCGCCGCTTTCGTCGTGGCGGCCGGCGCCGCTGGCGTGCCGCCCTCCGCCACCTCGTCGGGCGCCCCGCCGGCCTGCGCCGCCGGGTCCGCCGGGTCCGCCGCGGTGGTGTCGGCCACGGTGGTGTCGGCCGCGGTGGTGCTGGCCGCGGTGGTGCTGGCCGCGGTGGTGTCGGCAGCGGTGGTGTCGGCCACGGTGGTGCTGGTCGCGGCGGTGCCCCGATCCGCTGGACGACCTGGGGCGTCGGGCTGTGTCGTCGGGTCCGGCGCGGTGGTGCCGTCGGCGGGGGGTGCCGGGTCCGGGGCGGGGATCGCCGGACCCGGGATCGTCGTGGCCGCGGCAGCCGCGTCCGGGGCTGCGGCATCCGGGCCCAGGAGCGCGGCATCCGGGCTCGGGGTCGCGGCATCCGGGCTCGGGGTCGCGGCATCCGGGCTCGGGGTCGCGGCATCCGGGCCCGGGGTCGCGGTATCCGGGCTCGGGGTCGCGGCCTCCGCGTGCGGGGTCGCGGCATCGGCGTCGGAGGCCGCCGAGGGAGTGGGGGCGATCCGCGTCGCCGAGCGGCCGGTCGGCTCGGGTGGCGAGGCGGACGAGGCGGTCGAGGCGGCGACCGGGAACGCCGCCACCGGGCTCGCCGGGCCGGGTGCCGGGACGTCCGTGGCCGGGTCGGGGACGGCCGGCGTCGCAGCGGGTTCCGGGGCGGTGGCCGTGGGCGGTCGCAGGTCGACCCGCGGCAGGTCGTCCGTGCCCGACTCCACCGGTCGGGCCGGCGCGGCGTCGTCCAGCCGGGCCGGTGCGTCGCCCGCCGCCGTCACCCGGGTCGGGTCACCGGCGACGATCGGGAACGGGGGGACCACCGAGAGGTGTCGTCCCCCCGGGGAAAGGCGGTCGAACGGGTCGGCCGGGCGGACGTCGCGGGACGGGCCGGCGGTGGACTCCCGGGTGGTGGCGGGGCCGGGCGCCGGCGCGGGGGTGCCCGGCGCCACCGGCCAGTCCCAGTGGGCCGGGGTCGCCGGGCCGGTCCGGGTCGCGACGGCGTCGTCGGCCGGCGTGGCACCGGTCGGGTCCACGCCGGCACGGCTCCCGCCAGCGGCGGCCGGCACGTCCGGCCCGGCGGGCAGCGGGGCCAGGATGTCGGTCGGGGCGAGCGCGTCGTCGCCGGTGGCGCGGCGGGGCACCAGCGGCCACCGCAGCAGGGTGGCGGCGGCCGAACCGAGCGCGCCGGCCGCCACCGCGATCACCGCGCCGTAGTACGGGGCCAGTTGGTAGCGGTCGACGGAGTCACCGGGACCGGCGGTGAGGTAGGCGAAGGCGAGCAGCACCGGACCGGTCGCCCCGGCGGCGCCACCGACCAGCGGCGCGTGCCCCCGCCACCGGGCCAGCCCACCGGTCACCGCGCCGGCCAGCAGCGCCAGCGCGGGCAGCAGCAGCATCGCCAGCCGCTGCGCGGCGTCGGGGTCCAGCCAGGTCGGCTCCAGCACGCCGAGGCGTACGGTGCGCAGCGGTCCGGTGGAGAGCAGCGTCGGCGCGGCGGAGACCAGTGCGATCAGCCAGACCACGCCGGTCAGCATCGCGACGTTCCAGCCCAGCGGCGGGCGGAGCAGCACGGCCGACGCGGCGCCCGCGCCGACCACCGCGCCGACGACCGCGCAGATGCCCACCGCCCAGACCGGGTCGAGGGTGCTCAGCTCGGCGGCCCGGGCGGGCTGCATGCAGAGTGGGGCGACCACGACGGCGCCCAGCGCGGCGACGCCGGAGATCGCGAGCTGTACGCCGGTGCCGTCCGGCAACCCCTCCCGCCGGGCCAACCGTCCGGTCACGACAGCGCCGGCCACGGCCGCGCTCACCGCGAACCAGCCGACCCAGGCCAGCTGGGCCGGCCACCGGTTGACGTCGGTGAAGGCGCCGGTGAGCCGGACGATGCCGAACCCGTACGCGATGCCGAGCTGGCCGGCCCCGGCCAGCACGCTCACCCCGAGTGCCGTGAGCAGCAGTCTGCCCCACGTCCGAAAGGCCATGTCGGGCACGTTACGGCCCGGTGCGCCCGATCGCCACTGTGGCGCGGCGGGGCGGCAGCCTGGGGTTACTTCAACTCCACCAGGCGCGCCAGGTAGGTCGTGTCGCCGACATTGGTCAACATGTGAACGGCTCCGGGGTCGCGGTAGACCACGCCGCCGGTGGGTTCGTCGGCGTCGATCCGGGTGCCGTCGATGGTCTGCACCACGTTCTTCGCGCCCTGGACGGCCACCACCAGGTACGGGTGGTCGTGCCGGTGCAGCGGCTGCCGCTCGCCCGGCTCCAGCCGGATGTGCCACACCCGCACCCGGTCGTTCTCGAAGACGATCTCCTGGCCCACGGGACCGAGTTCGAGGTCGGTGTCGGTCATCGGATTCCGTCCAGTTGGGGGAGCACCTCGGCGGCGATGAGCTCCAGGTGGTCGAGGTCGGAGAAGTCGATCAGGCGCAGGTGCACCCGGGTGGCGCCGATCGCGGCGAACTCGCCGAGCCGGTCGACCAGTTGGGCGGGGGAGCCGACCACCGGGTCCTCCGGCGGCAGGGCGCTCTTGACGTGCAGCGGCGCGGCCCGGTGCCGGGCCTCGGCGTCGGTACGGCCGATCGCCACCACCACCCCGGCGGAGAGCACCAGCGGCGCCCGCCCCGACTCCGCCCGGCCGGTCCGGTCGCACGCCTCGCGCACCCGCTCGTACGCTGCGGCGGTCTCCTCGACCGACTTGAACGGCATGTTGAACTCGTCGGCGTACCGGGCGGCCAGCTCGGGCGTGCGCTTCGGGCCACGCCCGCCGACGATCACCGGCGGGCCGGGCACCTGCACCGGCTTCGGCAGGGCGGGGGCGTCGACCAGCCGGTAGTGATCGCCGGCGTGGCTGTAGGTCTGCCCGGCCGGGGTACGCCAGAGGCCGGTGATGATCTCCAGCTGCTCGGCCAGCCGGTCGAAGCGTTCGCCGACGGCGGGGAACGGGATGCCGTACGAGGTGTGCTCGCGCTCGTACCAGCCGGCGCCGATGCCCAGCTCCACCCGGCCCCCGCTCATCCGGTCCACCTGGGCCACCATCACGGCCAGGGGTCCGGGCAGCCGGAAGGTGGCCGAGGTGACCAGCGTGCCGAGCCGGATCCGGGAGGTCTCCCGGGCCAGCGCGGCCAGGGTGAGCCAGGCGTCGGTCGGGCCGGGCAGTCCCGCATCCCCCATCGACTGGTAGTGGTCGGCCCGGAAGAAGCCGTCGAACCCGCCGGCCTCGACCGCCTGGGCGAAGCGGAGCTGATCCTCATAGTCCGCGCCCCGGTGCGGCTCGGTGAACACGGTCACCCGCATGGTCATCGTCCTTCCGAACCGGCGGGCGCCGGCGCCTCGCGCTCCATCAGCAGCTCGTGCAGCTCGGCGCTGATCCGGGCGACGTCGGCGAGGTGCTCGTGGCGGCCGAGGGTGCGGGGCCGGGGCACGGCCACCTCGACGATCTCGCGGATCCGGCCGGGGCGCGGGCTGAGCACCACCACCCGGTCGGCCAGCAGCACCGCCTCGTCGATCGAGTGGGTGACGAAGACGACGGTCGCCCCGGTCTCCATGTGCACCCGTTGCAGCTCGCCGGAGAGCTCCTCGCGGGTGAGCGCGTCCAGGGCGGAGAACGGCTCGTCCATCAGCATCACCCGGGGCTCGCCGAGCAGCGACCGGCACAGCGACACCCGCTGCTGCATGCCGCCGGAGAGCTCGTGCGGCAGCCGTTTCTCGAAGCCGCCGAGGCCGGTCATCTCCAGCAGTTGGTGGGCCCGTTCGCGGTGCTTGGCCCGGCTCCAGCCGAAGATCTCGGCCGGCAGCAGGACGTTGTCCAGCACCGTGCGCCAGGGCAGCAGGGCGGGCCGCTGGAAGAGCATCGCGATGTCCCGCCGGGGCCGGGTGATCGGGGTGCCGGCGACGGTGATCTCCCCGCTGGTGACCGGGAGCAGGCCGGCGATCATGCGGAGCAGGGTGGACTTGCCGCAGCCGGACCGGCCGAGCACCGCGACGAACTCGCCCTCGGCGACCTCCAGGTCGATCCCCCGCAGCGCCTCGACCCGCCCGGAGCGGCCGTCGAACGTCCGCGACACATCCGCGAGTCGGATCATCTCCGGCGGGCCTCCGCTGAGTGGGCAATCAGGAATCCGACAAAGGCTATCCGGCGTGGCCCACTTGCCGACAGTCCGGGGTGGACCTACCTGTTCCCGTTCCGCAACCCGATGCGACTGGCGTCGTCGCGGTGCGGCTCTCGTACGCTGTGCCCGCGAAGAGTCCCTTCACGACGGTGGCGCCGGCTCCCCCCTCACGCCGGCACCCCGGACCGACAACCCCTTCCGGGTGGCATGACCCGGTCGGAAAGGACATGGTGCACTGATGAGAAGGCTGACCCGCACGGTCGCCGCGGCCGCCCTGGCCACCGCCCTCGCCCTGGTCTCGGGGTGCAGCGGCGGCGATGACAGCTCCGACGCCAAGGGCGGCGACGGCAAGGCGCTGGAGAAGGTGACCTACCTCACCTCGTTCGGCAACTTCGGCCGTGACTCGTACGCCTGGGTGGCGAAGGAGAAGGGCTTCTTCAAGGAGGCCGGCTTCGAGGTCGAGATCAAGCCCGGCCAGGGCACCGGCTCGGTCATCCAGACCATCGTCGGCGGCCAGGCCCACTTCGGCCCGATCGACCTGACCGGCGGCCTGCTCCAGCTCGGCAACGGGGTGGCGAAGGACTTCGTCGCGGTGGCGGCCATCCAGCAGCGCACCATGGCCGCCGTCGTCACCGTCGAGGGCAAGAACATCGCCTCGCCCAAGGACCTGGAGGGCAAGAAGCTCGCCGACACCCCCACCTCCGTGGTCCGGCAGCTCTTCCCGACGTACGCCCGGCTCGCCGGCGTCGACGCCACCAAGGTGACCTGGGTCAACGGCGAGGCGCAGACCCTGATCGGCACGCTCGCCTCCGGCGCCGTCGACGGCATCGGGCAGTTCGTGGTCGGCCAGCCCACCGTCGAGGCGGTGACCAAGAAGAAGCCGGTCGTGCTGCCGTACAGCAACGTGATGCAGGACCTCTACGGCAACGTGCTGATCACCTCCAGCAAGATCGCCAAGGAGAAGCCGGAGATGGTCAAGCGCTTCTCCGCCGCGCTGCTCAAGGGCCTGGAGTACAGCCTGGCCAACCCCCAGGAAGCCGCCGACCTGCTGAAGAAGAACGTCCCGGCGACCGTTCCCGCGGCGGCCGGCGCCGAGCTCCAGCTGATGGCCGGGTACGTCCGGTCCAGCAACTCCGGCACCGCGCTGGGCACCCTGGACAGCGACCGGGTCGCCAAGAGCATCGCCATCCTGCAGGGCGCCGGCGCGCTCAAGCAGAACCTGACGCCGGACCAGATCATCGACTTCAGCCTCGCGCCGAAGGCCTGATCGACGCGCGAGGAGTGCCACGGGGGTGCGGCCGGCCGGGACCACCGGCGGTCGTACCCCCGTCGCGTGCCGGCCCCCCGGGCCGGCGAGAGAGGAGAGATCGTGACGGAGATCCGTACCCGCCCGGAGCCCACCGCCGGGACGGATGCCGCGGGCGCGGCGGCGACCCCGACCACCCCGCCGGCCGGCGCGGCCGGGCGGCGGCCGGGGGTGGGCCCGGCGACCGTCGGCCTGCCGCTGCTCGGCCTGCTGGTCGCGGTGACGGTCTGGTGGCTGGTCACCTCGGGGCTGGGGCTGGTGCACCCGGCGTCCCTGCCGCCTCCCCAGGAGGTGTGGCGGGCCCTGACCGCGGCGGCCGACGTGCTGCTGCCGGCCCTGCGCATCACCGCGACCATGACGCTGGTCGGTTTCGTGCTCTCGGCGGCCGCCGGGATCCTGATCGGGATGGCGCTGGCCGCGTCCCGGACCGCCGAGCGGATGTTCGCGCCGCTGCTGGTGGCGGTGAACGCGGTGCCGAAGATCGCCCTGGGGCCGCTGCTGGTCGTCTCGGTCGGCTTCGGTGAGAAACCGATCCTGACCATGGTCTTCCTGCTCTGCTTCTTCCCGATCGTGCTCTCCACCGCGACCGGGCTCTCCACCACCCCGGCTGACCTGGCCGAGCTGGCCCGGTCGCTGAACGCCTCCTGGTGGCAGTCGTTCCGCAAGGTGCGCTTCCCCGCCGCGCTGCCGCAGATCTTCGTCGGGCTCAAGGTGGCGATGCCGCTGGCCGCGATCGGCGCGGTGATCGGCGAGTTCTACTCCGACAAGCCGGGGCTGGGCTATCAGATCCTGCAGTACAACGGCATCGGGGAGTACCCGACCGCGTGGGCCGCGATCGTGCTGATCGCGGTGATGAGCATCCTGTTCTATTCGGCGCTCTCCCTGGTCGAGCGGCTGGCCCTGCCGTGGATCCGGGAGACCACCTCGGCCCGGTGAACCGGTGTGGCCCCGCCGCTCGGCGGGGCCACACCGCCGCTCAGCCGGCCAGGCGCCAGCGGCCGCCGCGGGCGACCAGGGTGGTCAACGCCTGGGGCATCAGGCCCGAGTGGTTGTCCGGGGTCATCCGGATCGGCCCGGAGAGGCCGTCCAGCTGGGACGTCTCCAGCACGTCCCGGATGCCGTCCCGGTTGACCGTGCCCTCCGCGCGGCGGGCCCGCAGCGCCGCGTCGGCGATCAACTGCACCGCGTCGGCGGCGAAGGACGAGAACCCGTTGTAGCCACCGAACCGGGCGGTGTAGTCCTGGAACCACTGCCGCCGGGCCGCCTTGGCCGGGGTGGTGGCGATCACGTCGTCGATCACCATGGTCTGGGTGAAGATCAGGGTGGCCTTCTCGGTGGACCGGGCGGCGGAGCCGAGGAACAGGTCGCCGGCGGCGGCCGCGTCGAGGAAGAGCGACCCGGCGAAGCCGGCCTGCTGCGCGCTGGTGGCGGCGAGCGAGGCCTGCTCCGGCGGGGTCCAGACGATCAGCGCGTCGGGCTTGCGGGCGGTCAGCAGGCGGACCGGCTGGCTCACCTCGGTGTCGGTGCCCCGGACGGACTCGCTGCGCAGCAGCTTGATGCCGGCCTTCTCCAGCTCCTTGTCGAGCGCGCTCAGCCCCTCCCGGCCGTAGTCGTCGTCGCTGTGCAGCACCCCCACCTTGCGGATGTTGCGGCGGCGCAGCTCCGAGGTGAGCGCTCCGGCGCTGTCGGCCGCGTTCGGGGCCAGCTTGAAGACGTACCGCCGCTCGGCGACCGGGTTGGCGACCGCGCCGGACGGGGCGAGCGCGATGGTCGGAATGCGCTTCTCGTTGATGGTCCGGGCGGCGCCGACCGCGCATTCGTTGCAGCCGCCCATGATGATCGCGCTGACCTTGGAATTGCTGCTGAAGTCACCGATGTTGCGCAGCGACTCACTGGCGTCGGAACGATTGTCCTTGATGTCCAGTCGCATCTTCCGTTCGCCCAGCGCGCCGGAGGAGTTGAGCTGCTCGACCTTCAGTTTCAGGGCCCTTTGGTACGCCTTGCCGATCGGAGCCGCGGCCCCGGAGAGTTCGAGGTCGACCGCGACGACGATCGGGCTGGTGTCCTCCTGTCCCGCGCCCAACGAGCAGCCGGTGAGCGTGGTGGCCAGTACGGCCGATGCGAGCGCCACGATGGTCGCGGAGCGGATGGGGCTCAACTCTCTCCTCCAGGTGCGGCGCGGGCGCTGCCCGGTCACCGCCGCTAAGCCGTCCTCAGTGGAGAAACGGGATCGTCTGCCGTACGGTGTGCGCGAAAGCCTGCAAAACCTTGCCAATGCCGGCCGCTGCGGTCAAGCGCGGAAGGTCACGGCGTTTTCGGGATCGCGATCCCACATCGTGGGGTCATCAGATGTTTACGAACGCTCACTCCGCAGAGGCGGGCGACCACTCTGGAGTGACATGGCCTGTTCAGAGCGTACGCGGCAATGAGGGCAAATCGCGTGCAGGTCGTGGGTTGACCGTTTCCTGCCTCACTGCGGCTTCCCAAACAGGATCTCGTCTGATGAAATCGCGGCCGTGCCGCGCGTGGCGGTGTCCGCTGCACCACGCACGGGTTGGCGGGTCAGGCGTGGAAGAAACGACGGAGGCGATGTCGTGAGCACCGGACCGACGACCCTGCCCGAATTCGGTGAGGCCGCCGAGAGTGACCGGGGGCGACGGCTGCCCCGGCTGCGGGACGCCCGGATCCGCTCCAAGCTCGCCCTCATTCTGGTCGTCCCGGTCGCCGCGGTCATCGCTCTGGCAACTATCCGACTCGTCTCCACCGGCGAGGGGGCGTACGACGCCACCCGGATCCGCTCGCTGACCGCGCTCTCCGTCGACGTCTCGGCGCTGGCCCAGGACCTGCACAAGGAGCGGATGGCCGCGGCCGGCTACCTGGCCGACCCGCAGCAGAAGGCCGACGACTACAACCTGCGGGTCCGGGCCACCGGGCAGCGGATCGACGAGTACCGGGCCGAGCGGGGCCGGATCGGGGAGGTTCCCCCGGCCGTCCGCGACCAGCTCGCGGTCATCGACGACCACCTGGAGACGCTCGACGGCACCCGCCAGGAGGTCCTCGACCGCCGGCAGATGCCCGTCGCCGAGGCCACCCTCCGGTACGGGATCATCCTCACCGACCTCGTCGGGTACGGCGACACCCTGGCCCAGCTCGCCGGCCAGGAGGACCTGGCCGACGCCCGCCGCGCGGTCGCCGCGTTCAGCCGGGCCAAGGCGGCGGTCGCCGAGGAGGAGGCGGTCGCCTACACCGCCCTGAGCGCCGGCCGGCTCGACGAGGAGCAGTTCTCCTCGTTCGTCGCCACCCTGACCAGCCAGCAGGAGGCGCTGGTCTCGTTCACCCTGACCGCCGAGCCCGACCAGCGGGCCCTGGTGGACAGCGCCGTCTCCGGCGACGCGGTCGGGCTCGCCGACCGGGTGTCCGCCGACATCACCCGGTCGGTGGGGCAGCGTCCACTGGTCAGCGCGGCCGACGCCACCGCCTCGATCGGGGCCGTCAACGACCTGATGCGGTGGGCCGAGCTCCAGCTCCAGGACCGCCTGCTCACCCGGACCGAGGAGGCCCGCGCCGACGTCGTCCGGCAGGCCGTCATCGAGTCGTTGCTGGTGCTGCTCACCCTGGTCATCGCCGTCACCCTCGCGGTGGTGCTGGCCCGCTCCCTCAACCACTCGCTGCGCCGGCTGCGCGAGGGCGCCCTCTCGGTGGCCAACCACGACCTGCCGGACGCGGTCAAGCGGTTGCAGAGCATGGGCAACCTCGGCGACGGCGGCGTGGAGGAGATCGTCCGCCAGGTGCGGGACCCGATCCGGCTGAAGAACCGCGACGAGGTGGGGCAGGTCGCCCTGGCCTTCAACGTGGTGCACCGGGAGGCCGTCCGGGTCGCCGCCGAGCAGGCGGCGCTGCGGACCAGCGTCTCGGCGATGTTCCTCAACCTGGCCCGGCGCAGTCAGACCCTGGTCGACCGGATGATCGGCGAGCTGGACGCCATCGAACGCGGCGAGGAGGACCCGAAGCGCCTCGCCCAGCTCTTCGAACTCGACCACCTCGCCACCCGGATGCGCCGCAACGACGAGAACCTGCTCGTCCTGGCCGGCGCCGACTCGGCGGTGCCGCGGCGGGAGGACGCGCTCCTGGTGGACGTGCTGCGGGCCGCCCAGTCCGAGGTGGAGCTCTACAACCGGATCGAGTTCGGCACCGTCGACACCGACATCTCGGTGGCCGCGCACGCCGTCAACGACGTGGTCCGGCTGGTCGCCGAACTGCTCGACAACGCCACCCGGTTCTCGCCCCCGACCACCACCGTGGTCGCCGACGGCCGGCGGATCCGCGACTACGTGCTGATCCAGATCGAGGACCGTGGCCTCGGCCTGACCGAGGAACAGCTCGACTCCCTCAACCGCCGGCTGGCCGCGCCGCCGAGCGTCGACGTCGCCGCCTTCCGGCTGATGGGTCTGGCCGTGGTGAGCAGGCTCGCCTCCCGGTACGGCATCCGGGTGGAGCTGCGCCGCAACGTCGAGGGGGGCACGGTCGCCCAGGTGACCCTCCCCAACGCCACCGTGGTGCTGCCGGCCAACCGGGGCCGCGACCAGGTGCCGTCCCGGCCGCGCCAACCCCTGCCGGTGGAGCAGGGCCCGCTGACCCCGGCCGGCCACGGCGATCCGCTGACCGTTGGGCACAACGGCGCGGCCACCCTGACCGACCAGTGGCGTACCCCCGCCCCCGCCCCGACCTCGGCGCCGTGGCAGTCACCGGTCGACGCCCGGGACACCGCCGGCGCGGTGCACCTCGGTGGAGCGGTTCCCGGCGTGCCGGCCACCCCGACCTCCCCGGTACCGGCGTCGTCCGTGCCCACCTCGTCCGGGCCGGCGGAGTCCGGGTACGGCTTCTCGGTGAACGCGCCGACCACCGCGAACCCCACCCTTCCCCCGTTGCCGAAGCGCAGCCCGAACGGCGACACCGCCGGGGTGCATGCGGCCGGGCCGGTCGCCGGCGTGGCGGCCGAACCGATGGTCCCCGCACCCGCCCCGACGCCGTTCGCCGCGGCGCCGAGCGCACCGCCGGCGCCGTTCGCCGCGGCGCCGACGCCGGCCGCCCCGACGCCGTTCGCCGCGGCCCCGGCCGTACCGGTGGCGTCGTACTCGCCGCCGGCCGCCCCGGTGGTCTCCCGGCCGAGCCCGCCGGCCGACTCGCCGATCTTCCGGGAGATGGAGGCGGTCTGGTTCCGCTCCCACGGCGACGACGCCACCGCGATCTTCAAGCGGCCCAACTTCGACGAGCCGCCCGCCCCCGCGCCTCGCCAGCCGGAGAGCACCGCCGCGTCGACGCCCACCCGGGCGCCGCTGCCGACCCGGGTCCCGGCCGCGGCGGCGACCGCCGGCACGACGCCGGCCACGCCCGCGCCGGCCACGCCGCCGCCCTCGTACGTCCCACCGTCGGCGCCGCCCGCGCCGCCGGTGGCCCCGACGCCGGAGCCGCCGGCCCCGACCGCCCCCCAGCCGGCGGCGCCGGACTCGCAGGCGTGGCGGACCGCGGCGGACGAGGGCTGGACCCGGGCCACCCGGGCCGCCGAGCCCGCCACCGGCGGCACCACCCGATCCGGCCTGCCCAAGCGGGTGCCGCAGGCCCAACTCGTACCCGGCGGCATCGAACCGAAGGGCGGCCGGGACCGCAGTCGTCGCACTCCCGACGAAGTACGCGGCCTGCTCTCCGCCTACCACCGCGGCGTGCAGCGCGGTCGGTCGGCCGGTACGGACCAGAACAGCACCTCGACCAAGGAGACGAGCCGATGAACAGGCCAGCGGCCATGCAGGACATGGGTTGGCTGCTCACCAATTTCGCCGACAGCGTGGCGGGCATCGCCCACGTGGTGGCGGTGTCCGCGGACGGGCTGCTGCTCGCCTCCTCCCGGGACCTCCCGGGGGACCGGGCGGACCAGCTGGCCGCGATCACGTCCGGCGTGGTGAGCCTGACCGAGGGTGCGGCCCGGATGTTCAGCGCCGGCGGGGTGTTGCAGACCGTGATCGAAATGGACAGCGGCTACCTGTTCCTGATGTCGATCAGTGACGGGTCGTCGATGGCCGTGCTCGCGGCCCGCAGCTGCGACGTGGGCCAGGTCGGCTACGAGATGGCGCTGCTGGTCGAGCGGGTGGGCGCCGCGCTGGTCCCGCTGCCGCGGGACGCGGTGCGCTCGTAGCGCACGACGGGTGGGGCCGGGCGTGACCACGCCCGGCCGGGGAGACGAATTCCGGGGCCGGTGACCCCGGGTGGGGAGGAGGTGATCGCGGATGGAGCCACGGCGGGACCCGCGCGGGGCGTTGGTGCGCCCGTACGCGGTCACCCGGGGCCGGACCGAGCCCAGCCGGGACATCGCCCTGGAAGCGGTGCTGTCGGCGACTCCCACCCAGGTCGCCGAATCGCGGTTCGCCGGGCACGACAAGTACCGCATCGCCACGGTCTGCGAGGGCCGGGCACAGTCGCTGGCGGAGATCGCCGCGTACACCCGGATGCCGCTGGGCGTCACCCGGGTGCTGGTCGCCGACCTGGTGGCCGAGGGCCTGCTGACGCTACACACTGCCGCTCCCGCCGAAGGCTACGAGGAGCGGATGAACCTGCTGGGAAGGGTGCTAAGTGGACTTCGCGAACTATGACCCCGCCGGGGCGCACCGCAGCCGGGAGATCATCTCCGCGAAGATCGTGATCGCGGGTGGCTTCGGCGTGGGCAAGACGACCCTGGTCGGGGCGATCTCCGAGATCACACCGCTGACCACCGAGGCGCTGATGACGGCGGCCGGGGTGGGCATCGACGATCCGTCGAAGGTGCCGGGCAAGGAGACCACCACGGTCGCCATGGACTTCGGCCGGATCACCATGGCGCAGGACCTGATCCTGTACCTCTTCGGCACACCGGGCCAGACCCGTTTCTGGTTCATGTGGGACGAGATCATCCGGGGTGCGGTCGGTGCGGCGGTGCTGGTGGACACCCGGCGGATCACCGACGCCTTCGCGCCGCTGGACTACTTCGAGAACCGCAACCTGCCGTACGTGGTGGCGCTGAACCGGTTCGACGACGCGCCGCACTACGAGGTGGAGGAGATCCGGGAGGCGTTGGCGATCTCGCCGGACGTGCCGCTGGTGATGTGCGACGCCCGGCAGCGGGAGTCGGTCAAGCAGGTGCTGGTGACGGTGGTCGAGCACGCCATGCTCCGCCTCCAGGCCGAGCACGGGCGCGGCTTCCCGGCGCCGGTGGGCTGACGGCCCCACGCCCCGGGCACCTGTCGACGGCCCGGCGCCGCCTCCGCCACGGAGACGGGGCCGGGCCGGCCGTCCTACTCGACCCGGAGTCGGTAGCCGCGCTTGACGACGGTCTGCACGACGCGGGGGGCCTGCAGGCCCACCCGCAGCCGGGCCACCGCCATCTCCACCGCGTGCTCGTCCGCGCCGCGCGGCAGGGTACGCAGCAGCGCGGTGCGGGACAGCACCCGGCCGGGGGTGGCGGCCAGCGCCCGCAGCACCGCCATCGGCGCGGGGGCGAGTGGGCGCAGCTCACCGTCGACCACGGCGGCGTGCCCGCGCAGGGTCAGCAGGTGCCCGGCCGCCTTGACGGTCACCGCGCGCCGGGGCAGCTCGTCGACGATCTGCCGGACCAGTGCCCCGAGCCGGGCGCGGGCCGGCGCGCTGACCGGTACCCCGCGCCGCACCAGCGGTTCCGCGGTGACCGCGCCGACGCAGCTGGCCAGCACGTCCCCGCGCAGCGCCGCCAGCACCGTCTCGGTGCGGTCCCCGGCCGCCCGCAGCAGCGCCTCCGCCGCGGGCGCCGAGGTGAAGGTGACGGCGTCGACCATCCGGCCGGCGACCAGGTCGATGAGCCGGTGCAGCGGGGCTGGGTCGGTCGGCGGGGCCCACCGGTAGACCGGCACCTCGATCACCGTCGCCCCGGCCGCCTCCAGCGCCTCGGTGCACTCCGGCTGGCGGTCGCCGTGCAGCTGCATGGCGATCACCTGCCCGGCCACCCCGCGCCGGCACAGGTGGTCGACCACCTCCTCGCAGCTCTCCGAGGAGGGGGACCACTGGTCGTGCAGGCCGGCCGCCCGGATCGCGCCGCGCGCCTTCGGCCCGCGCGCCACCACGTACGACCGGGCGAGGACGGAGCGCAGCGGCTCGGCCAGCCCCCAACCCTCGGCCGCCTCCAGCCAGCCGCGCATCCCGATGCCGGTGTTCGCCATCAGGATGTCCGGCGGCCGGTCCAGGCAGGCCCGGGTGGCCTCGCGCAGGTCGGTGTCGTCGGCCAGCGGCACGATCCGCAGGGCCGGGGCGAGCACCACCCGGGCGCCACGCCGCTCCAGCAGCGCGGCCAGCTCGTCGCGCCGCCGGTCGGCGGTCACCCCGACGGTGAACCCGGCCAGTTCGTCCCGCATCACTCCTCCTGTCGTAGCCGCACCTCGACGACGCCGTCCCGGCAGCGGACCCCGTGCCGGCGCAGGGTCACCTCGGCGAGGTCCAGGCAGCGCCCGGTGCGCAGGTCGTAGACCTGCTTGTGCAGGGGGGAGGCGACGGTCGGCGCGCCGCCGCGGCTGCCGACGATGCCCCGGGACATCACGTACGCGCCGCCGACCGGGTCGAGGTTGTCGACCGCGAACAGCTCGTCGCCGGTGCGGAAGAGCGCCACCTGCACCCCGTCGACCAGGGCGGCGACGCCCCGGTCGGGCTCCAGCCGGTCCAGGGGGCAGACCGGCGTCCAGGTCAGCGTCATCGTCGCGGTCATCGCCGTACCTCCGGCAGGCCCAGCGTGACCGGTTGCCGGCGGCGGGGCGGCGCGTCGGCCGGGTCGCCCGGCGCGCTCGGGCGGGGTGGGGGAGCGGCCCGGCCGGCGGGCACCGGCTGGCCGCGTTCGACGGCGAAGGTGATCGACGGGTCGGGCACGTCCGGGGCGTTGACGAAGGAGGTGAAGCGGCGCAGCCGCTCCGGGTCGTCGAGCACGTCGCGCCACTCGTCGGAGTAGGACGAGACGTGCCCGGCCATCGCGGCGTCGAGCTCGGCGCAGAGCCCGAGCGAGTCGTCCACGATGACCGCGCGCAGGTGGTCGAGGCCGCCGTCGAGCGCCTCGATCCAGGCGGCGGTGCGTTGCAAGCGGTCGGCGGTGCGGATGTAGTACATAAGGAACCTGTCGATCAGCGTGATCAGTGCTTCGGTGGACAGATCGGTGGCGAAGAGGTCGGCGTGCCGGGGCCGGAAGCCGCCGTTGCCGCCGAGGTAGAGGTTCCAGCCGGTGTCGGTGGCGATGATGCCGAAGTCCTTGCTGCGGGCCTCCGCGCACTCCCGGGCGCAGCCGGAGACCGCCGACTTGATCTTGTGGGGGGCGCGCAGGCCCCGGTAGCGCAGCTCCAGGGCGACGGCGAGCCCGACCGAGTCCTGTACGCCGTAGCGGCACCAGGTCTCACCGACGCAGGACTTCACCGTGCGCAGCGCCTTGCCGTACGCGTGGCCGGACTCGAAACCGGCGTCGACCAACCGGCGCCAGATCTGCGGCAACTGCTCGACCCGCGCCCCGAACAGGTCGATCCGCTGCCCGCCGGTGATCTTGGTGTAGAGCCGGAAGTCCCGTGCCACCTCACCGATCACGATGAGCTTCTCCGGGGTGATCTCCCCGCCGGGGATCCGGGGCACCACCGAGTAGCTGCCGTCGCGTTGCAGGTTGGCCAGGAAGTGGTCGTTGGTGTCCTGCAGCGACGCCTGCTCGCCGTCGAGCACGTGCCCGGTGCCGAGCGAGGCGAGGATCGAGGCCACCACCGGCTTGCAGATGTCGCAGCCCCGCCCCCGCCCGTGCTCGGCGACGAGCTGGGAGAAGGTGCGGACGCCCCGCACCCGGACGATGTCGAACAGCTCCTGCCGACCCACGTCGAAGTGCTCGCAGAGCGCGCCGGACTGCTTCACCCCGGCCGCGTCGAGCAGCTGCTTCAACATCGGCACGCAGGAGCCGCAGCTCGTCCCGGCCCGGGTGCACGCCTTCAGCGCCGGCACGTCCGTGGCGCCACCGGCGATCGCCGCGTCGATGTCGTCCCGGGTCACCGCGTTGCAGGAGCAGACCTGCGCCGCGCCCGGCAGCGCGGCCACCCCGCCGCCGCTCTCCCCGGCCGGCGCCAGCAGCGCCAGCGGGGGAGCGGGCAGCGGCCCGCCGACGCTGGCCCGCAGCGTCGGGTAGGCGCTCGCGTCCCCGACCAGCACCCCGCCGAGCAGCGTCCGCGCGTCGTCGGAGAGGACCAGCTTCGCGTACGACCGGGTGGCCGGGTCGGTGAAGGTGACGTCCAGGCAGCCGGGGGTGGTGCCGTGCGCGTCACCGAACGAGGCGACGTCCACCCCGAGCAGCTTCAGCTTCGTCGCGGTGTCCGCCCCGGGGAAGGTCGCCGAGCCGCCCAGCAGCCGGTCGGCCACCACCTCCGCCATCGCATACCCGGGGGCGACCAGGCCGTGGCAGGTGCCCTCGACCGCCGCGCACTCGCCCACCGCCCAGATCCGCCCGTCCCCGGTGCGGCAGGCGGTGTCGACCAGCACCCCGCCGCGCGGGCCGAGCGGCAGGCCGGCGGCCCGGGCCAGCTCGTCGCGGGGGCGGATGCCGGCGGCCACCACGACCAGCTCGGCGTGGACCGTGCCGCCGTCGGAGAGCTCCAGCGCGGCGACCACGCCGTCCGGGCCGGGGCGCAGCGCCGTGGTCGCCACCCCGAGGTGGGTGGTGACGCCCAGCTCCTCGACCCAGCGGCGGAGCATCGCGCCGCCGGCCTCGTCGACCTGCACCGGCATCAGCCGGGGCGCGAACTCCACCACGTGGGTGCCCAGGCCGAGCAGCCGCAGCGCGTTCGCCGCCTCCAGGCCGAGCAGGCCGCCGCCGATCACCGCCCCGACCCGCCGGCCCCGGGCGTGCTCCCGGATCGCCTCCAGGTCGTCCAGGGTCCGGTAGACGAAGACCCCGGGCAGGTCCGCTCCCTCCACCGGCGGCACGAAGGGGTAAGACCCGGTCGCCAGCACCAGCACGTCGTACCGGTGCTCGCCGGTGGCCGTGGTGACCACCCGCCGCGCCCGGTCGATGCCGGTGGCCGGCTCGCCCAGGCGCAGCTCCACCCCGTCGTCGGGGGTGTGCAGGTTCAACTCGTCGGCGCCGACCCCGTCGAAGAACGCCGAGAGCCGCACCCGGTCGTACGCCGGCCGGCGCTCCTCGGCGAGCACCGTGACCCGCCAGCGGCGCTGGTCGTCCCGGGCGCGCAGCGCCTCGACGAACCGCTGCCCGACCATGCCGTTGCCGACGACGACCACTCGTCCGCCGGTCATCGCGCCACCTCCTCGGGGTGTCTGTTCGGTCATCCGGTCACCTCCACGGAATCCACTTCGGACAGCCAGCCGACGATGCCGGCGACCGCCTCCCGGCAGCCGCCGCAGCCGGTGCCGGCCCGGGTCGAGGCGACCACGTCGTCGACCGTCCGGGCCCCGGCGCGCCAGCAGCCCACCAGCGCGCCCTTGCTGACGTCGTTGCACTGGCAGACGGTCGCCGCGTCCGGCATCAGCGCCGGGGACTGGGCGGGGGCCGCCGCGGTCGCGCCGAGGGAGCGGCCGAGCAGCAGCGCCCGGCGGTCCGCCGGGACCGGTCCGCCCCGGTCGAAGAGCTGCACCACCGTGCCGACCGACGGGTTGTCGCCGAGCAGGATCGCGGCGGTCAGCCGTTCGTCGTGGATGCGCAGCCGGGCGTACGTGCCCCGAGCCGGGTCGGTGAAGGTCAGCTCCTCGCCGGGCCCACCGGTCGGGTCGCCCATCGCGGCCAGGTCGACGCCGGCCGCCTTGAGTCGGGTCACCACCGGCCGGGGCCGGTACCGGGCCGCCGGGTCCTCCCCGGTGACCAGCTGCGCCACCACCCGGGCCTGTGCCCAGGCCGGGGCGACGAGCCCGCTCACCGCGCCGTCGTGCTGGGCGCAGTCGCCGATCGCCGAGATGTGCGGGTCGCTGGTGCGCAGCCGGTCGTCGACCACCACCCCCCGCTGCACCGCCAGTCCGGCGGCGGCGGCCAGGGCGGTCTCGGGGCGTACCCCGCAGGAGATCACCAGGAGGTCGGCGGTGAGCGAGCGGCCGTCGGCCAGGTCGAGGCGGATCTGGTTGCCGGTCGCGGTCACCCCGGTGGCCGCGACCGCCAGGTGGGTGGTCACCCCGAGGCCAGCGAGGGTGCCGGCCAGGACGGCGGCGCCGGCCGGGTCGAGCTGGCGTTCCATCAGGTACGGCAGGGGGTGCACCACGCCGACGTCGAGCCCCCGGGCGGCGAGCCCGCGGGCCGCCTCCAGCCCGAGCAGTCCGCCGCCGAGCACCAGCGCGCTGCGCGCGCCCTCGGCCGCGGCGAGGATCCGCCGGCAGTCCGCCAGGGTGCGGAAGGGGACCACCCGCTCCGGCAGGTCGGCCGGGTCCAGGCCGGGCAGCGGCGGCACCACGGCCCGGCTGCCGGTGGCGAGCACCAGGTGGTCGTAGGAGATCCGGTCGCCGTCGTCGGTGCGGACCTCGCGTGCCGCCCGGTCGACCGCGACGGCGGCGATCCCGGTCCGCACGTCGGTGCCCTGCCCGGCGACCTCGGCCAGCTCCACGTCCGGCTCGCCGATCTTCCCCGCGAGCAGGGTGGAGAGCATGATCCGGTTGTACGCCCGGTGCGGTTCCGCCCCGAGCACGGTGACCTTCCGGTCGCCGTCGCGGGCGTGCAGCTCCGCGGCGAGCCGGGAGCCGGCCATGCCGTACCCGACGATGACCACGTTTCCGCTCATGCCTTCTCCACCCGGACGGCACAGATCTTGAATTCGGGCATCCCGGAGATCGGGTCGACCGCGTCGTTGGTGACCGAGTTCGCCCGGGCCGCGCCGGCCCAGTGGAACGGCGCGAAGACGGTGTCCGACCGGATCCCGGTGCTGAGCCGGGCCGGCGCGCGCAGCTCGCCGCGGCGGGAGGTGACCCGCACCTCGTCGCCGTCGGCCACCCCGAGCCGGTCGGCCAGGTCGGGGTGCAGCTCGACGAAGGCGCCCGGGGCGGCCCGGCGCAGCGCGTCGACCCGCCGGGTCTGGGTGCCGGACTGGTACTGCGCCAGCACCCGCCCGGTGGTGAAGTGCAGCGGGTACTCCGCGCAGACCTCCTCGGCGGCGGGCCGGTGGGTCACCGGGTGGAACCGGGCCCGGCCGTCCGGGGTGGGGAAGGTGTCGGCGAAGAGCCGAGGTGTGTCCGGCCCGTCCGGGTCCGGGCAGGGCCAGAAGACGCCCTCGTCCCGCTCGATCCGCTCCCAGCTCACCCCGGCGTAGTCGGCCGGGCCACCGGCCGAGGCCCGGCGCAGCTCGGCGAAGACCACCCGTGGGTCGGTCGGGAACGGCTCCGCTGCCGGCCCGTGGCCGGCTGCCGCCCCGCCGCCCGCCGCCGGCTCCCCGGCCGGGCGGGGTGATGGCCGGGGGCCCTTGCCCTGCGCGAGGGGAGTGCCTTGGGCCCCCGCTTCCAGGCGGGCGGCGAGGTCGGCGAGGACGGCCAGGTCGGTGCGGACCCCGGGGGGCGGCGGGCGCAGCGCGCGGCGGCGCAGCACCCGGCCCTCCAGGTTGGTCATCGTGCCGTCCTCCTCCGCCCACTGGGCGACCGGCAGCACCACGTCGGCCAGCGCGGCCGTCTCGGAGAGCAGGAAGTCGGCGACCACCAGCAGGTCCAGCCCGCGCAGCCGGTCGGTGATCCGGGCGGCGCGGGGGGCCGAGACCACCGGATTGGAGCCGAAGACCAGCAGGGCCCGTGGTCCGTCGGGGGTGCCGAGCGAGTCCAGCAACCGGTACGCCGGCACGCCGGGGCCGGGCAGCTCGTCGGGGTCGACGCCCCAGACCCCGGCCACGTGGGCGCGGGCCGCCGGGTCGTCGATCCTCCGGTAGCCGGGCAGCTGGTCGGCCTTCTGCCCGTGCTCCCGGCCGCCCTGTCCGTTGCCCTGACCGGTGAGGCAGCCGTACCCGGAGCCGGGGCGGCCGGGCAGGCCGAGGGCGAGCGCCAGGTTGACGAAGGCGCTGACGGTGTCGACGCCCTTGGCGTGCTGTTCCGCGCCCCGAGCGGTCAGGATGATCGCGCTGTCGGCGGTGCCCAGCGCCCGGGCGGTCGCCTCCAGGTCGGCGACCGGGACTCCGGAGAGCCGCTCGACCTCGGCCGGCCAGTACCCGGCCACCGTGCGACGCACCTCCTCGAAGCCCTCGGTACGGGCGGCGACGTAGGCCCGGTCGACCAGCCCTTCGGTGAGCGCGATGTGCAGCAGCGCGTTGGCCACCGCGAGGTCGGTGCCGGGCAGCGGTTGCAGGTGCAGGTCGGCCTGGCGGGCGGTGGCGGTCACCCGGGGGTCGATCACGATCAGCCGTCCACCGCGCTGCCGCTGGTCGGCCAGGTGGCGCATCAGCGGCGGCATGGTCTCCGCCGGGTTGGCCCCGACCAGCAGGAGGGTCCGCGCCCGGCCGAGGTCGGCCAGCGGGAACGGCAGGCCCCGGTCGACGCCGAAGGCCCGGATGCCGGCCGCGGCGGCCGAGGACATGCACCACCGGCCGTTGTAGTCGATGTGCCGGGTCCGGAGCGCGACCCGGGCGAACTTGCCCAGGGCGTACGCCTTCTCGTTGGTGAGCCCGCCGCCGCCGAAGACGGCGACGGCGTCCCGTCCGTGTCCCGCCTGGACGGTCCGGATGCCGGTGGCGACCCGCGCCATCGCCTCGTCCCAGCCGGCCGGGCGCAGCTCGCCACCGGGCTCGCGCAGCAGCGGGGTGGTCAGCCGTTCGGGATGGTCCAGCAGCTCGGCGGCGGTCCAGCCCTTCTGGCAGAGCCCGCCCCGGTTGGTGGGGAACTGCCGGGGGAGCACCTCGACCCGCTCACCGGTGTCCCGCAGGACCATCCCGCACTGCAACGCGCAGTACGGGCAGTGCGTCTCCGCATCCCGGGGTGCGACCCCCGGCTGCGTCGCGGAGCGGGCACGTTCTGTCATGCCTGGGAAGCGTGCCGCCGGGCGGTTTCCGCTCCGGGTCCCCGCTGTTTCGGTCCTGTCAAGAGCGGCTCACACCTCACGGGGGCGCGGGGCCGGTCCGCGGGGCCTACAATATGAGACAGTTTTCTCATATTCTGGGAGGCCCCGATGGATGTGGCGGCGGCGTTCGACGCGGTGGCGGGCACCTACGACGAGGCGCGGCGGCGCCTCGTGCCCTGCTTCGACGACTTCTACGGCACGGCGGTCGAGGTGGCCGCGCCACCGCTGCGGGCGGCACTGGAGTCAGGGCGTACCCCGTGGGTGCTGGACCTGGGCGCGGGCACCGGGCTGCTCTCGCTGCTGCTGACGGCGGCGGTGCCGGGAGTGCGGGTGACCCTGGTGGACGCCGCGCCGCGGATGCTCGCGGCGGCCGCCGACCGGTTGACCGCCAGGGGCGTGGCGCACCGCACGGTGCTGGCCGACCTGACCGACCCGCTGCCCGAGGGCCGGTACGACGCGGTGGTCTCCGCGCTCGCCATCCACCATCTCGACGACGCGGGCAAGCGGGCGCTCTACCGGCGGGCCGCCGACACGCTGGTGCCCGGCGGGGTGTTCGTCAACGCCGAGCAGGTGGCCGGCCCCACCCCCGCCCTCGACCGCCGGTACGACGAGGTCTGGGTGGCCCGGGCCACCGCCCTCGGTTCCGAGGACGCCGAGCTGGCCGCCGCCCGGGAGCGGATGCGGCACGACCGGCCGGCGCCGGTGGCCGACCAGTGCCGGTGGCTCGCCGAGGCCGGGCTGGTCGACGTCGACTGCTTCTTCAAGTCGTGGCGCTTCGCCGTCCTCGGCGGCCGGCGAGCCTGAGCCCGCCGGCCGGCCCGCTCCGGACGAGGCGTTTTGGGCCGTTGACCGACCGGCGCGAAGCGGGATGACTGGCGGTCATACCTTTGGGTAGTCTTCCCGGCATGACTGCCAAGGTGACCCTGTCGTTCTCCGACGAGACGATCGAGGAGGCACGCCGGTTCGCCAAGCGCGAGGGGCTCTCCCTCTCCGCGTGGATGGACCAGGCGGCCCGGGAGAAGGCGCTCCGCGAGGTCTTCACCGCGCACGCCGCGGCGGTCGCCCGGGCCGGGCTGGACCTGGAGTCCGCCGCGATCGCCGACGCCCGCGAGGTCGGCATGGTCGACGATGTCCTCTTCGGCGGTCGGCCGCGTGCTGCGTAGGGGGGAGATCTGGCGCATCGAGGGCGCTCGTGAACGGCTCGGGCTGGTGGTCAGCTCCGACGTCTACAACTCCACCGACGTGCCGATCGTGATCGTCGTCGAGGTGGTCGACGAGTCGTTGCTGCGCGACTCCCCGCTGGCCGTCCCGATGGGCCGCTGGGTGGTGATGCCCGACCGGCTCTCCTCGCCGATGAAGAAGTGGTTCACCGAGTGCGTCGACGTCACCGACGCCGAGACCATGCAGCGGGTCGACCGGGCGCTGCGCATCCTCCAGCAGCTCTGACCCTCACCACCGCCCGCCGGCCGTCGTGCGATTCCCGTTTCCGGAACGACCCGTCACGGGCACGGCCGGGTAATCCGGCGTTCCTAACCTCCTCGGCACACCGACGAGGAGGAGCCGCCGTGAGCACGCTCGCCCCCACGACCGCCGTCACCGCCGACCCGCCCGCCGCCGGGCGTCCGCACCGTATCGAGCAGTGGCGCCCCGAGGACCCCACGTTCTGGCGTACGACCGGAGCCCGGATCGCCTGCCGCAACCTCTGGGTGTCGATCTTCGCCGAGCACGTCGGGTTCTCCGTGTGGAGCCTGTGGTCGGTCACGGTCCTCTTCCTCGGCCCCGCCTACGGCATCGACCCGGCCGGGAAGTTCCTGCTCACCGCCGTGCCGGCCGCGCTGGGGGCGGTGCTGCGGCTGCCCTACACGCTGGCCGTGGCGCGCTTCGGCGGGCGGAACTGGACCATCGTCAGCGCCCTGATGCTGCTGCTGCCGGCGGTGCCGATGACGATCCTGCTGGAACCGGGGGTGTCGTACCCCACCCTGATGGTGCTGGCCTGCCTCACCGGCGTCGGCGGCGGCAACTTCGCCTCCTCCATGGCCAACATCAACCTCTTCTTCCCGGACCGGCTCAAGGGGCGGGCGCTCGGGCTCAACGCCGGCGGCGGCAACCTGGGCGTGCCGGCGGTGCAGCTGGTCGGGCTGGCGGTGCTGGCCACCGCCGGAGCGGCGTACCCCCGGCTGGTGCCCGCGGTCTACCTGCCGCTGATCGTGCTGGCCGCGCTGGCCTCGGCCCGCTGGCTGGACAACCTGCCGAACGCCCGCAACGAGCCGGGCGCGCTGCGGGAGGCCGCCCGGGAGCCGCACACCTGGGTGATGTCGCTGCTCTACATCGGCACCTTCGGCTCGTTCATCGGGTTCGGCTTCGCCTTCGGGCAGGTGCTCCAGCTCCAGTTCGCCGAGCGCTTCCCCACCCCGATCGACGCCGCCTGGCTGACCTTCCTCGGCCCGCTGATCGGCTCGCTCATCCGGCCGGTGGGTGGGCAGCTCGCCGACCGCCTCGGCGGCGCCCGGGTCACCTTCTGGAACTTCGTCGCGATGGCGGCCGGCGCCGGACTGGTGCTGTACGCCGCCCGCGAGCGCTCCTTCCCGCTCTACCTGACCGGCTTCCTGTCGCTCTTCGTCTTCTCCGGGGTGGGCAACGGGTCCACGTACAAGATGATCCCGGCGATCTTCCGGGCCCGGGCGGCCGGCGAGGCGGAGCTGACCGGTGACCCGGAGGCGGCCGCCCGGCGGGCCCGACGGCTCTCCGGGGCGCTGATCGGCATCGCCGGCGCGGTCGGGGCCTCCGGTGGCGTGCTGGTCAACGTGGCCTTCCGGCAGTCCTTCCTGACCTCCGGCAACGCCGAGGCGGCCTACCTGGCCTTCATCGGCTGGTACGCGCTCTGCTTCGGTCTGACCTGGGCGGTGTACCTGCGACCGGGCCCGCGTCGGCTGGCCGGGGTGTGACCTGTACCATCGACACAACGCAAGCCACGCTGGGTGACCCCCCGTTTTGACCTGCCGACGGGGCGGCGGGTATCGTTGCCTGCTGTTGTACGACATCCAGAGGCGTGCCGCATCAGGTACGCTTGGTCGTTCGTGCGCGCCTGGTCACCTCGGCGCGCGACCCCAGACCGACGACGAGACAAGGTAGACCTGTGCGTACGTACAGCCCGAAGCCGGGTGAGATCGAGCGTCAGTGGCACGTTATCGACGCCTCTGATGTCGTGCTGGGCCGCCTGGCCACCCACGCCGCCACGCTGCTGCGCGGCAAGCACAAGCCGACTTTCGCGCCGCACGTCGACACGGGCGACTTCGTCGTCATCGTGAACGCGGGCAAGGTCGCGTTGACCGGCAACAAGCGTCAGACCAAGGTTGCCTACCGCCACTCCGGTTACCCGGGTGGCCTCAAGCAGGTCGGCTACGACGAGCTGCTGACCAAGCGCCCCGAGCGGGCCATCGAGCTGGCCGTCAAGGGCATGCTCCCGCACAACAAGCTCGGCCGTCAGCTGATCAAGAAGCTGAAGGTCTACGCCGGTGCCGAGCACCCGCACGGCGCGCAGCAGCCGGTGCCGTTCGAGATCAAGCAGATCGCGCAGTGAGCGCGGGCGAAGGAAGCAGCATGACCGACATCACCGAGACCGAGGTTGCCCCCGAGGCCACCGAGGCGCCGGCGCCCGTCGCCCGCGCGCCGCGTGGTGACCGCCCGATCCAGACCGTGGGTCGGCGCAAGGAGGCCATCGTCCGGGTCCGCATCGTCCCGGGCAGTGGCAAGATCACCTGCAACGGCCGTGACCTCGAGGCCTACTTCCCGAGCAAGGTGCACCAGCAGCTCATCAAGGACCCGCTGGTCACCGCCGAGAAGCCCGAGTCGTTCGACGTCATCGCCAACCTGCGTGGCGGCGGCACCACCGGCCAGGCCGGTGCGCTGCGGCTGGCCATCGCCCGGGCGCTGATCGTCAACGAGCCGGACGACCGCCCGGCCCTGAAGAAGGCCGGCTTCCTGACCCGTGACGCCCGGGTCAAGGAGAGCAAGAAGTACGGCCTCAAGAAGGCCCGTAAGGCTCCTCAGTACTCGAAGCGCTGATCATCAGCGGCACGTTGTACTTCTGACGGAACGGCCGGGTCCGCCTCCCTTCGCGGGAGGTGGGCCCGGCCGTTCCGCTTTCGCCGTTACATCGGCATTGTCATCTCAGCGGCAGTTTCACCGGAGGTTGGCGGGTATGGGGCGGTTGTTCGGCACGGACGGCGTACGCGGGCGAGCGAACCTGGATCTCACCCCCGAGTTGGCGCTCGCGGTGGCGGTGGCCGCCGCCCACACGTTGGCCGAGTCGGACCGGAGCCATCCCCCGCTGGCGGTGGTCGGGCGGGACACCCGGGCCAGCGGCGAGATGCTGGAGGCCGCGGTGGTGGCCGGGCTCACCAGCGCCGGCGCCAACGTGGTCCGGGTAGGCGTGCTGCCCACCCCGGCGGTGGCGTTCCTCACCGCCGAGGCCAAGGCCGACCTGGGTGTGATGCTCTCCGCGTCACACAACCCGATGCCGGACAACGGCATCAAGCTCTTCGCCGCCGGCGGGCACAAGCTGCCGGACGAGATCGAGATGCGGATCGAGGCCGCCGTCGAGGCGAACGCCACCACCGCCTGGGAGCGGCCGGTCGGCGCGGGCGTCGGCCGGGTGCACGACCTGCTCGACGGCGCCGACCACTACGTGCAGCACCTGACCAGCACGCTGTCGCACCGCCTCGACGGGATCAAGGTCGTGGTGGACTGCGCCAACGGCGCGGCCGCCGAGGTGGCGCCGGTGGCGTACCGCGAGGCGGGCGCCGAGGTCATCGCGATCAACGCCGAGCCCGACGGCCTCAACATCAACGACGACTGTGGCTCCAACCACACCGACGCGCTGCGCGCCGCGGTGGTCGAGCACGGCGCCCACCTGGGCATCGCCCACGACGGCGACGCCGACCGCTGCGTCGCGGTGACCGCCGACGGCGAGGAGATCGACGGCGACCAGCTGATGGCGATCCTCGCCCTGGCCATGCGGGAGGCCGGCACGCTCACCCAGGACACCCTGGTCGCGACCGTGATGAGCAACCTCGGCCTGCGCCTGGCGATGTCCGCCGAGGGCATCCGGCTGGTCGAGACCAAGGTCGGCGACCGGTACGTCCTGGAGGAGCTGCGCGCGGGCGGCCTCGCCCTGGGTGGCGAGCAGAGCGGCCACATCGTGATGCCGGCGTACGCCACCACCGGCGACGGGGTGCTCACCGGCCTGCACCTGATGTCGCGGATGGCGGCCACCGGCAGGTCCCTGGCCGAGCTGGGCGCCGTCGTGGCCAAGCTGCCGCAGGTGCTGATCAACGTGCCGGTCGGTGACCGTACCGCCGGCGCGGCCGCGCCCGCCGTGCGGGCCGAGGTCGAGCGGGCCGAGGCCGAGCTGGGCGAGACCGGCCGGGTGCTGCTGCGCCCGTCCGGCACCGAGCCGCTGGTGCGGGTCATGGTGGAGGCCGCGACCGAGTCGACCGCCCGGTCGGTGGCCGAGCGGATCGCCGAGCAGGTCCGCACCGCCAGCCCGGCCACCTGACCTCCGCGCGCCGGCACCATCCGGTGCGGCCGGGTGTCGACGGTCAGGTCGTCGTCGACACCCGGCGCAGGAAACGCTCACCCAGCTCGACCACCTGACCGGCGTCGAACTCCAGGGCCGGGCCGGCGACCGTCACCTCCGCCATCGCCAGGCCCGGTACCTCGGTGTCCCGCCAGCCGCCGACGAACCAGGTCTTCTCCTCCTCGGCCAGGGCGAGGTTGACCTCGTCCAGCAGCTCGGCCGGGTACGGCAGCCAGAACCGGAACTGGTGGGTGTGCGGAGGCGTGGGGAACACCCGGGCGCCGGGCAGCTCCGCCAGGGCCGCGGCGACGGTACGCGCGTGCGTCACGTATCCCGGCAGCCGGGGCAGCTCGTGCTCCAGCCCGGCGAGCGCGGCCAGCGCGGCCGGCCACTGCTGGAACAGCTGCCCGCCGTACCGGTGCCGCCAGACGCGGGCGTAGCGGATCAACTCGTCGTCGCCGGCCAGCGCCGCGCCGGAGATGCCGCCGAGGGACTTGTAGAACGAGACGTAGACGCTGTCCGCCAGCGCCGCGACCTCGACCGGCGACCGCCCCAGGTGCGGGGTGGACTCCCACAGCCGGGCGCCGTCCAGGTGCACCCGGGCACCCCGTTCCCGGGCCGCCGCCACCGTGGCGACCAGCTCGTCCCAGTCCGGCAGCACGAAACCGGCGTCGCGCAACGGCAGCTCCAGCAGCAGCGTGCCGATCGGCTCGGCGAGCGCCGCCACCTCCCCGGCGTCCGGGTTGCGCGCCGCCCGGGTGGTGAGCACCGCACGCAGGCCGCCGAGCACCGCGTACGCGTCCCCCTCGTGCACCAGCGGGTGGCTGAGCGGGTGCAGGCCCACCGCGTCCCGGCCGGTCACCTCCGCGCCGTAGCGCATGGCGACCTGCTGGGCCATCGTGCCGGTGGGGAAGAAGGCCACCGCCCCGGCGCCGAGCAGTTCGGCGACCCGACGCTCCACCGCCCGCACCGCGCCGCCCTCGCCGTAGAGGTCCGGCAGGGCGTCCGGCTCGGCGGTGGCCCGCAGGACGGCGAGCTGCTCGGCGACCGTCACCGGCCGCTTCCCGGCCAGCGCCCGGTCGCAGCCGCGCAGCGCGCTCAGCCGGCGCAGCCGTGCGGTGGACGGGTCGCTCATCGGGCGCCCGCGAGGCCGCGCAGCCGGGTGACCGCCTCGGTGAGCACGTCGGGGCGCTTGCAGAACGCGAAGCGGATCAGCCGACGGCCGGCCTCCGGGTCGTCGTAGAAGACCTGGGTGGGCACCGCGACCACCCCGCACCGCTCCGGCAGCGACCGGCAGAACTCCACCCCGTCCCGACCGCCCAGCGCGGTCACGTCGGCGGTGACGAAGTACGTCCCCTCCGGGGTCAGGACCTCGAAGCCGGCGTCGGTGAGACCGGCCACCAGCTGGTCCCGGCGTCGTTGCAGGTCGTCCCGGAAACCGGTGAAGTAGGCGTCGGGCAGGGCCAGCGCGACGGCGACCGCCGGTTGCAGCGGCGCCGCGTTGACGAAGGTGAGGAACTGCTTGACCCGCAGCACCGCCGAGACCAGCGCCGCCGGCCCGCTCACCCAGCCCACCTTCCAACCCGTGCAGGAGAAGGTCTTGCCGGCCGAGGAGATGCGCAGGGTCCGCTCCCGCATCCCCGGCAGGGTGGCCAGCGGCACGTGCGGCGCGGCGGCGTCGGTGAAGACCAGATGCTCGTACACCTCGTCGGTGACCGCGTACGCCTCGTGCTCCCGGCAGAGCTCGGCGACCAGCGCCAACTCCTCCGGGGTGAAGACCTTGCCGGTCGGGTTGTGCGGGGAGTTGAGCAGCACCAGCCGGGTCCGGGGACCGAACGCGGCGCGCAGCGCCGCCGGGTCGAAGGCGTACCGGCCGTCGCCGCCCGGGCGCAGCGTCACCGGCCGCCGCACCGCGCCGGCCAGTGCGATCGAGGCGGCGTACGAGTCGTAGTACGGCTCGAAGCAGATCACCTCGTCGCCCGGCTCGCAGAGCGCGAGGATGGCGGCGGCGACCGCCTCGGTGGCGCCGGCGGTGACCACGATCTCGCCGTCCGGGTCGTACGTCAGGCCGTGGAAGCGGCGCTGGTGGTCGGCGACGGCCGCGCGCAGCGCCGGGATGCCCGGGCCGGGCGGGTACTGGTTCTGCCCGGTGCGCAGCGCCTCGGCCGCGGCGGCGAGCATCTCCGGCGGGCCGTCGCTGTCCGGGAAGCCCTGGCCCAGGTTGACCGCGCCGGTGCGGACGGCGAGCGCGGACATCTCGGCGAAGATCGTCGTCCCGAACGGACGCATCCGGGCCACGAGCGGGTCGACATCGGTGGGCGTCGTCACCTGCGCCAGCCTACGGTCCGAGCACGCCGGTCACGAGCCCGCACAGGTGACCCGCCAGCCCGAGCCCTCCGCCGTCTCGACCACCGGCGGCCGACCCGCCACCGTGGTGGAACAGCGCACCCGCCGGCCGTCGTCCTCCGCCGTCGCGATCACGATCACCCGGTTCGGGTCGTCGGTGCGGATCGACCTGCGCCAGGGCAGCGGGACCGCCTCCAGGTGGATGAAGTCGCCGTTGGCGTCGTAGTACTGGATGTCGGCCCGGGTCGCCCCGGTGACCTCGTACCGCACGCCGAACCGGCCCGCGCCGGTGGACGGGGTGACGGCCGGCTGGGCGGGTTGGACGGGCGGGGGCGGGGTCCAGGTCGCCTCGGGGACGTCCTCCTCCTCGTAGTCGTACGGGTCGGGGTAGGGCTCCTCGGCGACCGGATCGGCGTACCGGCCCAGCAGCACGCCGCCCACGCCGAGGCAGCCGCAGACGGCGAGGGTGAGCGCCACGACGACGCCGACCACCACGCCCACCACCCGTCCGGAAGAGCCGGAGCCCCCCGCCGGGGGCCCCGAGGCGTACGGCGGCGGGTAGCCCGGTGGCGGCCAGCCCGGTCGTCCCGCCACCGGGCCGCCCGGTAGCGGCAAGCCCGGGTGGCCCGGCGCTGGCGGCGCCCCGACGCCGATCCAGTCCTGGGGCCGGGCCGGCCGGACCGGGCGCGCCGCGGGCGACGACGGCCCCGCCGGGGCCGGTGTCCCGGGACCGGCCGACGGCGGTGTCCACGGCGTCCCGGAAGCGGGCCGGGCCGGGTCGGTCGAGGGCGCCGTCCACGGCGTCCCGGGGGCCGGGCTGGCCGGACCCGTCGACGGCGGGGTCCACGGCGTGCCGGGGGTGGCCGGGTCGGGAGACGGCGCCGTCCACGGCGTGCCGGGGGTGGGGTTGGTCGACGGTGCCCACGGCGTGCCCGGGTCGAGCGGGGGCGGCGGGTCGAGGGTCGGTCCGGCGGGTGTGCCCGTGGCGGCGGGGGCCGGCGCGGCCGTCGGGCCGGTCGGCGGGGGGGGCATCCACGGCACGGGCGCGGCCCAGGGCGCGCCGCCCGCCAGTGGATCCGGCGCGGCCAGCGGGTCCGGGGGCATCCAGGCGTACGGCGAGCTGGTCGGCGGGGCGGTCGGGTCCGGCGGTGGAGCCGCCGGGGACGGCTCCGGGCCGGTGGACGCGTCGGACATGGCAGCTCCGGGAGGCGGGAGGGATGGGACGAGCGGGCCGTCCCAGGGACGTGCCGGATCGGTCGAGAGCGTGTCGCACGGGTGTCCGCCCCCGCAACCCCGCCCCCGCCGGCCCGCCCCGTCCCGATCGCGCCGATCGTCCTCGGGACGCTCCTCGCAAGCCGATCGCTCAAATTCAGTGCTTGTTTACCCGGCTTCTGCGCACGCGAGATGAGCGGAACTGGGTTAGGCTGCTGGCCATGTGTGGAATCGTGGGTTACGCCGGCTCGCGCCCGGCGCTCGGCATCGTGCTCGACGGACTCCGGCGGCTGGAGTACCGCGGCTACGACTCGGCCGGCGTGGCGATCGTCTGCGACGACGAACTGCTCACCGAGAAGAAGGCCGGCAAGCTCGCCAACCTGGAGAAGGTCCTCTCCGAGCGCGCCGCCAGCAACCCCGAGGACTGCGCCGCCAGCCCGATCGGCATCGGCGACGGCACCACCGGCATCGGGCACACCCGCTGGGCCACCCACGGCGGCCCGACCGACCGCAACGCCCACCCGCACCTGGCCCCCGACGGCCGGGTCGCCGTGATCCACAACGGCATCATCGAGAACTTCGCGAAGCTCCGGGCGGAGCTGGAGGAGAACGGCGTCCAGTTCAGCAGCGACACCGACACCGAGTGCGCCGCCCACCTCCTCTCCGCCGCGCTGGCCGACCTGCGCTCCGCCGGCGAGGTCGACAGCCCGCAGCTGCTCGCCTCCGCGATGCGGGTGGTCTGCCAGCGGCTGGAAGGGGCCTTCACCCTGCTCGCCGTCGACGCCGGCATCCCCGGCGCGGTGGTCGGCGCCCGGCGCAACTCGCCGCTGGTGGTCGGCCGGGGCGACGGCGAGAACTACCTCGCCAGCGACGTGGCCGCGTTCATCGAGCACACCCGCGAGGCCGTCGAGCTCGGCCAGGACCAGATCGTGCTGATCACCGGCGAGAGCATCGAGATCACCGACTTCGCCGGGCACCCCGCCGCCGGCAAGGACTTCCACATCGACTGGGACTCCTCCGCCGCGGAGAAGGGCGGCTACGACTGGTTCATGCTCAAGGAGATCGAGGAGCAGCCGCAGGCGATCGCCGACACGCTGCTCGGCCGGCTCACCGAGACCGGTGAGATCGCCCTCGACGAGGTCCGCCTCAGCGACCAGGACCTGCGCGACGTCGACAAGATCTTCATCGTGGCCTGCGGCACCTCCTACCATGCCGGTCTGGTCGCCAAGTACGCCATCGAGCACTGGACCCGGATCCCCTGCGAGGTGGAGCTGGCCAGCGAGTTCCGCTACCGCGACCCGGTCCTCGACCGGTCCACGCTGATCGTGGTGATCTCGCAGTCCGGCGAGACCATGGACACCCTGATGGCGCTGCGGCACGCCAAGGAGCAGAAGGCCCGCGTGCTGGCCATCTGCAACACCAACGGCTCGACCATCCCGCGCGAGTCCGACGCCGTGCTCTACACCCACGGCGGGCCGGAGATCGCGGTCGCCTCCACCAAGGCGTTCCTCACCCAGGTGGTCGCCTGCTACCTGATCGGCCTGCACCTGGCCCAGGTGCGCGGGATCAAGTTCGCCGACGAGGTCGGCGCGGTGGTCGCGCAGCTCCAGGAGATGCCGGGCAAGCTGCGCGAGCTGCTCGACCGGATCGAGCCGGTACGCGAGCTGGCCCGCGAGCTGAAGTCCGAGCCGACCGTGCTCTTCATCGGCCGGCACGTCGGCTACCCGGTGGCCCTGGAGGGCGCGCTGAAGCTCAAGGAGTTGGCGTACATGCACGCCGAGGGCTTCGCCGCCGGCGAGCTGAAGCACGGCCCGATCTCGCTGATCGACAAGGGCACCCCGGTGATCTGCGTGGTGCCCTCGCCGGTGGGCCGGGGCATGCTGCACGACAAGGTCGTCTCCAACATCCAGGAGGTGCGCGCCCGGGGCGCCCGGACCATCGTGATCGCCGAGGAGGGCGACCAGGCCGTCGTCCGCTACGCCGACCACCTGATCTACGTGCCGCGGACGCCGACCCTGCTCGCCCCGCTGGTCACCACCGTGCCGTTGCAGGTGCTGGCCGCCGAGATCGCCGCCGCCCGGGGCCACGACGTGGACCAGCCCCGCAACCTGGCGAAGTCGGTCACCGTCGAGTAGGCCGCGACCGGTCAACCGGGCCCCGCCCGCCGCGTCAGTGGCGGGCGGGGCCCGTCCGTCTCCGGGCGGGAACTCACCGGCCGAGCACGATCCGGGCCATCCCGTCCAGCGCCGGGTTGCCGGGCTCCCAGTAGCCGGTGTGGCCGTACCGGCCGCTGGGAAAGGTGCGACCGCCGAAGCCCGGATCGCTCGGATCGTGCCCGAACCACAGCTCGTGGTCGGACGGGCGGAGCAGCGAGACGGCCGTGGCCAGCGGGGACGCCGCGAGCACCGCCCGGCCGGCCAGCTGCCCGGGCGGCTCGACCAACCGGATCACGTCGTCCGGTGCGGTGCTGGACCAGACCTGCCCGGGCGGCAGGCGCAACGCCTCGGCCCGGTCCACCCCGACGCCGGGCGAACCGACGAAGACCAGCGCGTCCGCGCCGAGCCCGTGATCCCGGGCCGCGGCACCCACCACCACCGACCCGTAGCTGTGCCCCAGCACCGTCTGCCGGGCCGGCGGGCCCTCGTGGGTGGCGCGCAACCCCTCCTGGAAGCGGTGCAGCGCCGGGGCGGCGTCCGTGGCCTGGGTGGAGCGGGCCGCCTCGGGCAGGAAGTCCGGCGCGTCGTAGTCCAGCCAGAGGACCGCCGCCGTCTCCTCGCCGGGGGCGATGGTGGCGCACCTGGCGAGCACCCGCCCGGCCCGGCTCAGCTCGCCCGGCGCGTCGCCGAGGTCGGCGGTCATCCCCGGCACGTACGTCAGCACCCGGTCGGCCCGGTCCGGGTTGCCCAGCGCGACGATCGCCCGCCCGTCGCCCCTCGGGTCCAGCCCCAGCAGGTACGGCCGGGGCGTCCGCTCCGCCGCCAGCCGCCCGGCGAGCGCGTCCACGCCGCCGAGGTGCTCCTCGACCCGGCGCAGGGCCGCCAACTCCCACGCCCCGCGCGGGGAGCGGCCCAGCAGCTCCCGGCGCTCGGCGAGCAGCGCCTCCCGGTGCCCGGCCAGCAGCAGCCGGTTCGCCTGGTCGCGGGCCGCGACCGGCACCCCGTCTAGGCGGCCGACCAGCCCCGACTCGTGCACCGTCAGCCAACGCCGCTGCGCCGGGGTGAGCCCCGCCCACCAGGCCCGGACCGCCGCCGGGTCGGCCTCGGCGGCCGGCCGCCCGGGCGGCGGCGGCTCCGTCCATCCGGCTCGGGCGGCGGCGGAGAGCTCGTCCAGCCGGGCGGCCGTCTCCCGGTCGGCCGCGTCGGCCAGCGCCAACGCGTCCCGCAGCGCCGCGGCCACCTGGTCCACCGCCGCCGCCGCCGAACCGGCGCCGGCCGCCCCGCCGTGCCGGTCGATCTCCACCCCGGTCCGGTCGGCCAGCGCCACCGCGTCGGCGAGCCGGGCCTTCGCCACCCGCAGCCGGCCGGCGAACTCGGCGAGCACCTGGTCGATCTCCAGCACTGCCGGTAGCAGCCCGGCCAGCTCGTCGCGGAACGCGCCGAGTCGCCCGTCGGCGGCCGTGGCGGCCCCGCCCGACCAGCCGTCGCGCAGGGCCGCCGCCCGCTCGCCCAACCCGGCCCGGCGCCGCTCGACCGGGTCGGTCAGCCCGCCCCAGGCCGCCGCGGCCCCGGCCCACGCGCCCGGTGAGGCGCCCCAGAGCTGCGCGTACCCGGTCATCGCGGCACGGCGGTCAGCCGGCCGGCGGCCCGCTCGTCCACCGCCTCGTACTCCTCTGCGGCCGTGCGCAGCCCGGCGGCGGCCTCGGCGACCCGGGCGGCCAGCGCGCCGTGCCAGGCGTGCACCGCCGACTCCAGCCGGACCAGGGCGGCGGCGGCCCGCCACCCGGGCGCCGCCACCACCAGCCCCGGCACGCCGCCACCCCGTGCGCCAGCCGGTACGCCTCGTCGGCGACCCCGCCCGCGACCCCGCGCAGCACCCCCGGTCGTACCTCGAACGGTTCGTCGTCCATCCCCGCGCCCCTCCCGCCGGACACCTCGACGCCGCCGACGGTAGGCGGCGCCACCTGCGGTGGACAGGCCCTGTGGACAGCCGGCGGTGGTCGTACCCGAGGGTTTTCCACAGGCATTGCCCCCAGCGTGGCCGGCGGCTAATCTGCCGCCCCGGCCGCCGGTAGGGTGAGCTGATGATCGTCGCGGTCGGCATCGACGTCGTGCTGGTGGACCGGTTCGCCCGGGCCCTGGCCCGGACGCCGCTGCTCGCCGACCGGCTCTTCACCGAGGCGGAGCGGTACACCCGGTCCGGCAACCCCCGGTCCCGGGAGTCGATGGCCGCCCGGTTCGCCGCGAAGGAGGCGGTGGCCAAGGCGCTCGGCGCCCCGGCCGGGTTGAGCTGGCACGACTGCGAGATCGTGCCCGACCCGGACGGCCGGCCCTGGCTGACCGTCTCCGGCACGGTGGCCGCCGCCGCCGCCGAACGCGGGATCAACCGCTGGCACCTCTCGCTGTCCCACGACGGCGGAATCGCGTCGGCCATGGTGGTCGCCGAACGGTGATCCCACCGGGCGGGTCGACCGGCGCCGCCCGCAGGTAGGGGAAGGACGGGGTCGGCATGAAACCGGTGTGGCGGGTCGCGGACGTCCGCGCGGCGGAGGCCGGCCTGATGGCCACGCTCCCGCCGGGCACGCTGATGCAACGGGCCGCCGCCGGGCTGGCCCGCCGCTGCGCGCTGCTGCTGGCCGACCGGGGCGGGGTGTACGGCTCCCGGGTCCTGCTGCTGGTCGGCACCGGCGACAACGGCGGCGACGCCCTGTACGCCGGGGCGCTGCTGGCCCGGCGCGGCGCCGCCGTGTCGGCGCTGCTGGTGACCCCCGGCCGGGCGCACGCCGAGGGGCTGGCGGCCCTGCGTGCCGCGGGCGGCCGGCTGGTCGACCGACCCCCGGCCATGGTCGACCTGGTGCTCGACGGCATCGTCGGGATCGGCGGCACCGGTGGGCTGCGGGAGACTGCCGAGCAGCTCGCGGCCAGCCTGGTGCGGTACTGCGGGCGCGACGGCACGCGGGCGACGGTGGTGGCGGTGGACGTGCCGAGCGGGGTGGCGGTGGACACCGGGCACGTGCCGCTGACCGCCTCCGGTCGCCCCAGCGCGGTGCGCGCCGACGTGACGGTGGCCTTCGGCGCGCTCAAGCCCGCCCTGGTGGTCGGACCGGCCGCCGTCCTCGCCGGGCACGTCGAGCTGGTCGACATCGGATTGGCGCCGTGGCTGCGCGGGTCACCGGCGCTGCGGGTGACCGAGTGGTCGGACGTCGTCGAGTGGTGGCCGCGGCTCGGCGCCGCCTCGGAGAAGTACACCCGGGGCGTGGTGGGGGTGGCGACCGGGTCGGCGACGTACCCGGGCGCGGCGGTGCTCTCCGTCGGTGGCGCGCTGGCCGGTCCGACCGGCATGGTCCGCTACGCCGGTGGGGCCCGCGCGGAGGTGCTGCACCAGCATCCGTCGGCGATCGCCACCTCCCGGGTCGCCGACGCCGGCCGGGTGCAGGCCTGGGTCTGCGGCTCCGGGCTCGGCACCGGCGAGGAGGCCGCCGCCGAGCTGCGGGCGGTGCTCGCCGCCCCGGTGCCGGTGGTGCTCGACGCGGACGCCCTCACCCTGCTGGTGGACGGTTCCCTCGCCGGTCGGCTGCGCGACCGGGACGCGCCGATCGTGGTCACCCCGCACGACCGGGAGTTCGCCCGGCTCTGCGGGGAGCAGCCCGGCGCGGACCGGGTCTCCGCCGCGCTGCGGCTGGCCGCCTGGATGAACGCGACGGTGCTGCTCAAGGGGGACCGGACGGTGATCGGCACGCCGGACGGGCGGGCGTACGTCAACCCGACCGGCACCGCCGCGCTGGCCACCGGGGGGACCGGCGACGTGCTCGCCGGGCTGCTCGGCTCGCTGCTCGCCGCCGGGCTGGCGCCGGAGCGGGCGGCGGCGGCCGCCGCGTACCTGCACGGGTCGGCCGGGCGGGAGGCGGCCCGGGGCGGGCCGGTGACCGCGTCCGACGTGGCGGCCGCGCTGCGCCCGGTGGTGGCCCCGCTGTTCCGTTGAACCGGGGCGGGGCCGGGAGCCGTACTCCCCGGCGTGCGGTGCGTCGGGCGACGCTGCCGGCCGCACGCGTACCGGAGGAGGAACCATGCGCAGAGCGCTCCTGCTGAGCGTCGCCGTCGGCGGCATGCTGCTGGCCGGGACCGCCGTCGCCACGGCGAAGGACGGCCGGGACCGGGTGGCCACCCCGCCCGGCGGGCCCGCCTTCGAGCTGCGGATCGACCCGGAGCTGGACGCCCGGTTCGGCCCCCGGCCGGTGAACGCCGTCCGGGCCGCGGAGATCGTCACCGCCCGGTTCGGCGGCCAGGTGACCCGGGCCGAGCTGGACGAGGAGAACGGCCGGCCGATCTGGGAGATGACGTTGCGCGGGGCGCGGGTCGGTGAGGTCGACGTCGACGCGATCGACGGGACCGTGTCCGGCGGCTGAGGCCGGAGCGCGGTCCTGTGATCACCCGGCAAGTAGGCTGGGCGCATGTGGCAGGCCGAGGTGCGCGTCGATCTGGACGCGATCCGTGACAACGTGGCCCGGCTCCGGGCGGGCACCAGCGCCGAACTGATGGCGGTGGTGAAGGCCGACGGGTACGGCCACGGCATGGTCCCGTCGGCCCGTGCCGCGCTGGACGCCGGTGCCGACTGGCTCGGCGTCTGCACGCTCGACGAGGCGTTGACCCTGCGCGGGGCCGGGATCACCGCGCCCGTGCTGGCCTGGCTGCTCGCCCCCGGGCTGCCGCTGCACGAGGGCGTCGCGGCCGGGGTGGACCTGGCCGCCGCCAGCCTGCCGCAGCTGGCCGAGATGGTGGAGGCGGGCCGCCGCGCGGACCGGCCGGTCCGGCTGCATCTCAAGATCGACACCGGGTTGTCGCGGGGCGGGGCCACCGTCGCGGACTGGCCGACCCTGCTGGAGGCCGCCGCGAAGGCCCAGGCCGACGGCCTGGTCGAGGTGGTCGGCGTGTGGAGCCACTTCGTGTACGCGGACCTGCCCGGCCACCCCACCACCGACCGGCAGTTGGCGGTCTTCCACGAGGGCCTGGCCATGGCCGAGCGGGCCGGCCTGCGTCCGCGCTACCGGCACCTGGCCAACTCGGCCGCCACGCTGACCCGCCCCGACACCCACTTCGACCTGGTCCGCCCGGGCATCGCCACGTATGGCCTCTCGCCGGTGGCCGGTGACACGTTCGGGTTGCGCCCGGCGATGACCGCCCGGGCCCGGGTGATGCTGGCCAAGCGGGTCCCGGCCGACACCGGCGTCTCGTACGGCCACACCTACCGCACCGACGGCGAGGCGAACCTGGCCGTGGTCCCGCTCGGCTACGCCGACGGGGTGCCCCGGCACGCCTCGAACGTCGGCCCGGTGCAGCTCGCCGGGAAGCGCCGGACCATCTCCGGCCGGGTCTGCATGGACCAGTTCGTGCTGGACTGCGGCGACGACCCGGTGGTTGCCGGGGACGTGGCCACCCTCTTCGGCGACGGGGCGGACGGCGCGCCCACCGCGGACGACTGGGCCGAGGCCGTCGGCACCATCAACTACGAGATCGTCACGCGGTTCGGCGGGGTGCGGGTGCCCCGGGTCTACGACGGCGAGCGGAGTTGACGCCGTGACGCAGCGCTTCCGGATCCCCCGGCCGCGGACCGCCGCCGGCCGGATCGCCGGGGTGGTCGGCGCCGCGGTCGGCGTCGCCGCCGCCGGGCTCGCCGCCGGCGTCGCCACCGAGCGCACCCTGGTGCGCCGGCTCAAGGCCGACCCCACCGACCGGTACGCGCACGAGGTCTTCGGCGCGCAGCGGTACGACGAGTCGTACCGGTTGGAGATGCCGGACGGCACCGACATCCACGTCGAGGTGGTGGAGCCGACCCGCCCGGTCCGGGGCAACCCGACCGTGGTGCTGGTGCACGGCTTCTGCCTGGACATGGGGACGTTCCACTTCCAGCGCAAGCTGCTCGCCGAGCGGGGCGAGCACCGCGTCGTCGCGTACGACCAGCCCGGTCACGGCCGGTCGGGCCGCCTGGAGACCGGCGAGTACGACCTCGCGGCGCTGGGCCGGACCCTGCGCCGGGTGATCGACCGGGCCGCCCCGGAGGGGCCGCTGGTGCTGGTCGGGCACTCGATGGGCGGGATGACCATCATGGCCTTCGCCGAGCTGTACCCGGAGATGTTCGGCGACCGCGTGGTCGGCACGGTGCTGATGGCCACCTCGGGTGGCCTGCTGGCCGAGACCAGGCTGGTCGCCCCGGCACTGCTGGGTCGGGTCGGCGCGCCGGTGCTGTACATGGTCAGCAACGCCACCCGGTACGGCGGCACGGTGATCGACAAGGCCCGCAAGTCCACCACGAACGTCGCCTGGCTGCTCACCCGCAAGTACGGCTTCGGCACCCCCAAGCCGAGCCCGGCCCTGGTGTCGTACGTGGAGCAGATGAACTCGCGGACCTCCGCCGACACGGTCACCCGTTACCTGCGTACCCTCGCCACCCACTCCCGCTTCCCGGCGCTGGCCGCGCTGAGCGGCACGCCGGTGCTGGTGGTCGTGGGGGACAAGGACATGATCACGCCGGTGACCCATTCGGAGGAGATCGTCCGCCGGCTGCCGCACGCCGAGTACGTGAAGATCCACGACAGTGGGCACGTGGTGATGCTGGAGCACGCCGACGAGGTCAACGCGGCGGTGGAGCACTTCCTGGAGTCGTTGTGAACGTCACCGTCACACTGCCCACGGTCGAGGAGACGCACGCGTTCGGCCGCCGGCTGGCCGGGGTGCTGCGCGCCGGTGACCTGCTGCTGCTCACCGGTCCGCTGGGCGCCGGCAAGACCGCGCTCACCCAGGGCATCGGCGCCGGGCTCGGGGTGCGCGGCGAGATCACCTCGCCGACCTTCGTGATCGCCCGGGTGCACCGGCCCGATCCGGCCCGGGGCGGCACGGTGGGGCTGGTGCACGCCGACGCGTACCGGCTGGGGGACGCGGCCGACCCGCGCGCCGAGATCGACGACCTCGACCTGGACGCGTCGGTGGACGACTCGGTGACCGTGGTCGAGTGGGGTGAGGGGCTGGTCGAGCAGCTCGTCGACGCCCACCTGCGGGTCCGCATCGACCGGCGGGACGACGACAGCCGGACCGTCGAGCTGGAGCCGGTCGGGGGCGACTGGGCGCACCGCCTGGCGGGGCTGGGCTGAACGCTGTCGTACCGGCTGCCTAGAGTGCCCGGGACCGACTGCGAAAGGTTGCCGATGTCCGACGCCGCCCCCACCCTCGACCTGCTGGCGCTGCTGCCGGAGGCCTGGCGTGCCGTGCTCGCCCCGCACCTCGATCCGGCCCGCACCGCGGCGCTGGCCGAGTTCGTCGCCCACGAGTACGCCACCCAGACCGTCTTCCCGCCGGTCGAGGATCTCTTCGCCGCCTACCGGCTCTGCGGGCCGCGGGAGACCCGGGTGCTGATCCTCGGTCAGGACCCCTACCACCGGGCCGGGCAGGCGCACGGGCTGAGCTTCAGCGTGCGCGAGGGGGTGACGGTGCCGCCGTCGTTGCGCAACGTCTTCAAGGAGCTGGGCGAGGACCTGGGCGTGCCGAAGCCGCGCAGCGGCAACCTCAACGGCTGGGCGGCCCAGGGCGTGCTGCTGCTCAACGCGGTGCTCACCGTCCGCCAGGCCACCCCCGGCTCGCACGGCAACAAGGGGTGGGAGGAGTTCACCGACGCCACCATCCGCGCCCTGGACGCGATGGAGGAGCGGGTCGTCTTCCTGCTCTGGGGTGGGTACGCCCGCAAGAAGGCGGCCCTGGTCACCAACCCCCGGCACGTCGTGCTGGAGGCCGGCCACCCCAGCCCGATGAACCCGCGCGGCTTCCTCGGCAGCCGCCCGTTCAGCGCCGCCAACAAGGCCCTCGCCGACGCCGGCCTGCCCACGATCGACTGGGAGCGGTCAGCGGGCTGACCCGGCTGGCCGTCGCGGCGGCCGTCGGTGGGCGCCGAGGCTGCCCGGCTGACCTGGCTGACCTGGCTGACCTGGCTGAGCTGGCTGGCCAGCGGCTCAGCTCGACCGCTCGCCGCCGGCCTGCCGTTGCCGGTGGCGGCGCAGCAGGTCGGCGGCGCGCGGGTCGGTGATCTCCACCGCGACCAGCGGCACCACCCGGTAGCTCCGCTCCCCGTGCCGCACCTCGATCGCCTCCGGCAACTCGTCGCACATCCGGGCCCGGACGTCACCGGCCACGGTCCGCCAGAGGTGCTCGCCCGGTTCCTCCGGCTCCAGCCTCAGGTAGCCGAACTCGCGCCACTGCGCGTTCCAGCGCTGGGCGTAGCCGTCGGTCAGCCACTGGGTGAACCGTGCCGAGTCCGCCCACCGGATGGCGATCTCCACCTCGGTCACCGGCACCGGTGCGCCCTGCAGGAGCGCGGCCGAGCCGCCGGCCAGGACGTGGGGGAGGTCGCCGAGACGAGCCACGACCGCGTCGATGCCGGCCTGGTCGATCCGGTCGGCCAGCGGCTGCCCGGCGAGCGCCCCGATCCGCGCGTCGAGGTCCGCGTCCAGCGGCTCGACGGCGACGGTGAGCTGGGCGCCCATGGCGTCGAGCAGCTGTTCCAGCAGCTCGACGCTCGGGCTGCGGTCACCGCTCTCCACCCGGGCCACCATCGCCTGGCTCACCCCGGCGAGCCGGGCCAGCTCCCGCTGGGTCAGCTGGCGCGCCTCGCGTTCGCGCCGGACGACGGTGCCGAGGACGGTGACCAGGCGCGAGGAGGGCATCCCCGGATGGTGGGCCATTTCCGTGTGAGCGCGATACCTGAGAGGCATATTGATGACTCAGAGGTATTACTGTCGCGGAGGTCATGCCTCCCAGCGGTGTAACGCGGCGTGATCCCCGGCCCTCGCGCCCCGCCAACCCGGCTCCGCCGGGCGTGGACGGGGTGTGACCGGAGGTGACCGGGAGGGGCGGCTAGGCTGGCATACCGTGCTCGTACTGGTGGTGGACTCCTCGACCCCGGCGGTGACCGCCGCGCTGGTGGAGGTCTCGGCGGACGGGGTCGCGGCACGGGCGCTCCGGTGCACGGTCGACGCCCGCGCCCACGGCGAACTGCTCGCCCCGCAGGTGGACGCGGTGCTCGCCGACGTCGACGCGCGGCCGCGTGACCTCGCCGCCATCGTCGCCGGGCTCGGCCCCGGCCCGTTCACCGGGCTGCGGGTGGGCCTGGTCACCGCCGCGACGATGGGCCAGGTGCTCGGCGTCCCCACGTACGGCGTCTGCTCCCTCGACGGCCTGGGCCATCCGGTGGCGGCCGGCGAGCCGGTCCTGGTGGCCAGCGACGCCCGCCGCAAGGAGGTCTACTGGGCCGTCTACGACGGCGCCGGGGAGCGGATCGCCGGGCCGAACGTCGACAGCCCCGCGGTCGCCGCCGAGCGCGCCCGCGACCTGCGGGTCACCTCGGCGGTCGGTGACGGCGCCCAGAAGTACGCCGACGTGCTCGGCCTGCCGGTGCGGGTCGAGCCGCGCTACCCGGACGCCACCGCGCTGGCGGTGCTGGCCGCCGAGCGGATCCGGTCCGGCGCCCCCTCCGAGGCGCTCACCCCGCTCTACCTGCGCCGGCCGGACGCCGTGGCCGCCACGGCCCGCAAGCCGGTCCTGCCGTGAGCGCCGGGGCAGGGCTGGCGCGGTTCCGCTGGTGGCACATCGACGAGGTGCTGCCGATCGAGGCGGACCTCTTCGGCGCCGAGCAGTGGTCCCCGGCGATGTTCTGGAACGAACTGGCCAACGGACACCACTACCGGGTGGCCCTCGACGACGACGGGACGCTGCTCGGCTACGCCGGGCTGGCCGTCCAGCCCGACGAGGCGTGGGTGCAGAACATCGCCGTCCGCCAGGACGCCCAGCGGCGCGGCGTCGGTCGTGCCCTGCTCGAGGAGCTGCTCGCCGAGGCGGCCCGGCGCGGTGCCCGCAGCGTCCTGCTGGAGGTCGCGGCGGACAACGTCCCCGCCCAGAAGCTCTACGCGGCGTACGGCTTCGAGCCGATCGGCGTCCGCCGCGGCTACTACCAACCGAGCAACACCGACGCGCTGGTCATGCGGCGCGACGAGGACTGAGGAGCCATGGCTGACGAACCCCTGATCCTCGGCATCGAGACCTCCTGCGACGAGACCGGCGTCGGCATCGTCCGCGGGCACACCCTGCTGGCCGACGCGCTCGCCTCCAGCGTCGAGCAGCACGCCCGGTTCGGCGGCGTGGTGCCCGAGGTGGCCAGCCGCGCCCACCTGGAGGCCATCGTGCCGACCATGCAGCGGGCGCTGCGCGAGGCCGGGGTGACGATCGCCGACATCGACGCCATCGCGGTCACCTCCGGTCCCGGCCTGGCCGGCGCCCTGCTGGTCGGGGTCGCCGCCGCGAAGGGCTACGCGCTCGCCGCCGAGAAGCCGGTGTACGGGGTGAACCACCTCGCGGCGCACGTCGCCGTGGACACCCTCGAACACGGCCCGCTGCCCGAACCGGCGATCGCGATGCTGGTCTCCGGCGGGCACTCCTCGCTGCTGCTCGTCGACGACCTGGCCCGCGGCGTCACCCCGCTCGGCGCCACCATCGACGACGCCGCGGGCGAGGCGTTCGACAAGGTGGCCCGGCTGCTCGGGCTGCCCTTCCCCGGCGGACCGTACATCGACCGGGAGGCCCGGGCCGGCGACCCGGCGTCGATCGCCTTCCCGCGCGGGCTCACCGCCGCCAAGGACCTCGCCGCGCACCGCTACGACTTCTCGTTCTCCGGCCTGAAGACCGCGGTGGCGCGGTGGGTGGAGGCCCGGCAGCGGGCCGGCGAGCCGGTGCCGGTGGCCGACGTCGCCGCGTCCTTCCAGGAGGCGGTCTGCGACGTGCTCACCGCCAAGGCGCTCGCCGCCTGCCGCGCGAACGGCATCGAGACGCTGGTCATCGGCGGGGGAGTGGCGGCCAACTCGCGGTTGCGGGCGATGGCCGAGCAGCGCGCCGAGAAGTACGGCATCCGGGTCCGGGTGCCCCGGCCGAAGCTCTGCACCGACAACGGCGCGATGGTCGCCGCGCTCGGCGCGCACCTGGTCGCGGCCGGGGTGGCACCGAGCCGGCTGGACCTGCCGGCCGACTCGGCGATGCCGCTGACCACGGTCAGCGTGTGACGGCGGCGGAAGGGACCAGCGACGTGATCGTGCGGATGTGGGAGGCGCGCGCCGAGCCCTACGGCTTCGCCGAACTGATCACCTGGGTCTGTGACACGGCGCTGCCCGAGTTCGAGCACGACCCGTTGCACCTGTCCAGCGAGGTCTTCTCCTCCACCGACCACCGGGTGGTGGTCGTCTCCAAGTGGCGCAGCAGTCCCCGGCCGCTGCCCGAGCCGCCGGCCATGCTGGTCGCCCGCCCCCCGCACTCCTGGGACTTCACCCAGGTCGACCGTTGACCACGACGGGCCGGGAGCCCTCCGCTCCCGGCCCGTCGTGGTGTGTCGTGGTCAGCTGCGGCGCATGATGCGCCAGGTGGCGATGCCGCCGGTGCCGAGCGCGAGGAGGAAGACCGCCCAGACCACGGTGGTGCTGATCGCGACCGAGGGGGCCGGGGCGCCGGCCTTGGCGGCGGCGATCAGCGAGTCGCTCTGGGCGGCCGGGATGGCGGCCGGCGGCAGCTGCTGCCAGCGGACCAGCCCGGTGCTCTCCAGCATCGACATGTGGTCGTTGACGAACTTGTTGGCCTCGTCGGCCAGCTTGCGGACCGTCGCGTCCCGGGTGCTGGCCCGGACCGCCCCGATCACCGGGTAGATCTTGCCGTGCGCCACCCGCAGCCGGGTGACGAAGATCTGGTCGAACTGGGCGCCGGTGGCCTCCTGCATCTCGGAGAGCCACCCCTTCTGCTCGCTGGTGGGGTCGCTGGGCAGGGTGGCGCCCAGCTTGTTGGCGGCGTCGACCACCAGCTGGTCCAGCACGCCGTGCTGCCGGGCGATCTCCGCGCCGATCTCCCGCACCCGGGCGGACTGGCCCCGCTCGGCGGCCATCTGCCCGGCGGGCATCTCCCACAGGCCGGCCAGCCGGACCCCGTTGAGCAGCGTCATGTCGGCGGCGTTCATCTGATTTCCCGGGGCGGCGACGGCGGCGCCGGGCAGGACGGTGAACCCCGCCACCAGCGCGATGAGAAGCACCGCCATCCGGTGGATCCGGTGCCCCTGCCGACGACGTGCGGATTCCAGCGGTGCCATGCTGCGGTGCCTCCTCGCCTCGGGCGGTACGCGTGACGCCGGGCAGCGGATCCGCCGGCTGCCCGTCCGTCCACTGGTACGGATCACCCGCCGAAAGAGTTCACCGATCCGGGCCAGCCACTGACCGAGAACTCAGCGCGCGACGCGGCTCAGCCGATCAGCGGGTCAGCGCCATGAAGAGGCCGAGCAGCAGCAGGGTGGCCGCGGCGACGGCGAAGAGCAGCAGCAGCTCCCGGCGTCCGGAGCCGTCGACGTCCGCCCCGTCCATTCGGTCCGGTGCGGGCAGGTCCCGGGTGAGCGCGGCCAGGTCGCCGAGGGTGCGCGCGGTCCAGACCCCGGCCACCCGCTCGGAGAACTCGTCCAGGCTCAGCCGCCCCGCGGCGGTGTGCCGTTGCAGCTCGGCGACCATCTGGTGCCGGTCGTCGTCGGAGGCGCGCAACTGGACGTCCACGTGCGACAGCGTACGCAGCGGGCGGCGGCGGCGGGACCGGCCGGTCAGCCGACGTCGAGCGGGTCGGCGAGGAGCCGTTCGAAGGCCAGCTCGGCCGCGCCGATCAGCGCCGCGTCCTCACCGAGCTTGGGGGTGCGCAGCCGGACGTGCTCCAGGCAGGCGGGCAGCCCGACCGAGTTGAGCCGGCTCCGGACCTGCGCCGCGGCGGCCAGGTAGAGGTCGCGCATCGTGCCGCCGAAGATGACCATCTCCGGGTTGAAGATGTTGACCAGGTTGGCGACGCCGAAGCCGAGCCAGTCGCCGGCCTGGCGTACCGCGGTCTGGGCCCGGGCGTCGCCGCGGTCGGCGGCGTCGAAGACGGCCAGCAGCGCCTCCCGGCCGCGGGCGTGGGAGCGGCCGGCGGCCCGCAGCAGCGCGTGCTCGCCGATCTCGGTCTCCCAGCAGCCGCGCGAGCCGCACTCGCAGGGCTCGCCGTCGCGGACCACCACCATGTGCCCGACCTCGCCGCTGTAGCCGCCGTGGCCGGTCAGCCGGCGCCCGCCGGCGATGATGCCGGCTCCGACGCCGACGTCCCCGTACAGGTAGATCACGTTGTCGCAGCCGGCGGCGACGCCCCGGGCGTGCTCGGCGAAGGCGGCCACGTCCGCCACGTTGCCCACCGTCACCGGTACGTCGATGCGGAGCTCGTCGGCGAGCGCCGCGCCGATCGGCTGGTCGACCCAGCCGGTGGTCGGGCCGAGCCGGACCAGGCCGTCGTCGCGGCGGACCATGCCGCAGACGGCCACCCCGGCGCCGACGCAGATCGACCCGGCCGGTACCGCCTGGCGCATCTCCTTCAGCGCCGTGGCCAGCAGCGGCGTGGTCTCCCCGGCGTCCAGGCCGCGCGGCCGGTCCAGGTCCCGGCGGTCGAGCACCTCACCGCCGAGACCGATCCGCGCGGCCCGCAGCCGGTCCACCTCGATCGAGTACGCGTACGCGTAGACCCGGGCCGACTCGGGCCGGACGACCAGTGACGGTCGTCCGGCCCGGCCGGTCTCCTTCGGTGTCCCCTCGCTGACCAGCCCGGCGCCGGCCAGGTCGGCGGTCAGCGCGCCGATGGTGCTGCGGTTGAGCCCGAGCGTGGTGGTGAGTTCCGCGCGGGTGGTGGCGCCGTGCACGTGCACGTGACGGAGCAGCGCCCCCAGGTTCTGCCGCCGGATCTCCTCCTGGCTCGGTCCTGTCCGCATCGTTCCGGTACCCCGCGTCCCCGCTGGTCGGCGTGTGCCGTCGGTCAACGCGTGCCGGTGGCCGCGGAGCGGCGGCGGGACAGCGCGTCGACGCTGGCCGCGAGGAGCAGCACCACACCGGTGACCACGTACTTGACTCCCGAGCTGTACCCCATCAGGCCCATACCGTTGTCGATGACGGCGACCACCGCGCCACCGAGCACGGCGTCGAGGACGCGGCCCTTGCCACCGAAGAGGCTGGTGCCACCGATCACCGCCGCGCCCACGGCGTAGAGCAGCACGTTGCTGCCACCGGTGTTCGGGTCGACCGAGTTGGCCCGGCTGGCCGCGACGATGCCGCCGATGGCGGCCATCGAGGAGCAGATCACGAAGACCGAGATGCGGATCCGGTCGACGTTGATGCCGGCGCGGCGGGCCGCCTCCTTGTTGCCGCCGACCGCGTAGACGTGCCGGCCGTAGCTGGTGCGCTGGAGCACGAAGGTCCAGAGGATCAGCAGGAGCGCGATGATGGGCACCACGATGGGCACGCCCTTGAGCGAGGTGACCAGGACGTTGCGGCTGCGCTCGAGGTTGAGGATGTAGACGGCGGCGCCGAGGATCAGCGCGAGGGTGCCGATCCGGGCGAGGACCACCGCGATCGGGTCGGTGAGCAGGCCCCGGGTGGCCCGCTTGCGGTGCCGGAGCAGCTGCACGGCGGCGTACCCGCCGACCGCGACGGCCACCAGCAGCCAGCCGAGGACCGGCGAGAGGTTGCGGTTGGCGATCGCGACCAGGGTGTCGTCCCGGATCGAGATGTTCGCGCCGTCGTCCATCAGCATCAGCACGATGCCCTGGAAGGCGAGGAAGCCGGCGAGGGTGACCACGAAGGACGGGATGCCGACCTTCGCGACCAGCACACCGAGCGTCGTGCCGATGACCACGCCGGTGACGATCGCGGCGAGCACCGCCACGTACCAGGGGTAGCCGAGCACGGTGGCGACGTTGGCCAGGATGGCCGCGCAGACCCCGCTGGCGAAGCCGGCGGAGAGGTCGATCTCGCCGAGCAGCAGGACGAAGACCAGGCCCATCGCGATCAGGGTGACCGCCGCGCCCTGGGTGAACAGGTTGGCGAAGTTGCCGGCGGAGAGGAACGACGGCCGCATGATCGCGAAGACCGTGCAGAGCACGGCCAGACCGAGCACCGCGGGGAGCGCGCCGATGTCGCCGCCGCGTACCCGGCTCACGTAGTTGCGGACGTGGCTGCCGACCGTGGCCGCGGGCGCGACGGCGGCCGGGCCTTCCTTCTTGACGGCGGTGGTGGTCATCGGACGGCTCCCGAGGTGGTGTCGGTGGACCCCGCGGCGTGACCGGCGCTGCCGGTACCCGCCTCGGCGAGGCCGAGGGCGCCGGAGCGGCCGGCGGTGATCAGCTCGACCACCTGCGAGTGGGTGATGTCGGTGGTCTTCACCTGGGCGACCATCTGGCCGAGGTAGAGCGCGGCGATCCGGTCGGAGACGGCGAAGACGTCGTTCATGTTGTGCGAGATGAGCACCACGGCCAGGCCCTTGTCGGCGAGCCGGCGGACCAGCTCCAGCACCTGGGCGGTCTGCGCGACGCCGAGGGCGGCGGTCGGTTCGTCGAGGATGACCAGCTTGCTGTTCCAGAGCACCGCCTTGGCGATCGCCACGGTCTGGCGCTGGCCGCCGGAGAGGCTGGAGACGTGCTGCCGCAGCGACTTCACGGTGCGGACGCTGAGCCCGGCGAGGGTCTCGGCGGCCATCTGCTCCATGGTCGGCTCGTCGAGCACGAGCCCGCTGCGCTTCTCCCGGCCGAGGAACATGTTCTGCACGATGTCGAGGTTGTCGCAGAGCGCGAGGTCCTGGTAGACGACCTCGATGCCGAGCGCGGCGGCGTCCCGGGGGCTGTTGATGCTCACCGGCTTGCCCTCGAAAAGGAACTCGCCGCCGTCGGTCGGGTAGATGCCGCTGATGCACTTGACCAGGGTCGACTTGCCGGCGCCGTTGTCACCGACGAGCGCGGTCACCTCGCCGGGGTGGGCGGCGAAGGCGACGTCGCGGAGTACCTGGACGGGACCGAAGCTCTTGTCGATCCCGCGTAGTTCCAGCAGGGGGGTCGCGGACACGGGGGTCTCCTTTGCGCGGAGGGGAGATCTCGGACCCGTCCGGTGGCGGGACGCCGCCCGGCACGGTTGTCACCGTGCCGGGCGGCGTCGCCTCTGGAGCGGGGTGGGAACGGTACGGGTCAGCTGATGCCGGCGTCGGCGCAGAGCTTGGCGTACGTCCCGGTGCAGAGCTCGTCCTTGGTCACGAAGCCGTCGGCCACGACGTCCTTGACGTTCTCCTTGTAGATGGCCTTCGGGGTGAGCAGCACGGCGGCGACGTCGCGGCCACCCTCCGGGTCCTTGACCGTCTGACCGGTCTCCTTCTTCTCACCCTTGGCGACCGCGATGGCCAGGTCGGAGGCGGCCTTCGCCTCCTCCTTGATCGCCTTGTAGACGGTCATGCACTGGTCACCGGCGAGGATGTTCTGCAGGCCCTGCGGGGTGGCGTCCTGCCCGGTCACCGGGACCTTGCCGTTGAGCTTGTTCTTCTTGAGCACCGAGATGGCCGCGTTGCCGAGGCCGTCGTTGGCGGCCAGGACACCGTCGATCTTGCCGCCGGCCTTGGTCAGCTGCTGCTCGAAGATCGTGGCGGCCTGGGTGTTGTCCCAGTCCGGCACCGAGTCGTCGGCGACCTTGGTGTACTCCTTGGCGTCGATCTTCGGCTTGAGGACCGAGTCGTAGCCGTTCTTGAACAGGGTGGCGTTGTTGTCGGTCGGCGAGCCGTTGAGGTAGCTGATCGCCGGGTTCTTGACGCCCTTGTCGGTCAGGCACTTGGCCAGACCCTCGCCCTGGAGCTTGCCGACGGCCTCGTTGTCGAAGCTGACGTAGTACTGCGCCGAGCCGCCCAGCGTGAGCCGGTCGTAGTCGATGGTGGCGACGCCCTGCGACTTGGCCTTGTCGAGCACGGCCTTGCCGGTGCCGGAGTCCAGATTGACGATCATCAGGGCGGTGACGCCGTTGGTGATCATCTGGTCGGCGATGGTCTGGAAGGCGTTCTTGTCGCCCTGCGCGTTCTGGATGTCGTAGTCGACGCTGGCGGCCTTGAAGGCCTCCTCCAGGAACTTGCGGTCCGCGCCCTCCCAGCGGGCGGAGGACTTGCTGTCCGGCAGGATCACGCCGATCTTCGGCTTCTTTTCGGTGGAGCCGCCGGCCTGGTCGGTGCCGGAGTCGTCACCGCAGGCGGCCATGCTGCCGGTGGCCAGCAGGCCCACGGCGGCGAAGGTGAGGAAGCCCTTGCGCATCTGCACGGGTCCTTTCGGGGGTGGGGGAGTAGTTGCTTTTGTTGTGCCCGGCAACGTATTCCCGTTCACGTTCAGCGCGCAAGCCTGCCGAGGTCAGAAGTTTGTTGGCGGCAGTAACAATTCAGCAACGCGGTTGTCACGCGCCGGACACCCACCCAGGAAGCGCTCTCTCGGACCCGACCGGAAGCGCCTGCGCCGAGCGCCGACCGACACCCGCGACGCGCCCGTTCCGCGGCCGACCGAGCGGGCGGGCCCGGGTCAGGAGCCGGCGGCCAGCCTCGCCGTGACCGCCCCGGTGAGGTTGACCAGATCGGCCGGGGAGAGCTCGACCTGGAGCCCGCGCCGACCGGCCGAGACGTAGACGGTGTCGTACGCCAGCGCGGAGGAGTCGAGCACCGTCGGCAGTCGTCGGCGCTGGCCCAGCGGGCTGATCCCGCCCCGGACGTAGCCGGTGGCCCGCTCGGCGACCGCGCGGTCGGCCATGGTGGCCCGCTTGCCGCCGACCGCCGCCGCCAACGCCTTCAGGTCCAGCTCGCCGGTGACCGGCACGACCGCCACGGTCAACCCGCCGTCGACCTCGGTGACCAGCGACTTGAAGACGCGCTCCGGCGGCACCCCGAGCGCCGCCGCGACCAGCGCGCCGTAGTTCGGCGCCTCCGGGGACACGTCGTACGGATGGGTCCGGTGCGTGATCTTCCGCTTGGTCAGCAGCGCCGTCGCCGGAGTGCCCCGTCCCGCCATGACGGCCACGCTAACCCGGACCGTCCCGGCGGGCGACTCAGCTCGCCACCGGACGGCAGAGCAGCACCGTCGGCGCCCCGGCGACCCGGGTCAGCACCAGGCTCGCCCCGGCGCCGCCGGCCAGCCTCAGGTCGCGGCGCAGCTTCTCCGGCTCCAGCGCCGACCCCCGCTTGAGGATCTCCACCCGGCCCACCCCCCGCTCGCGCAGCAGGGCCCGCAGCCGCTTGAGCGAGAAGGGGAGCACGTCGGTCACCTCCAGGCAGCGGCCGAACGGCGTCGCGGCCGGAGCGTCGGTGTAGACGTAGGCGATGCTCGGGTCGGCGAGGGTGCCGCCGAGGTCGGCGGCGAGCTCCGCGACCAGGTGGGCCCGGACCACCGCGGAGTCGGGATCCAGCAGGTAGCGCCGGACCGGCCCGACCGGCGCCTCGGCGTCGCCGGAGCCGGCCAGTTGATGAGCGGAGGCCTCCCGGGTGCCGGCGGCGTCGACCGGGGGGCCCTCCCTCAGCAGGGTGGCGCGGCGGGGGGTCTCGGCGAGGCGGCCGCACCAGAGGGCCGCCTCGACCAGGTCACCGTCCACGCTCACCCATTCCGCCTCGGCGCCGGCCGGGATGAGCGCGTGGTCCAGGCCGGGAGCGACCTTCACCACGGTGTGCGGCACCCGCTCGGCGAGGCCGGTGACGAAGTCCCAGGGCGGGGAGTAGGACTTCGGGTCGAAGATCCGCCGCCCGGTGCCGGCCCGGCGCCGCGCCGGGTCGCAGAAGACACCGTCCACCCGGGTCACGTCGAAGGCCGTCGCGTCGCCGCACTCCACGGTGAAGAGCTCGGCCAGCCCCGCGGCCTCGGCGTTCGCGGCGGCCATCGCGGCGGTCACCGGGTCGGCCTCCACCCCGTACACCCGGATGCCGGCGCGGGCGGCGGCGAGCGCGTCCGCGCCGAGGCCGCAACCCAGGTCGGCGAGGCTGCGCACCCCGGCGGCGCGCAACCGGGCGGCGCGCCGGTCCGCGACCACCCGCCGGGTGGCCTGCTCCAGCCCGGCCCGGGTGAAGAACATGCCGGCCGCCGCCGGGCCGAACTTGCCGACCGCGCGGCGGCGCAGCTCGGCCTGGGTGAGCGCGGCGGCGGCCAGTCCGGCCGGCAGTCCGGCGGAGCGGAGCGCGGCCGCCGCGGTCAGCGGGTCGCCGCCGGCCACCTCGGCCGCCGCCGCGAGCGCGGCCGACCCCGCCGGGGTACGCAGCGCGCCGAACTGGTCGAGATCCACCCGCCCATTCTCCCGTCCCGCCCCGCGTCACCGCCCCGGCCCCTCCGGCGGCGCCCGACGCGGTTCGCGGCAGGTCGCGGTCTCCCGCCGCGGGTACCCCGCGACATGCCGCGAACGGGGATCGGCAACGGCCGTGCGGGCGCGACGCGCTGGCACTCTCCTTGACGGAGTGCTAGCCGAGGAATAACCTGCGATTAGCACTCTCGCCCTGAGGGTGCCAGCTCCCGGGCCGTGAGGCGCGGGCGCGCACGCCAGGCGGACCGGCACCCGCGACGACGGCCCCGCCAGGTGGCATGTGGCAGATTGACGCCGGCCGGCCTCGCTGGCCGGCAACGAAACCAGTACCCCAGGAGGGTATGCCCGTGACTACCGCGACCAAGGTTGCGATCAAGCCGCTCGAGGACCGCATCGTGGTCCAGGCGAACGAGGCTGAGACCACCACGGCGTCGGGCATCGTGATTCCCGACACCGCCAAGGAGAAGCCGCAGGAGGGCACCGTCCTCGCTGTCGGCCCGGGCCGGATCGACGACAAGGGCAACCGCGTGCCGATCGACGTCAAGGTCGGCGACACCGTCCTCTACTCGAAGTACGGCGGCACCGAGGTCAAGTACGCCGGCGAGGAGTACCTGGTGCTCTCCGCCCGCGACGTCCTCGCGGTCATCGAGAAGTAAGCAACCGATCAGTGTCGCTGCCCCGGTCCGGCTCGCCGGGCCGGGGCAGCGGCGCTTCGAAGGGACATTCATGGCGAAGATCCTGAGCTTCTCGGACGACGCCCGACACCTGCTGGAGCACGGTGTCAACGCCCTCGCGGACACGGTCAAGGTCACCCTCGGCCCGCGCGGGCGCAACGTCGTCCTGGACAAGAAATTCGGTGCGCCCACGATCACCAACGATGGTGTGACCATCGCCAAGGAGATCGAGCTCACCAACCCCTACGAGAACCTCGGCGCGCAGCTGGTCAAGGAGGTGGCGACCAAGACCAACGACGTCGCCGGCGACGGGACCACCACCGCGACCGTGCTGGCCCAGGCGATGGTCCGCGAGGGCCTGCGCAACGTGACCGCCGGGGCCAGCCCGTCCGGTCTCAAGCGCGGCATCGACGCGGCGGCCGCCAAGGTCTCCGAGGCGCTGCTCGACCGGGCCGTCGAGGTGGCCGACAAGGAGTCGATCGCGCACGTGGCGACGATCTCCGCGCAGGACGCCACCATCGGCGAGCTGATCGCCGAGGCGATGGAGCGGGTCGGCCGCGACGGTGTCATCACCGTCGAGGAAGGCTCCGCGCTCACCACCGAGCTGGAGGTGACCGAGGGTCTCCAGTTCGACAAGGGCTTCATCTCGCCGAACTTCGTCACCGACGTGGAGTCGCAGGAGTCGGTCCTGGAGGACGCGTACGTCCTCATCACCACGCAGAAGATCTCGGCGATCGAGGAGCTGCTGCCGCTGCTGGAGAAGGTCCTCCAGAACAGCAAGCCGCTGCTGATCATCGCCGAGGACGTCGACGGCCAGGCGCTGTCCACGCTGGTGGTCAACTCGATCCGCAAGACCCTCAAGGTCTGCGCGGTGAAGGCCCCCGGCTTCGGCGACCGTCGCAAGGCGATGCTCCAGGACATGGCGATCCTGACCGGCGCCGAGCTGGTCGCCCCGGAGCTGGGCTACAAGCTCGACCAGGTCGGCCTGGAGGTGCTCGGCACCGCCCGCCGCGTCGTGGTCGACAAGGAGAACACCACCGTCGTCGACGGTGGCGGCCAGGCCTCCGAGGTCGCCGACCGGGTCGCGCAGATCCGCAAGGAGATTGAGGCCTCGGACTCCGAGTGGGACCGGGAGAAGCTGGCCGAGCGGCTGGCCAAGCTCTCCGGCGGCATCGCGGTCATCAAGGTGGGCGCGGCGACCGAGGTCGAGATGAAGGAGCGCAAGCACCGCATCGAGGACGCCATCGCCGCGACCAAGGCCGCGGTCGAGGAGGGTACGGTCCCCGGCGGCGGCGCCGCCCTGGTCCAGATCCTCCCGGTGCTCGACGACCACCTCGGCTTCACCGGTGACGACAAGACGGGCGTGTCGATCGTGCGCAAGGCGCTGGTCGAGCCGCTGCGTTGGATCGCCCAGAACGCCGGCCACGACGGCTACGTGGTGGTGCAGAAGGTCGCCGGCCTCCAGTGGGGCAACGGCCTCGACGCCGCCACCGGCCAGTACGTCGACCTGGTGAAGTCCGGCATCATCGACCCGGTGAAGGTGACCCGCAACGCGGTCACCAACGCCGCCTCGATCGCCGGCCTGCTGCTGACCACGGAGAGCCTCGTGGTGGAGAAGCCGGAGAAGGCCGAGCCGGCCGCCGCCGGTGGTCACGGCCACGGCCACGGTCACGGCCACCAGCACGGCCCGGGTTTCTGACCCACGCCGCAGGCAAGGTCAGGGCGCGCCGTCTCCGCGACGGCGCGCCCTGACCCGTCTCCGGGCCGTCGGAGCCGTCCCGGCGGATTACGGAACGCTGACGGTGTTGGCGGTCCGCCCGTTTGATCGACAACACTGGTCCGATGAGCAGCACCCCCCGCGGCCTCGCCGCGCTGGCCGGGATCACCGCCGCCGCCGTCGCGATCGGCGCGGCGGAGCCGGTGGCGGTCCTCACCGGTCCCCGGTCCGCGCCGCTGATCGCGGTGGGCGGGCTGGTCGTCGACCTCGTTCCCGAGCCGCTCAAGCAGTTCGCCATCGCCGTCTTCGGGGCGTACGACAAGGTCGCCCTGCTGGTCGGGACGGCCCTGCTGCTCGCCGCGTTCGCCGCGCTCCTGGGCGTGCTCGCCGTACGCCGGCTCTGGATCGGGCTGGCCGGCATCGCCGCCTTCGCCGCCCTCGGGGTGGCCGCCGCACTGACCCGGGCCGGCGCGGACGTCGCCGACGCGCTGCCCTCGCTGGTCGGGGCGGGCCTGGGCGCGGCGGTGCTCCGGGCCTTCCTCGCCGGCCCGTTGCAGCTCGACCCGTGGCCGTGGACCCCACCCACGCCACCGGCCACCACAGTCGACACCCCGCCGCCCACCGACCCGCCCGCGCTCGCCGCCGCTGTCGCGCCCGTCACCCAGCCGGTCGGCGCCGCTGCCCCTCCGCCCGAGGACCAGCCGGCCCGGGGCGGTGAGCCGACGACCCCCGACCCGGAGTCGCGGCGACGCTTCCTGCGGGGCGTGGGGGCGCTCGCCGGGGCCGCCGCCGTGGCCGGGCTGGGCGGGCACTGGCTCGCCGGGCGGCGCGGCGTGTCGGCGGCCCGGCAGGCGGTGGCGCTGCCCACGCCGTCCTCGGTGGCGCCGGCCGTGCCGGCGGGCGCGGACCTGCCGCTGGCGCAGCTCGCCCCGTACACGACGCCGACCAGCGGCTTCTACCGGATCGACACGGCCCTGGTGGTGCCGCAGGTGGACCCGGAGACGTGGCGGCTGCGCATCCACGGGCGGGTACGCAACCCGATCGAGCTGAGCTTCGCCGATCTGCTGGCCCGGCCGATGGTGGAGCGGTACGTCACCCTGGCCTGCGTCTCCAACGAGGTGGGTGGGGACCTGATCGGCAACGCGCGCTGGCTGGGCGTACCCATCAAGGAGCTGCTGGACGAGGCGGAGCCGGAGGAGGGCGCGGACCAGGTGGTCGGCCGGTCGGTCGACGGCTGGACCTGCGGCACCCCGACCGCGGTGCTGCGCGACGGGCGGGACGCGCTGCTGGCGGTCGGCATGAACGGCGAGCCGCTGCCGGTCGAGCACGGCTTCCCGGTCCGGATGGTCGTGCCGGGCCTCTACGGCTACGTGTCCGCCTGCAAGTGGGTGACCGAGCTGGAGCTGACCAGCTTCGCCGACTTCGACGCGTACTGGGTGCCCCGGGGCTGGTCGGCGCAGGGGCCGATCAAGACGCAGTCCCGGATCGACACCCCCCGCCCGCGCAACCGGTTGACCGCCGGCCCGATCACCGTGGCCGGCGTGGCCTGGGCACAGCAGCGCGGCATCCGCCGGGTCGAGGTCCGGGTCGACGAGGGGCCGTGGCGGGAGGCGGAGCTGGCCTCGGCGGTGTCGGTGGACACCTGGGTGCAGTGGTCGTGGCGGTGGGACGCCACGCCGGGCGAGCACACGCTCCAGGTGCGTGCCACCGACGCCACCGGCGAGACGCAGACCGGCCGGCGTTCGGCGGTGGCCCCGGACGGCGCCACCGGTTGGCACACGGTGACGGTCACGGTCCGCTGATCCGGGGTCAGCCGGGACGACCGACGCGCAGGTACGTGAGCACGGCCAGGACCCGGCGATTGGTGTCGTCGCTCGGCAGCAGCCCGAGCTTGGTCAGGATACTGCCCATGTGTTTGCCGACGGCCGCCTCGGTGACGTGCAGCGCCGCGGCGATCGCCGCGTTGGAGCGACCCTGGGCGATCAGCATGAGCACCTCGCGCTCGCGGGCGGAGAGTGCGGCCAGCGGATCGCGCGGGCGGTGCAGCAGCCGGCGGACCACGTCGGGGTCGATGACCGTGCCGCCGTCCCGGACGGTACCCAGGTGGGCGACGAAGTCGGCGACCTCGGCCACCCGGTCCTTGAGCAGGTAGCCGATTCCCCGGCCCTCCCCGCTGTCGAGCAGCGCGGCGGCGTACTCGGCCTGCACGTACTGGCTGAGCACCACCACCGCGAGGTCGGGCCGTTCGGTGCGCAGGGCGACGGCGGCGCGCAGACCGTCGTCGCGGCGCTGCGGGGGCATCCGGATGTCCGTCACCACCAGGTCCGGCCGCAGCTCCCGGGCAGCGGCGAGGAGGTCCGGTGCGGAGCCGACGGCGGCGACCACGTCGAAGCCGAACCGGGCCAACAGGACGGCCATGCCCTCCCGCAGGAGGACCTCGTCCTCGGCGAGCACCACCCGGGTCACGGCCGGCACGGCAGTTCCACCCGCACCAGCGTCGGCCCGCCGGGCGGGCTGGCCAGCAGCAGGCGCCCGGCTGCGGCGGCGACCCGGTCGGCCAGACCGGTCAGGCCGGTGCCGCCGGCCGGATCGGCGCCGCCTCGGCCGTCGTCGTAGACCTCGACCACGAGCTGGTCGCCGGAGCGGGTGAGGCGGACCTCGGCCCGGGTCGCGGCGGCGTGCCGGGCCACGTTGCTCAGGCACTCGGAGACGACGTAGTACGCGGTGGTCTCGGCGGTGTCCGGCAGGGGCCCGGCGATGTCGGCGCGGACGGTGACCGGGACGGTGCACTCGTCGGCCACCTCCCGCACCGCGCCGGCCAGGCCGAGGTCGGTGAGACTCTGTGGGCGGATGCCGTGCACGATCTGTCGGAGCAGGGTCATCAGGTCCCGGGCCTGGCCGTGTGCGACCGCCAGCGGGCGGGCGGCGGGAGAGTCCTCGGGCACGTCGAGCCGGGCAAGTCCGAGGTGCAGCGTGATGCTGGTCAGCCGGGGCTGTGCCGCGTCGTGCATGTCCCGCTCGATGCGCCGGCGCTCCGCCTCGTACGCACTCACGAGGCGGGCGCGGGACCGGGTGACCTCGCGGAGGGCCGCCGCGTCCGCCGGCCGGCCGAGCAGCCACCGCCCCACCGCAGCCTGGCCAGCGGCGAGCGCCCCGAGCCCGTACCAGAGCACCGGGAGGAGCAGGACGCCCGCGACCGCGTACGGAACCGCCTCGCCCGGGGTGTCGACGACGGTCCAGGCGAGCACGACCCGATCGGCGTCGCCGGCCAGCCACGGGCCGGTGACCAGCGCCAGGTCCATCACCACGATCAGCAGCACGGCCCAGTACGCCACGGGCACCACCGCCCCCAGGAAGAACGCGTACGCCGTCTCCCGCCAGCCGGCGGCGCTGGTGTAGCGGGCGGCGAGCCCTTCCCACCGGGGCCGGGGCAGCGGGCGGCCGTCCACCACGCCGAGCCGCCAGCGTTCGATCGCCGCCAGGGGGAAGCTCACGACCGGGGCCACGGCCAGCACGGCCACCGCGCCGGCGGCGAAGAACAGCACGAGGGAGAGGGACAACGGGTTGCTCTGCTGGCGGACTCCGTTGACGGTCGCCGCCAGGGGCGCGGCGACGAGGAGCAGCCCGACGGCCAGCGCCGAGGCGATCGGCACGGTGGTGACGAGGTAGGCCAGCGCCCGCCACGGCCACCAGGAGAGCAGGTAGCCGGGTCGGCGTAGCGCCGCGGCCAGGTAGGGGAGCGAAGCCGGCGTCATGTCGCCGACGCTAGTGGGCGCCAGCCGCCCACCCCAGCCGGCGGAACCCACCTCGCGGGTATACCCAGCCCCACCCGGAGTGGGCCCGCCAGCCCCCGTGCGCCTTCCTGCGGCGTGCGGTTCGGTGGACCCATGTCCCTCGACCGCTGGGGCGCCCGGTGTCAGCTGCTCGCCGGACCGCTCTTTCTCGCCGCGAACCTGGCCGCCGCCCGGGCCTGGCACCGGCCGCCGTACAGCTGGGCCGTGCACAACATCAGCGACCTCGGCAACGTGACGTGCGGTCGGTGGGACACCGGCCGGCCGCGTGAGGTCTGCTCACCGTGGCACCCGCTGTTCAACGGCGGGGCGGTCGCCGCCGGCGTGCTGCTCGCCCTGGGGGTGTTGCTCACCTGGTCGGCCCTCGGGCGCGGCCCGGTGGTCCGCGCCGCGCAGTGCGCGACCCTGGCCGCCGCCGCCGGCTACGTCCTGGTCGGCGTCCATCCCGCCGACGTCGACGAGAACGCCCACGTCCTCGGCGCAGTGCTGATCTTCATTCCGGGCAATCTCGGCATCCTCGTGGCGGTCCTGGCCCGGCGGGCGACCGTGCTGGGCTCGGCGCGCCGCCTGAGTCTCGTGCTGGGGCTGGCCGGGGTGGTCGGGACGCTGCTCTTCCTGACCCGGGTCGACCTCGGCTTCGGGGTGGGCGGCATGGAGCGGGTGGCGGTCTTCCCGCTGCTCGTCTGGCAGGCCGCTCTGGCGCTGCTGCTCCAGCCGGGCGGGGCGGGTCCAGCCGCGCGGGGCGGGTGACAAGGCCGGCCGGGTGCCGTACCCGGTGAGGCCGGCCGCGCGCGGCGACGCCGCGCCCCGAGGGGGACGCGGCGTCGGCGGAGGTCGGTCGGTCAGGCGATCTTGCGCTGGTCCGGCACGGCGGACTTGTGCGGGCGGCCCAGCCGGGCCTCCAGCCGGGCGATGTCGACCCGGGTCTGCCGGCGGTCGGCCAGGTCCTCCCAGCCGAGGGCGAGCAGGCGCAGCCGCTCCGACTCGCTGAAGCCGCCCCAGACGCCGTACGGCTCGCGGACGGCGAGGGCGTGCGCCGCGCACTCGGCCCGGACCGGGCAGGCGCGGCAGACGGACTTGGCGCCCATCTCGCGGCGCAGCCGGGACGACCCGCGCTCGCCGTCGGGGTGGAAGAACTGGGCGCTGTCCCGGCCCCGGCAGGCGCCGAGACGCTGCCAGTCCCACAGGTCGACGATGGGTCCGGGCAATCTGCGTACGTTCGACATCAGCACCCCTCCTCCCGCGCGGAACCGCGGAGATCCTCTGTGAACCGGTGTCCGTGCGGCGGTCCGCGCAGGCGCACCGTTCCGGCTTGAACGCCTCGGTACCCGGGCTTTCCCCGACTCACACGTCTGTGATCGAAAACCTCGGACAACTCGCGGCATATGCCCCAGATGTCGGAAAAGTTCGGAGGATTGCCCGGAACCCCCTCCCGGGCCGAGCCCGTCGTGGTCTGCTCGTGACCGGAGAGGAGACCACAGTGCGTACCGTTCTCGTATGCGTTCGGACACCGCTCGCCGCGCAGCAGTTGACTTCCGCGGCGGCCCGTCTCGGGTTGGCGGCGGTCGTGCGGACAGCCGTCTCCGATCCCGAGGTGATGCTGCGGCTCGCCGAGCGTCCCGTCGACGTGGTGCTCGCCGACACGGCCCTCACCCGGCCCGACAGCGCCGGCTTCGTCCGCCGGGTGCTGGCGCGCGCGCCGCAGGCCGCCGTGCTGCTGCTCGGCACCGAGGAGTCCGAGGCGGCGGCGGCGAGCATCAGCGCCGGGGCCCGAGGGCTGATTCAGGGCGCCGACCACGATCTCACCAGCGCGGTGGCCAAGGCCCTGCTGCTGCTCTCCGCGCCCGGCAGGGCAGCCCGGCACCGGGTGACCGACCCGGTGCGGGACACCGCCGCGGTCGGCGCGCCACCCCGGCCGGTCGCCGGCCGTCCCCCGGCCGGCGCGGCGACCGCTTGGTCCGCCGGCCCCGCCGAGACGCCCGGCGGACCGCCGTCGGTGGTGCCGGTGCAGCGCGGTGACGACGAGGCGGAGCCGGAGGCCGCCGAGCCCGAGACCCCGCCGCCGTCGGGTCGGCGCGGCGCGCCCGGGGCGCGCGGCGGGCGGACCCCGGTCGGGCTGACCGAGCGGGAGCTCCAGGTGCTGCTCGGCATGGCCGAGGGGAAGAGCAACGCGGAGATCGGGCGGGAGCTGTTCGTCTCCGAGGACACGGTCAAGACGCACGCCCGCCGGCTGTTCCGCAAGCTCGGCGCCCGGGACCGGGCGCACGCGGTGGCAGCCGGCTTCCGGGCCGGCCTGGTGGCCTGACCGTCCGCCGCCGGGCCCGACCAGCCTCAGCCGTCGGCGGAGCTGTCGTCCTCGGCGGTCTCGGTCAGCGTGTCGTGCACCCCGTCGGCGTATCCCCGGGCGTAGTCCCAGGTGACGTAGTGGTCCGGGTCGGGGTCGTAGGCCGGCTCGTGCACCCGGGGGCGGCCCGAGCTGAGCAGGTGCCGCAGGTTGCCCCGGAGCAGGTCCCAGTCGAAGTAGTGCGGCTCGCGGCAGTCCTCGCACTCGATGACCAGCCCACGCACCCCGATCGGGGCCAGCAGGGCCTGGTAGATCTCCAGGTCGGCCAGATCTTCCAGCACGTCCTGGCGCTCGACCTCGGTCAGCGGGTCGAGCGCGGCGTCCTCGCCCGGGTCGTGCAGGTCCGCGGCCGGATCGGCCGGGTCGCCGTTGAACGGGTCGATGGGCTCGTCTTGCACCCCCTCACCGTAGACCCAACCCCGCCGGGGCGCGTGCCCCCGGGCGTCGCTGTGGCACCGCCTACCCGCGCCGCCGCCGCCGGAGCCCGCCCAGCTCAATGGGTACGATGGACCGACGCGGCGTCACCCCGGCGTGCGCCGGTGCCCGCGCGCCACCTCGCTGAAGCCCGTCCGAGCAGCTCAGGGGAGCAATCGTGGAGAATTCGCCCAGCACCGACCAGCTGACCGGAGCCGTACCCGGCGAGGTCGGCGGTCACCTGCCGGAGCTGCCGGCCGGCTCGGCGCGGATCGTGCCCCTCGGGCTGACCTTCGACGACGTGCTGCTCCAGCCGGGCGAATCGGACGTGGTACCCAGCCGGGTCAACACCCGGACGAAGCTCACCCGCAACGTCGAGCTGACCGTGCCGCTGCTCTCCAGCGCGATGGACACCGTCACCGAGGCGCGGATGGCGATCGCGATGGCCCGCCAGGGCGGCATCGGCGTGCTGCACCGCAACCTCTCCCTGGAGGACCAGGCGCTCCAGGTCGACCTGGTCAAGCGCTCCGAGTCCGGCATGATCACCAACCCGGTGACCGCCAGCCCGGACGACACCCTCCGCGAGGTCGACGAGCTCTGCGGCCGCTACCGCATCTCCGGCGTGCCCGTGGTGGACGGCGACGGCCAGCTGGTCGGCATCGTCACCAACCGCGACATGCGCTTCGTCTCCGAGCCGGACACCCCGGTCCACGAGATCATGACCCGGACGCCGCTGGTCACCGCGCCGGTCGGGGTGAGCAAGGACGACGCCCTCGACCTGCTGCGCCGGCACAAGGTGGAGAAGCTGCCGATCGTCGACGACTCGGGCCGGCTGCGCGGGCTGATCACCGTCAAGGACTTCACCAAGAGCGAGCAGTACCCGAACGCCACCAAGGACGACGCCGGCCGGCTCCGGGTCGCCGCCGCGGTCGGGGTGGGCGAGGACGCCTACAAGCGGGCCCGCACCCTGGTCGACGCGGGCGTCGACGTGATCATCGTGGACACCGCGCACGGTCACCAGCGGGCCGTGCTGGACATGGTGCGCCAGCTCAAGAAGGACGTGACCATCGACATCGTCGGCGGCAACGTCGCCACCTACGCCGGGGCGAAGGCGCTGGTGGACGCCGGTGCCGACGGCGTCAAGGTGGGTGTCGGCCCGGGCGCGATCTGCACCACCCGGATCGTCGCCGGGGTGGGCGTACCGCAGATCACCGCGATCATGGAGGCGGCGCGGGCCGCGCGGCCGGCCGGTGTCCCGGTCATCGGCGACGGAGGCATCCAGTACTCCGGCGACATCGCCAAGGCGCTGGTCGCCGGCGCCGACACGGTGATGCTCGGCAGCCTGCTGGCCGGCTGCGAGGAGAGCCCCGGCGAGCTGATCTTCATCAACGGCAAGCAGTACAAGGCCTACCGGGGCATGGGCTCGCTCGGCGCGATGCAGTCCCGCGGCCAGGCCAAGTCCTACTCCAAGGACCGCTACTTCCAGCAGGACGTGCTCGCCGAGGACAAGCTCGTCCCCGAGGGCGTCGAGGGCCAGGTGCCCTACCGGGGGCCGCTCTCCGCGGTCGCCCACCAGCTCATCGGCGGGCTGCGGGCCGCGATGGGGTACGTCGGCGCGGAGAGCATCCCCGAGCTGCACCGCCGTGGCCAGCTCATCCGGATCACGGCGGCCGGGCTCAAGGAGAGCCACCCGCACGACATCCAGATGACCGTCGAGGCGCCCAACTACCACTCCCGCTGACCATCCCCCAACCACCTGGAGTCCCCCATGCGTGACGTGGTCGAGATCGGGCTGGGCAAGACCGCGCAGCGCGGTTACCACCTGGACGACATCGCCATCGTGCCGAGCCGCCGGACCCGGGACGTCGACGACGTCTCCACCAGTTGGCAGCTCGACGCGTACCAGTTCGACATCCCCTGCGTCGGGCACCCGTCGGACGCCACCATGAGCCCGGCCTCGGCGGTGCGGCTCGGCCAGCTCGGCGGCCTCGGCGTGCTCAACGTCGAGGGGCTCTGGACCCGGTACGAGAACCCGAGCAAGATCCTGGAGGAGCTGGCCGGCCTCGACGAGGACGCCCGGGCGACCAAGCGGCTCCAGGAGGTCTACGCCGAGCCGATCCGGCCCGACCTGATCGCCGAGCGGGTCCGCGAGCTGCGCGCCGGCGGCGGCACGGTCGCCGTCCGGGTCTCCCCGCAGCACACCCTGGCGCTGGCCCCGGTGATCCTGGACGCCGGCGTGGACATCCTCGTCATCCAGGGCACCATCGTCTCGGCCGAGCATGTCTCGACCACCGACGAGCCGCTGAACCTCAAGGAGTTCATCGCCGACCTCGACCTGCCGGTGGTCGTCGGCGGCTGCACCGACTACAAGACGGCGCTGCACCTGATGCGCACCGGCGCGGCCGGCGTGATCGTCGGCATCGGCGGCGACGACTGGTCCACCACCGAGTCGGTGCTCGGCATCCGGGTGCCGATGGCCACCGCGATCGCCGACGCCGCCGCGGCCCGTCGCGACTACCTGGACGAGACCGGCGGCCGGTACGTGCACCTGATCGCCGACGGCGACATCCAGACCTCCGGCGACATCGCCAAGGCGCTCGGCTGCGGCGCGGACGCGGTGATGCTCGGCGAGGCGCTGTCGCTCTGCGAGGAGGCGCCCGCGGGTGGCGCCTGGTGGCACTCGGCCGCCAGCCACCCGTCCCTGCCGCGCGGCGCGTTCGAGGTGGCCGGCGAGCCGCTCGGCTCGATGGAGCGGCTGCTCTTCGGCCCGGCCGACGAGCCGGACGGCCAGCTCAACCTCTTCGGCGGGCTGCGCCGGGCCATGGCCAAGTGCGGCTACCGCGACCTCAAGGAGTTCCAGAAGGTCGGCCTGGTCCTGGACCGCTGACCTCGACGAACCGCTCCGACGCACCGGCCGGGCCGATAGGCTCGGCCGGTGCGTCGTCCTCCCGCCCGGCTCCGGCCGGCGCTCGCCGTGGCCGTCGCGGCGGCGGTGGTCCTGGTCGGTTGCACCGGGCCGGACGACGACACCGACGGCTTCCGGCCCGGTGCGACCGACGCCGGTGACCCGTACGTCCCCGGCCGGGGCAACGGCGGCTACGACGTCTCGGCCTACCGGCTCCGGGTGCGCTACGACCCGGCGAGCGACCGGCTGACCGGCCGGGCCTCCGTCACCGCCACCGCCACCGCCGCGCTTTCCCGGTTCAACCTGGACCTGGTCGGGTTGGACGTCTCCCGGGTCACCGTCTCCGGGGCGGCGGCGGAGCACCGCCGCGACGGCGACGAGCTGGTGGTCACCCCGCCGCGCGGCCTGCCGCGCGGCACCGCGTTCACCGTGGACGTCGACTACGGCGGGACACCCACCTCGGTGGCCGACGCCGTGCTGGGCAGCGGTGGCTGGCTGCACACCGCCGACGGCGCGGTCGCCCTCGGCCAGCCCGACTCGGCGGCCACCTGGTTCCCGGTCAACGACCACCCCTCCGACAAGGCGACCTACGACGTCGAGGTGACCGTCCCGGACGGACTGGCCGCACTGAGCAACGGGGTGCCCGGGCCGAAGGCCGCCCGGGACGGCTGGACGACCTGGCGGTGGACGGAGTCCTCGCCGATGGCCAGCTACCTGAGCACCCTGGTGATCGGGCGGTACCGGGTCCGGACCGACACCCACGCCGGCAGGCCGATGGTCACCGCGGTGGCGGCGGCTCTCCCGGTGGACGGTCCGCAGGCCCGGTCGCTCGCCCGCACCGGCGTGATCGCCGACTTCCTGGCCGAGCGCTTCGGGCCGTACCCGTTCGGGTCGTACGGCGGCATCGCGGTCGCCGACGAACGGATCGGGTACGCGTTGGAGACGCAGTCCCGGCCGGTCTACGGGCCCGGCTTCTTCCGCGGCGGCCGGCCGAACGAGTCGGTGGTCGTGCACGAGCTGGCCCACCAGTGGTTCGGGGACAGCGTCACGCCGGCCCGGTGGAGCGACATCTGGCTCAGCGAGGGCTTCGCCACGTACGCCGAGTGGCTCTGGGAGGAGCACGGCGGCGGCCGCAGCGCGCAGCGGAACTTCGAGCTCCGGTACGCCGCGACCGACTGGTCGAAGCCGTCGGTGGACCCGGGCCGGGCGGCGATGTTCGGCGACGCCGTCTACCAGCGCGGCGCGCTCGCCGTCCACGCGCTGCGGCGCGCCCTCGGCGACGAGACCTTCTTCCGCCTGCTGCGCGGCTGGATTGCCGAGCGGCGCGACGGCACGGTGACCACCGCCGACTTCGTCGGGTACGCCGAGCGGACCGCCGGCCGCCCGCTGGGTCCGTTCCTCGACGCCTGGCTGGTCGGCGCGAGCGCCCCCGCCCTGCCGTGACGGCCTCGTGACCGTCGATCGGTAGGCTGCCCTCCGCGACCGGCCTCAATGGGCGGTCGGCGGTGGCGGCACGGGGTCTCCACCGGCACGGGGGAGGAAGCACGAATGAGAGTGGGACGGCGAAGTTTGTCGACGGGTGTCGCGGTGCTGATGGCCGGGACCGTCGGGGTGGCCGGCTGCGAGTCGGACCGGTCGGGGTCGACGCCTTCGGGGAGCTCCGCCACGACCCCGTCGCGAAACTTCCAGCCGGGCGCGGCAGGGGTGGGCGACGCCTACTTCCCGAGCTACGGCAACGGCGGTTACGACGTGAGCGGCTACACCGTCAAGGTCCGCTACGACCCGGCCAAGGACCAGCTCACCGGCGTCTCCACGGTGAAGGCCGCCGCGACCGCGGACCTGAAGTCGTTCAACCTGGACCTGGCCGGTCTCACCGTGACCGCGGTGACGGTGGACGGCGCCCCGGCCACCCACGCGCGGGAGAAGAACGAGCTGGTGGTCACCCCGGCCAAGGGGCTCGCCACGGGCGCCGCCTTCGTCGCCGAGGTCAGCTACGAGGGGGTGCCGAAGCCGCTGAAGAACGAGGCGCTGGGCGAGGGGGGCTGGTTCCACACCTCCGACGGGGCGATCGCCCTGGGCCAGCCGGAGTCGGCCAGCACCTGGATGCCGGTCAACGATCACCCCTCCGACAAGGCCACCTACGACTTCGAGATCACCGTTCCCGACGGCCTGACGGCGGTCAGCAACGGGCTGCTGCGCGGCAAGGCCGCCAAGGACGGCTGGACCACCTGGAGGTGGAGCGAGGCGGCGCCGATGGCCAGCTACCTCAGCACGGTGGTGATCGGGAAGTTCCGGACGAACACCGGTTTCCACAAGGGACGTTCGGTCTTCAACGCGGTCAGCACGAAGGTGCCGAAGGGCGCCGCGGACGACTCGATCCTCCAGACCATCAAGGTCGCGGACTACCTGGAGAGCCTCTTCGGCCCGTACCCGTTCGCGACGTACGGCGGGGTGGTCGTCTCGGACAAGCGCATCGGCTACGCGCTGGAGACGCAGAGCCGGCCGGTCTACTCCGCCGGCTTCTTCCGCCGGGGTGAGAACACCGCGGTGGTCACGCACGAACTGGCGCACCAGTGGTTCGGCAACAGCGTGGCGCTGACGAAGTGGCAGGACATCTGGCTCAACGAGGGTCTCGCCTCGTACGCCGAGTGGCTCTGGGCGGAGCACACCGACGAGTACACCGCCAAGCAGGCGTTCGACATCCGCTACGCGCGGGTGCCCGCCGAGGTCTGGCGTACCCCGCCGGGCAAGCCGGGGGCGAAGAAGCTGTTCAGCGAGTCGGTCTACCAGCGGGGTGCGATGACCGTGCACGCGCTGCGGGTCGCGGTCGGCGACAAGGCGTTCTTCGAGATCCTCAAGACCTGGGCGACGGAGAAGCGCAACGCCAACGCGACCACCGAGGAGTTCGTGGCGCTGGCCGAGCGGATCTCCGGCAAGCAGCTCGACAAGCTCTTCGACGCCTGGCTGTACGGCACGAAGAAGCCGGCCGCGCCGAAGAAGCTCTGACCCGTCACCTCCGGACCCGCAGCTCGGGGTGGGCGGCGACGTACGCCTCGGCGTCGCCCGCCTTGAGCGCGGTGAGGAAGTCCCGCCCGACCTTCTTGAGCTGCTCGCCCCGGTAGGCGCTGCCCCTGCCGAGACCCGCGCCGGGCAGCCCGACCAGGGTGATCCGGTCCGCCGGCAGCCCGCCCAGCGCGTACGCGAGGTCCACGATGCGGGGCCCGCCGGCGTAGAGCAGGGTGTCGCCGAGCGCCGCGGTGAGCTGCTCGACCCGGTCCGGCTGCCGGGCCAGCCCCTCGTCGAGGATCTTGGTGGCCATCGCCTTCAGCAGTTGCTGCTGGTGGCGCTGCCGGGCGTAGTCGCCCCCGGTGATGTACCGCTGGCGCGCGTAGTCGAGCGCCTGCCAGCCGTTGAGGTGCCGTTCGCCCTGCTCGTAGACCATCTGCGGCCCGGTGTAGCCCCCCGGTGCGGGGTCCCGGTGCCGGCCGTCGGGCCGCCGGTGCAGCGAGACCACCCGCTGGTCGATGTAGAGGTCCACCCCGCCGAGGGTGTCCACCAGCCGGTCGAAACCGGTGAAGGTGATGACCGCGCCGGCGTCGACGCGCAGTCCGGTGTAGCCGCTGACCGTGCCGCGTAGCAGTTCGTACCCCTGGGCGGCGCTCGGCTGCTTCGGGCTGCCCGGCACCCGGCTGCCGTAGCTCATCGCGTGGGTGAGCTTCGTCCGCCCGCCCCGGTAGCCGGACTTCGGGAAGGCCGGGATGTCGACGAGCAGGTCGCGGGGGAGGGAGAAGAGGTACGCCCGGTCCAGCCCGGCGGGCACGTGCAGCATCAGCACCGAGTCGGCGTGCGGCTCCCACCCCGGCACGCTGACCCGGGTGTCGATGCCGACCAGCAGCAGGTTGAGCGGGCCCTTGACGCCGGCGCCCGGCGGGGCGGTCGGGCTCGGGGCGGCGGTGCCGCCGGGCGGGCCGGTGGTGGCGGCCGGCCCGGGCCGGCGCTCGGGCCCGGAGTCGCCGACCAGCCGGGTGACGACCAGCGCGCCGCCGGCCACCAGGAGGACCGCCACGAGGGCGGCCAGCAGCAGCGCTCGACGCGGCCGCCGCGTTCCTGACTCGCGACTCATGCTCGTCACCCCCGTCTGCACAACGCTCCGACGGGGGCCCCGGGTTGCGCTCGGGGCCGGGCGGATCGGTGGACGGAAGCATGATCGCGGAAAACCGGCACTGGCGCGACGGCTACCCGACGGTAATGATGGCGTTCATGCGGTACGACGTGGTCGTCATCGGGTCCGGCTTCGGTGGCGGCGTCACCGCGCTCCGGCTGGCGGAGAAGGGCTACACCGTCGCTGTGCTGGAGGCCGGCCGCCGGTTCACCGACGACGAGTTCCCGAAGACCTCCTGGGACGCCCGACGGTTCCTCTGGGCGCCCCGGCTCGGCTGCTACGGCCTGCAACGGATCACCCTGCTGCGCTCGGCCGACCGGAAGGCCGGCGGCGGGGTGATGGTGCTCTCCGGCGCCGGGGTGGGTGGCGGCTCGCTGGTCTACGCCAACACCCTCTACGAGCCGCTGGACGCCTTCTACGACGACCCGCAGTGGCGGGGGATCACTGACTGGCGCGACGAACTGGCCCGCCACTACGACCAGGCGAAGCGGATGCTCGGGGTCACCGCGTACCCGGTGCACACCGGGGCGGACCGGGCGATGCGGGCGGTGGCCGAGCGGATGGGGGTGGCGCACACCTTCCACGCCACCCCGGTGGGCGTGCACATCGGCCGTCCGGGGCAGCGGGTGCCCGACCCCTACTTCGGCGGCGCCGGGCCGGAGCGCACCGGGTGCACGCACTGCGGCTCGTGCATGACCGGTTGCCGGCACGGCGCGAAGAACACCCTGGTAAAGAACTACCTCTGGCTGGCCGAACGGCTCGGCGTCGAGGTGCGTCCGCTGACCACGGTGACCGGCGTGCGGCCCGCCGCCGGCGGCGGGTACGAGGTGAGCACCGTCCGCACCGGCGCGTGGCTGCGCCGGCGGCGGCAGGTGATCCACGCCGACCAGGTCGTCTTCGCCGCCGGGGCGCTCGGCACCCAGCGGCTGCTGCACGAGATGCGGGCGAGTGGGGCGCTGCCGGGTCTCTCGGCGCGGCTCGGCGAGCTGACCCGGACCAACTCGGAGGCGATCCTCGGGGCGTCGGTGCCCCGCCAGCGGGCCCGGGCCGCGCGGTTGGACTTCACCGAGGGGGTGGCGATCACCAGTTCGTTCCATCCGGATCCGCAGACCCACATCGAGCCGGTCCGCTACGGCCGGGGCTCCAACGCGATGGGGCTGCTCCAGTCGCTGCTGGTCGACGGGGGGCCGCACCGGGTCCGGCGCTGGCTGGGCAGCCTGCTGCGACAGCCGGGCACGGCGGCGCGGATGCTCTCGGTGCGCGGCTGGTCGGAGCGTACGGTGATCGCCCTGGTGATGCAGTCGGTGGACAACTCGCTGACCACCCGGTTCCGGCGCGGTCCGTTCGGCCGGCGGCTGGTCTCCGGGCCGGGGCACGGGGCGCCCAACCCGACCTGGATCCCGGCCGGCAACCGGGCGGTCCGGCTGCTCGCCGAGGAGATCGGCGGCACGCCCGGCGGGGCGCTCACCGAGCCGTTCAACATCCCGATGACCGCGCACATCCTCGGCGGGGCGGTGATCGGCGCCGGTCCGGACGACGGGGTGATCGACCCCTGGCACCGGGTGTACGGCCACCCGGGGCTGCACGTGGTGGACGGCGCGGCGGTCTCGGCCAATCTCGGCGTGAACCCGTCGCTGACCATCACCGCGCAGGCGGAGCGCGCGATGTCCTTCTGGCCGAACAAGGGCGAGGAGGATCCCCGGCCGCCGCTCGGCGCGCCGTACACCCGGCTGAAGCCGGTGGCCCCGCGCCACCCGGCGGTGCCGGCGGACGCCCCGGGCGCGCTGCGCGCCTAGATCAGGGGTTTGCGGAGCAGGGGTTTGCGGAGGATGTGGTTGATCCCGAATTCGGTCTCGCTGATCCGGACGTCGTGGTAGCCCAGCCGGTGGTAGAAGCCGTGCCCGGTGAGGCTGGCCCCGGTCTCCATGTGGTCGTGGCCCTCGCCACGGGCCAACTCCTCGATGTGGGTCATCAGCCGGCGGCCGACGCCCCGGCCGGCCTGGTCCGGCCGGACGAACATCGTGTAGACCTTGTTGCCGTCCCGGGACACCGTGCCCACCACCTCGGACGGCCCATGCTGCGCGACGAACACCTGCCGGACGGTGGCGAGTTCGCGGAACCTGGCGGGGCTGAAGTGGTCGCACATCCGCTCGATCAGGGTGGCCGGGTAGTCGCGGCTGTTGACCTCGCGCAGGCACCGCGCGACCAGCAGCGCCACGCTCTCGGCGTCCGCGTCGCGGAACCGCCGTACCGTCACCTCGGTCATGCCGCCCCTTTCCGCGCCACCAACGGGTCGGGCCGATGCTAGGTCGCACTCGTCCGGGCCGCTGCCCGGCGGGCGCCGTGGGCGTCGCGACGGGGACCGGACCGGTGGGTCCGGCGACCCGGGCGCGACGCGGCGCGCGGGGAGTGTGGCCCGTGCCCGGCGTCGGCGTGCCGGTGGGTAGGCTTTCTGCACATGAGCACGCCTCGCCCCGTCCTCGTGGTGGACTTCGGAGCCCAGTACGCCCAGCTCATCGCGCGCCGGGTGCGCGAGGCGAGGGTCTACTCGGAGATCGTCCCGCACTCCATGCCGGTCGCCGAGATGCTGGCGAAGAACCCGGCCGCGATCATCCTGTCCGGTGGTCCGTCCAGCGTCTACGCGCCCGACGCCCCGCAGATCGACGCCGGCGTGTTCACCGCCGACGTGCCGGTCTTCGGTATCTGCTACGGCTTCCAGGCGATGGCTCAGGCGCTCGGCGGCACGGTCGCGCGGACCGGCAACCGGGAGTACGGCGGCACGCCGCTGCGTCCCCGCCTGCTCGACCCCGGCGTACTGCTGCGTGACCTGCCGGCCGACCTGCCAGTGTGGATGAGCCACGGCGACTGCGTGACCGAGGCCCCGGAGGGCTTCACGGTGACCGCCGAGTCGGCGGGCGCGCCGGTCGCCGCGTTCGAGGATCTGGCCGGCCGCCGCGCCGGCGTGCAGTTCCACCCCGAGGTCGGGCACACCGCGCACGGCCAGGAGATGCTCACCCGCTTCCTGTACGACATCGCGGGCATCGAGCCGACCTGGACGCCGGAGAACATCATCGACGAGCAGGTCGCCCGGATCCGGGAGCAGGTGGGCGACAAGGAGGTCATCTGCGGCCTGAGCGGCGGGGTGGACTCCGCGGTCGCCGCGGCGCTGGTACACAAGGCGGTCGGTGACCAGCTGACCTGCGTCTTCGTCGACCACGGCCTGTTGCGGGCGGGCGAGGCCGAGCAGGTGGAGAAGGACTACGTCGCGGCCACCGGCATCAAGCTGAAGGTGGTCGACGCGCAGGAACGGTTCCTCGGCGCGCTGGCCGGGGTCACCGACCCGGAGCAGAAGCGCAAGATCATCGGTCGGGAGTTCATCCGGGTCTTCGAGGCGGCCGCGCGGGAGGTCGCCGCGCACGGCGACGTCGAGTTCCTGGTGCAGGGCACGCTCTACCCGGACGTGGTGGAGTCCGGCGGCGGCACCGGCACCGCCAACATCAAGAGTCACCACAACGTCGGCGGCCTGCCGGACGACCTGAAGTTCGCGCTGGTCGAGCCGCTGCGCACGCTCTTCAAGGACGAGGTCCGGGCGCTCGGTCTGGAGCTGGGCCTGCCCGAGGCGATGGTCTGGCGGCACCCGTTCCCCGGCCCCGGCCTGGCCATCCGGATCATCGGCGCGGTCGACCAGGAGCGGCTGGACCTGCTCCGCAGGGCCGACCTGATCGCCCGGGAGGAGCTGACCGCCGCCGGGCTGGACCGGGGGGTCTGGCAGTTCCCGGTGGTGCTCCTGGCGGACGTGCGCAGCGTCGGCGTGCAGGGTGACGGGCGCAGCTACGGGCATCCCGTGGTGCTGCGCCCGGTCTCCAGCGAGGACGCGATGACCGCCGACTGGTCCCGGCTGCCCTACGAGGTGATCGCCCGGATCTCCACCCGGATCACCAACGAGGTCGCCGAGGTCAACCGGGTGGTCCTGGACGTGACCAGCAAGCCGCCGGGCACCATCGAGTGGGAGTGACGCGGGCTCACGCGGCGGGCGGCGTCGGCGGCTGAGGCTGCGGCCGGGTCTCCGGCTCCGGCCGCAGCGGCACGGTCGGGTCCGCTGCCGTGGCCGGCGCCGCGGTCGTGGTGGGCCAGGTGGCGCCGGCCGGCGGCGCCCCCGGTGCCGGCCAGGTGGCCGGGGCCGCCGGGTGCGGCCAGGCGGGCGCGCCCGCCGGCTCCTCCGGCATCAGGAACCACATGATCGGGTACGCCAGCGCGGCGAGTCCGCCGGTGAGCAGGGTCGTCACCGCGAACACCACCCGGACCAGGGTGGGGTCGACGGCGAAGTAGCGGCCGAGGCCGCTGGCGACGCCGGCCACCATCCGGTCGGTGGTGGGTCGGCGGAGCTGCTTGTACGGGGCCTGAGGGGTGCTCGTCGAGGTCATGTCTCCACGGTCCGCGCCCGACGGCCGGCCGACCTCGGTGACCGCCCGGATGCCTACCCTGACCGATCCCTGATGCGCCAGCGCAGAGTCAGGAATCTGACTCTTTTCGATGTTGGCAACCGTGGCCGGGGAGAATTTGGCCCCGTGACCACCTTGCTGGAGCCGCTCCGCAGGATCGCGGCATACGCAGTTTGTGCTGACCCGGCCGGCCGGGTGTTGCTGGTCCGCGCCTCGGAGCGCTCCGGCACCCCCGGAGTGTGGTCGCTGCCCGGTGGGGCGGTCGACCACGGCGAGGACCCGCACCACACCGTCGTCCGGGAGACCGCCGCCGAGACGGGGCTCTCGGTCGCCGTCTCCGGGCTGGAGGACGTCCTCGCCGACATGCGGGCGCTGCCCGAGCGGGGCATCACCATCCACACCGACCGTCTGCTCTACCGGGTCTCCGTCCGGGGCGGCACGCTCGCCGACCGGGTCGACCGCCCGACCGACCTGGCCCGGTGGTACACCCTCGACGAGGCTCGCGAGCTGCCGCTGCGCTCGTTCACCGCCCGCGCCCTGGGCCTGCCGGCCAGCTCGGCCGACATCGTCCCGGACGAGGCCCCGGAGTTCCCGTCCTTCTACGCGGTGCCCGGCCCGGACGGCCTGCACCGCGCCCAGCGTTTCGCCGCGTACGCCGTGGTGACCGACCCCGAGGGTCGGGTGCTGCTGACCCGGGTCTCCGACGGCTACCCGGGCGCGGGCTGCTGGCACCTGCCCGGTGGCGGCACCGACTACGGTGAGCAGCCCGGCGCGGCGCTGATCCGCGAGCTGGTGGAGGAGACCGGCCAGACCGGCCGCCTGGTCGAGCTGCTCGGCGTGGCGAGCCACCGGGACGCCGCCTCGCTCGGCCCGGAGGGCTATCCGATCGACTGGCACGGGGTGCGCGCCTTCTACCGGGTGGTCGTCGACCAGCCGGCGCCGCCCACGGTCGCCGACGTCGGCGGCTCCACCTGCGAGGCGCGGTGGTTCGCCCGCGACGAGCTCACCGCGCTGCCCACCCACCGCCTCACCGAGGTCACCGCCGAGGCCGTGCAGGCCGCCCGCCTCACCTGAACCCTCCGCCCCACTCCGTCGGCCGTGCGGTCGACGGCGCGGCACGCCGTACCGGGGCCCGTTAACCTCATGATCGACGGTGACCGGGGTCGGGGCGGGGAGCGGGACACGTGGAGCAGCGGCGGCGGATCGGGGCGTACGGGATCCTGCGGGACGCCGACGGGCGGGTGCTGCTGGCCCGGGGCGGGCCGTCCTGCCCCTACCCGGGGGTGTGGCAACTGCCCGGCGGCGGCCTGGCGCACGCCGAGCACCCGGCGCACGCGGTGGTCCGCGAGTTCGCCGAGGAGACCGGCCTCGCCGTGCGGGTGACCGGGGTGCGGGCCGCGCTCGCCGACGTCGCCACCTTCCCCGGCGTCGCGGTGCACACCGACCGGTTGATCTTCGACCTGGCCGCGGACGGCGGCCGGCTGCGGCCGGAGCGCGGCGGCGGCAGCGACGAGCTGGCCTGGTTCCGGCCCGCCGAGGCGGCGGCGGTGCCGCTGATGCCGTTCACCGCCGAACTGCTCGGCCTGCCCGTCGTCCCCCTTCCGCCGGACCTGCCCCGGCCGCTGCCGGCCGGGTCGACCGTCGGGCCGGTCGCCGACCGCCGGCAGCGTTTCGCCGCGTACGGCCTGGTCACCGACCCGGACGACCGGGTGCTGCTCACCATGATCGCGCGGGGCTATCCGGGAGCGGGCCGGTGGCACCTGCCCGGGGGTGGCACGGATCACGGGGAGCAGCCGACCACCGGCCTGCTCCGCGAGCTGGTGGAGGAGTCCGGGCAGCTCGGCCGGGTGGGCGAGCTGTTGATGGTCGACAATCTGCACAACCCCGCCGCCCTCGGCCCGGAGGGTCGGCCGCTGGACTGGCACGCGGTGCGGGTGGTCTACCGGGTGCTGGTCGACCGGCCGGGCGACCCGATGGTGACCGAGCAGGCCGGGGGATCGACCGAACGGGCGGCCTGGTTCACGCCGTCCCAGGTCAGCGCGCTGCGCCTGACCGAGGTCGCGGCCCTGGCAACGGGACGTGCGGTCAGATAGCACACGCACGCCGGGCCGATGCTGGCGACCTCCGGTACAGTCGGAAATAGGGGTTGGCGGAGAGAACGGGCGAGGATGCCCGGGGATGGGAATAACAGAGCGCTTCGTGCGGTTATAGGCAGATAGAAGTACCGCCGGCAGCTATCGCCAACCACCACCCCGCTGTGCAATGGTGTACTCCGCTTAAACGGCTGCCGGGCCACGAGCGGTCCGGCACGAGACAGCCGGACACCGCCCCTGAGGGCGGCCAGCCGATCCGGTGATGGAGGAAACGTGCCGAGAGCCCCATGGCGCCGGCGTCGTACGACTGACAGTCCGCGCCCCGCAGGGCGTCGCTGGGCGGGCCGGTTGCGCCGCAGCAGCACCTTCGCCCGTCAGGTACTGCTGGTCCGGGTGGGACGCCGCGACGGCGACCAGCGTGCCGGCGCCGACCTGGTGTTCCCCGAGCGTATGGGGGACACGCCGCGCCGCCACTACGGCTTCGACCGGGCCGGCCGGGCCGGCCGCGCCGACCTCGAGGCCGTCATGCCGGTCAGCCCGGCGCTGGCCCCCGGCTCGCCGGTCGACGACCCGCAGGCGATCTCCATCCCGCTGCTGCCGGGGGAGCGCACCGCCGCCCGCCGGATGAAGTTCGCGCTGGTCAACGCCTGCACCCTGGCCAGCCTGATGCTCGGCATCAACGCCATCTTCATCGCCATGGCCGGCGATGCCCGGCTGGCCGCGCTCCTGCTCATCGCCTGCGTGGTCTTCGACGGCCTGGACGGCGCGCTCGCCCGCAAGCTCGGGGTGGCCAGCCCGTTCGGCGCCCAGATGGACTCGCTGGCCGACATGTGCTCGTTCGGCCTGGCCGCGCCGGTGGTGGTCTACGCCTCGCTGGCCGGTTCGGCGCCCACCGGGGCCGCCGCCGTGGCCGCCGCCCTCGTCGCGGCCTGCGCCGCGATCCGGCTCGCCCGGTTCAACGTCTCGCCGAAGGACGGCCGGTTCTTCTGCGGCGTACCGACCACGATGGCGGCGGCGGTGCTCGCCCTGACGGTCGCCATCGGGCTGCCGCTACCGGCCGTCGTGCAGATCGCCGGGGTGGCCCTGCTGGCCTTCGCCATGGTGTCCAGCTTCCCGTACGCGAAGCTGGCCCGGCTGGTCAAGCTGCCGCCGTGGGTCTGGTTGGCCCCGGTGATCGGCGCGCTGGTCGACATCCGGCTCACCTTCGCCCTGGTGGTGGTGGGCTACCTGGTCAGCGGTCCGCTGCTCTGGCTGCACCAGCGCCGCACCGCCTGACCCACCCGCACGTACGCAGAAGGGGCGCCGCGACCGCGGCGCCCCTTCTCGCGTCGGTGGTCAGCGCCAGCGGGCGATGACCGTGGCCCCCCCGACGACCTTGTCGCCCGGCCCGACCAGCGGTTCGGCGGCGTCGACCGGCAGGTAGACGTCGGTGCGCGAGCCGAACCGGATCAGGCCGAAGCGCTCGCCCCGGGCCAGCAGCGCCCCGATCGGCGCCCGCTGGACGATCCGCCGGGCGATCAGGCCGGTCCGCTGTGCCACCACGACCGTGCCGTGCTCGGTGTCCAGCACCGTGTACGCGGCCACGTTGTGCTCGGCGTCCGGCTTCATCGCGTTGACGAAGCCACCGTCGGCGACGAAGTAGTCGACCACCTTGCCGGCCACCGGCGCCCGGTTGACGTGCACGTCCAGCACCGACAGGAAGACCGCGATCCGCAGCCACTCGCCGGCGCCGAAGCGCTCGTCGTGCAGCCGCTGCACGGAGAGCACCCGGCCGTCCGCGGCGGCGACCACGGCGGACGGGTCCTCCGGCACGTCCCGCTCCGGGTCGCGGAAGAACGCGGCCACCGGGCCGGCGGCCAGCGCCGGCAGCAGCCAGAGCTTCGACTTGGGCCGGACCACCCGGGCGACCGCGGCCAGCCCGAGGGCGATGCCGGCCGCCGCCACGCCGTTGGAGTCGATGTGCATGCTGCGGGTCAGCGGGACGCTGGACGGCCGGTGCGCCGGGGCGAGCCGGGCGGCCGACGCCGCGTCGGCCGGGGTGAACCGGAGGTGGTGCACCCGGACCGGCGGCTGGTTGCGCAGCACCAGGTCGTTGCGGACCCCGTGCAGGATGCCCTGCCGGTCCAGTTCGGCGGCGGCGCCGTCGGTGCGGAAGACCGGTGCGGCCACGCTCAGCACCGCGCCGTCGCCGAGGTACTTGGCCAGGCCGTCGACGGCGGTGCGGGTCTCCTCGGCGGTGCCGGTGAACGGCTCGGCGGCGATGACCACCTCGGCGGCGTCGGCCTCGGCGAGGGAGTCGACGACGCGGACCCGGTCGGCGACCCAGCGGCCCTGCGCCGACACGTGCTCGCGCAGCGCGCCGGCGTCGGCCGTCCCGGCCGGCACGACGGTGAGCCGGTCACCGGGGAGCAGCGCGTCGATCGCCGCGGCCAGCACCGCGGACTCCGGCGACGCGCCGACCAGGAGGGCGCCCTTCGGGTCGTTGCGCCGGGCGAGTTCGGCGACGAGGGTACGGGCGGCGCGCTCGCCGAGGCGAACCGGACCGGGCCGGCCCGAGGTGCGCACGGCGGGGGACTGGGTCATGTCGGGCGGGCTCCTGACGGGGTAGAGGCGGGACCGCCACGGCGACCTGGCCGACGGCCCCGGGTCGGGGCCCGGCGACCGGAGCGGCCGTGACCGGTGCCGACGGCCCGGCCGGCCGAGGCGGGATCTGCACGGCCAGCATACGAGTCCCCGCCCGGGGTTCGCACCGCCGTGGTCACGCCGGTCGCCGGTGCTCGCCGGTCACCGGCCGCCCCGGGCGTCACCGGCCCGACCGGCGCTGTCGCCCCGGTCCGCCGCGGGCTCGTCCTCCGGGTACCGGTAGCGGGCGTCGGCCGGACGGTCCTCGACCGCCTCGGACGGCCGGTCGTCGACCGCGTCCGGGGGGCACTCGTCCGCCTCGCCCGTCGGCCGGTACGGGGGCTCCTCGTCGGTCCGGGGCTCCTCGTCCGGTCCCCAGACGGGGGCGAGGGAGCTCTCCGGGCCCTCGAGGTGGACCTCGGGCGCGTCCGGGGCGTGGAACCGGTGGGTGTCCGGGTGCCGGTCGTCCAGCGGGGCGGGCCAGCCGACGGCGGGGTCCGGCGCGTCGGCGGAGCCGCGGTCGTCCCGGTCCGGGTCGCCCGGTGCCGGCCCGCCGCCGGCGGCCGGGTCGGCGTGCCGGCCCCAGCGCAGCGCCCCCACCAGGCCGAGCAGTCCGATCAGGAGCAGCCCTCCGGCCAGGAACCAGCCGACCGGCGGCAGGGCGAGCCCGAGCATCCGGGCGAGCAGCCACCAGACGGAGAGCCCGACGAAGATCAGGCCGAAGGCGAGCGAGACGAGATCCGTGCGGTGCGGCTTCACCGGGTCACCTCCAGGTTGCCGGCGTTGACCTGGACGGAGAGGCGCAGCTTGCCGCCGCCGGCACCGTCCGGGCCGAGGTCGGTGACCTCCCGGGTGGGGCCGTCCAGGCCGCCGGAGCGCCGGCCGAAGACGGTGGCGTCCCCGGCGTTGACGTCGGCGACCGCCGTGACGTCGACGTTCGGCGGCACCACCACGGTCGCCTCACCAAAGTTGATCACCACGGAGATCTGGGTGTCCCGTCCGTCGAAGTTCACCCCGCGCAGGTCGAGCGTGGCGTCGCCGAAGCTGTTCTCGTACCGGACGGCGACCTCCCGGTGGTCGGTGGGCGCCCAGGTGACGTTGCCGTCCACCCCGCGGATCCGGTCGTAGGACTCGTCCAGTGTGGCGATCCCGAGCGCGGCGGCGGTCACCAGGCCCAGCGCGATCAGCCAGCGGGCCCGGCCGAACCAGGTGCCGACCAGCAGCCCGAGGCCGATGGTGGCCAGCGCCGCCGCGAAGTAGCCGGCCGCGCCGACCGGGAAGACGTCCAGCAGGTCGAGGATCGCCACCACGCCCAGGGCCAGGAAGATCAGGGAGAAGGTCGCCGCGCCGAGCGCGGACCGCTCGCGCGGCCGCTTCGGGCGCTTGACCGGCGGCGGCGGGGGCGGCGGAGGCGGCGGCGGCGAGGCGGCGTACGGCCCGCGCGGCGCGAACGGCGCCCGGTAGGCGCCGGGCGCCGGCGCCGCGGCCGGCGGGACCGGGGGGACGGAGAGCGGCCCGCCCGTCGTGGCCTGCGCTCCGGCCGTGGGCGGCCGG